>DATGGI010000161.1:0-111160 GCA_035308545.1 Usitatibacter sp.
TACGGTCCGCTCGTGCGCGAATCGATCGTGGTTCCGTTTCCCGCGAACGACGAAGCCGCCGGCGCGCTCGAGAAACTCCTCGCCGAGCGCCACTCCGAGATCGCCGCGATGATCGTCGAGCCGCTCGTGCAGGGCGCCTCCGGCATGCGGATGTACCCGGCCGAATATTTGCGGCGCGCGCGCGAGCTCTGCACGCGGTACGGGGTGCTCCTCATCGCCGACGAGATCATGACGGGCTTCGGGCGCACGGGGACGATGTTCGCGTGCGAACAGGCGGGCATCGCGCCGGACCTGTTGTGCCTTTCGAAGGGGATCAGCGGCGGGTACCTGCCGCTTTCGTGCGTGCTCTCGAGCGACGCGATCTTCGATGGGTTCTACGACGACGATCCCCGGCGTGGATTCCTCCATTCGCATTCCTATACGGGCAACGCCCTCGCTTGCCGCGCGGCATGCGCCGTGCTCGACCTCTTCGAGCGCGACGACGTGATCGCGGCGAACCGGGGCAAGGCCGAGCGATTCACGAAGGCCGCGGCGCCGATCGCGGCGCATCCGGCGGCGCGCAATTTCCGCCACCTCGGGATGATCTGGGCTTTCGAGGCCGCGACCGGCGATCCCGCGTTCGCTTCGCGGGCATTCGCGCTCGCGTTGGAGCGCGGCGTGCTGCTGAGGCCCATCGGCAATACGGTGTACTTCATGCCACCCTACGTGATCGACGACGCGCAATTCTCGATGCTCGTGGAAACCTCGGTCGAAATCCTGGACAAGCTCGCGCGATGAAGGCGTTCGCCGCGCTGCTGTTATGCCTCGCGCTGCCCGCGGCGGCGGCTTCGAGCTCGATGCCGCAACCGGTGCGCGCAGCGCTCGCGCGCGCGGGCGTTCCCGAATCGGCCGTCGCGATCTTCGTCGAGCCCGTGGAATCGGGCGCGCCGTCCCTCGTGGTCCGGGCCGACGAGCCGATGAATCCCGCCTCCGTGATGAAACTCCTGACCTCGTCGGCGGCGCTGGACCTCCTCGGTCCGGCGTTCACGTTCCACACGGACGTGCTGATCGCGGGCGAGCTCTCGAGCGACGGCGTGCTCGACGGCGACGTCGTGATTCGCGGCGGCGGCGATCCGAAGCTCACCTACGAACGCATCTGGCAGCTCGCGCACGAGCTGCGCGCTCGCGGGCTTCGCGAAGTGAAGGGCGACGTGATCCTCGACCGCGGCTATTTCGCTTCGTCCACCTTCGACCCGGGACGCTTCGACAACGAGCCGCGGCGCGGCTACAACGTGGGGCCCGACGCGCTGCTCGTGAATTTCCAGGCGGTGCAGTTCACCTTCACGCCCGACGGCGACAAGGTGCGCGTCACCGCCGAGCCCGACCTTCCTTCGATCGAGATCGCGAGCCGCATGCGCACGGTGAACGAGCCCTGTGGCTGGTGGCGAAGGAACCTCCAGTACGAGGTGCAGCAGAACGGCATGCTGGCCTTCGTGAGTTTCTCCGGAACGATGCCCGCCGAGTGCGGCGACAGGACCTTCACGCTCGCCGTGCTCGACGGGCCGGCTTTCACCGAATCGATCCTGCGTTGGACCTGGTCCGAAGCGGGCAGCGCGATCCGCGGCAAGGTGCGGCCCGGCAAGACGCCCGACAACGCGAGGCTCTTCTATCGCGACCCGTCGGAGCCACTCGCCAACCTGGTCCGCGACATGAACAAGTTCTCCAACAACGTCATGGCGCGGCACATCTACCTCGCGCTCTCGGCCGAGCGCGGCGCGCCGGGAAGCGAAGCGGCGAGCGACACCGTGGTGCGAGATTGGCTCAAGTCGAGGCTCATCGACGCGCCGGGACTCGTGATCGACAACGGCTCGGGCCTTTCGCGCGAGACGCGGATCACGGCGCGAACCCTCGCGGCGCTCCTTCACGACGCGTGGACGAGGCCGTACATGGCGGAGCTCACCTCGTCGTTGCCCCTCTTCGGGGCCGACGGCACGTTGAAGCTGAGGTCCGCGACGGACGCGACGGGGCGTGCGCACCTCAAGGGCGGCACGTTGAACGGCGTACAGGCCATCGCGGGCTACGAGCTCGACGCGAGGGGACGGCGCTGGATCGTCGTGATGATGGTGAACCACGCGAACGCGAATGCGGCGCAGCCCGCGCTCGACGCGCTCGTCCAATGGGTGCAGGCCGGCAAGCCATGAGCGAAGAAGTCACGAACCAGCCGCCGCCCCTCGAAGGCTACGACGCGTTCACGGCGGATGCGTGGCTTGCGGATGCGGTGAAGCGCGCGAAGGCCGCCTGGATCGAACCGGCCGCGACGGAACTCGGCGCCTACGTGGGCTCCGCGCAGGCGCAGGCGCTCGCGGTCACCGCGAATCGCAACACGCCGCAGTTGAAGACCCACGACCGGTTCGGCAACCGCGTCGATCTCGTCGAATACGACGCCTCGTACCACGCGCTCATGGCGCGCGCGATCTCCTCCGGCGTCCACTCGCTCGCGTGGAAGCGCGACAGCGGCGGCTTCACCGGGCGCGCGGTGCTGTTCTACCTGTGGAACCAGCTCGAGGTCGGCACGTCGTGCCCGATGACGATGACGTTCGCATCGATCCCCATGTTCGAGCACGCGCCGGAGATCGGCCGCGCGTGGAAGCCGAAGATCCTTTCCGATCGCTATGATCCGCGGCCGCTTCGCATCGACGAGAAGTCCGGCGCGACGGTCGGCATGGCGATGACCGAGAAGCAGGGCGGCTCCGATCTGCGCGCCGTGCAGACCGCGGCGACGAGATCGGGAGACACGTGGCGCCTCGAAGGCCACAAGTGGTTCTGCTCGGCGCCCATGAGCGACGCGTTCTTCACGCTCGCCCGCGCGCCCGAAGGCGTCACGTGCTTCTTCGTGCCCCGATCGCTGCCCGACGCCACGCGCAACGACTTCGAGATCCAGCGCCTGAAGGACAAGTGCGGCAATCGCTCCAACGCCTCGTCCGAGATCGAATATCACGGCACGCACGCGTGGCTCGTCGGAGAACCGGGGCGCGGCATCGCGACGCTGATCGAGATGGCGCACCACACGCGCTTCGACATCGTGGTCGGCGTCGCGGGAATGATGCGCGCGGCGTTGAACCAGGCGATCCACCATGCGCGCCACCGGAGCGCGTTCGGCAAGCCCCTGGCCGACCACGCGCTGATGGCGAACGTGCTCGCGGATCTCGCGATCGAGACCGAGGCCGCGACGCTCCTCGCGTTCCGCCTCGCGCAGGCCTTCGACGCGTCGGCGGCCGACACGAACGAGCGCAACCTCCAGCGCATCCTCACGCCGATCGCGAAGTACTGGCTCTGCAAGCGCATGACGCCGCTGGCCGTCGAAGCGATGGAGTGCCTCGGCGGAAACGGCTACGTCGAGGAAGCGCCGCTCGCGCGCCTCTATCGCGAGGCACCGCTGAACGGCATCTGGGAAGGCAGCGCCAACGTGATCTGCCTCGACGTGCTGCGAGCCATCGACCGCGCGCCGGAGTCGCTCGCCGCGCTGGTGAAGGAGATGGCGCCCGAAGAGGGCGACAGGATCTACGAGCGCCTCTGGGACGTGAAGACGGCGCTTGCCGATCCCGCCGTCGCCGAAAGCCAGGCCCGCGCCATCGTCGAGACGCTGGCGAAATGCATGCAGGCGTCGTTGATGCGGCGCTACGCCGACCCTGTCGCCGCCGACGCATTCATCGACTCGCGGCTCGGAGACGACGCGCATCGCGCGTTCGGAACGTTGGGTGCCACCTTCGATGCCCGGGCGATCGTCGATCGCGCGGCGCTGCGAATCTAGTTCACGCCCGCTTCCTCGATCGCCTCCACGCGGAGCACGCGCGAAGCGATCGCGCTCGTCGCGAGCGCAGCGGCGACGGCCGCCACGAATCCGCCCGCGATCCCCCATGCGACCAGTCCCGACGAGATCGTGAAGAAGAAGGCCGTGAATCCCGAGAGTCCCACGACGAATCCGCGCGTGAGGCGCGCGACCGCATCGGCGCCATAGAGCGCGAGCGTGAAGGGCGGCATGATGGATCCGGTGACGGGCATCGAGAGCAGCAAACCGCTCACGACGGGGCCGAAGACGTTCGCGCCCCACAGGATCGCACCCGCGAGGGCGAGCGCGGCCGCGAGGCGCAGGCGCAGCTCCACCGGCGGAATCGAGGGCGGCGGCGCCTCTTCGCGCGGATGCGGCAACGCGCGCCACGCGGTGCCGAGGCCGAGTGCCGCGAGGAGCAACGCGACCGGCGGCGAGAGCGGAACCAGGATCACACCGAATGCGCACGCGGCGAAGGCGGCCCATCCTCCCCCGAGCGCGACCGGCCATCGATGGCGTTGCGCGAGACGCGAGAACGTGACGAGATAGATTCCCTGCGCGAGGATCACGCCGAGCGTCACCGTCGCCGAGCGCGCCGCGAACTCCGTTCCGTGATCGAGCGCGAGATACAGCGTGAGCGGGCCGCCGATCAGCGGAAAGCCGCCGAGATAGCCCGAGACCGAGTGTCCCCACCTGCGCGCGGCGAGGCTCGCGAGCCACACCGCCATCGGGACCAGCGCGAGCCTGAGCAGCGTCTCGGCCGTCACCGCTTCGGTCGTGGCGCCGCGTGGGCCTTGGCCCCTGGCTTCGCGCGCTTGTCCTCGGGACGATTGCCGCCGCGGACCATGTGGTACTCGTACAGCCGGCATTCGAGCGCGCCGTTGTAGAGCACGGTCTTGCGCGAAGCGCTCAAACGAATGAGGCGCGCGAGCTCCGGATCGCCCGAGAAGATGAACGCCGTCCATCCCGCGAATTTCTGCTTGAGCGCGTCACCCAGCTGCGGATAGAACTCCGCGAGCTTTTCCTTCTCGCCCAGGCGCACGCCATAGGGCGGGTTGGTCACGATGGATCCCTGGCCCGACGGGGCGGAGAGCTCCAGCAGGTTCACCTGCTTCAACGTGACGGCCTCCTCGAGCCCGGACTCGCGCAGGTTCAGCACCGCGTGGCCGAGCGACCGGCCGTACAGGTCCGAGCCATAGATCGGCAACGGCTCGACGGCCTTCTCGGACTTCCTCGCGTTCGAAAGAAGCCGGTCCCAGGATTGCTCATTGAAGCGCGCGAGCTTTTCGAACGCGAAGGATCGCTCGCGCCCGGCGGCGCGGCCCAGCGAGATCTCGGCCGCTTCCGTGAGGAACGTGCCGGCGCCGCACATGGGATCGAGCAACGCGATTCCGGGGCGCCATCCCGCGATGCGGAGGATTCCGGCCGCGAGGTTCTTCTTGAGCGGCGCTTCGCCCACGTGGTCGCGGCGGCCGCGGCGGAAGAGCGAATCGCCGCTCGTGTCGACGTAGAGCGCGCACATCTTGTCGTCGAGGAACGCGTGCACGCGGATGTCCGGCTCGCGCGGGTCGACGCTGGGCCGGCGCCCCGTCGCGCTGCGGAAATGATCGGCGACCGCATCCTTCACGCGCAGCGTCACGAAGTCGAGGCTCTTCACGGGGCTGCGGTGCGCGTTCGTCTCGACCTTGAACGTGCGGTCGGCCGTGAAGTACTGGTGCCAGCGCACCGAGGAGGCGGCCTGGTAGATGTCCTCTTCGTTCTTGTACGGGACCTTCGTCACGCGCCAAAGGATGCGGCTTGCGATGCGCGAGTAAAGATTCGTCACATAGACGAGATCGAAGGGGCCGTCGAAGGAAACTCCGGCATCGGCGGCGGCGCAATGTTGCGCGCCCAGGCCCGTGAGCTCCTCGGCAAGCGCGGGCGCAAGCCCCCTCGGGCAGGGAGCGAAGAAATAATGTGACCCCGTGTCCTGTTTAACGAGGATGCGGGGCGGAGGCCGCGTCTCGGCCATCAGAAGGGCTTCACGACCGCGAGGATCACGATCGCCGCGAGCAGCACGAGCGGCAGCTCGTTGATCCAGCGGTAGAAGACATGGGTGCGGGTAGCGGCGCCGCGCGCGAAATCGGCCGCGATCCTGCCGAGCCAGAAGTGATAGGCGAGCAGCAACGCCACGAGGACCAGCTTCGCGTAGAGCCAGTTGCCGGTGATTCCGTACCCCAGCCACATCCAGAGGCCGAAACCGACCGTAAGCACCATGCAAGGCGTCATGATCCCGCGATAGAGCTTGCGTTCCATCACGATGAACCGATCCCGCGAGACGCTGTCAGTGGACATTGCGTGGTAGACGAACAGCCGAGGCAAATAGAACAACCCCGCGAACCACGCGACCATGAAGACGATGTGCAGGGACTTGATCCAGAGCATGAGCCTATAATTTTACAGTGATGCGCAAAACCACTCTTTCCTTCCTCTTCGCCTTCGCCGCCCTCGCCCTGGCGACGGCTGCCGGTGCCGCATCGACGTTCAAGACCGAGCACGTCGATGCCGAGCTCGTGAACGACGATGCGAGCGCCGTTCCCGGGAAGCCCACTTGGGTAGGGCTCAAGCTGCGCATGGCGCAGGAGTGGCACACCTACTGGAAGAACCCGGGCGATTCCGGCCTTCCCACGCGGATCCAGTGGACGCTCCCCGAAGGCTGGACCGCGGGCGAGATCCAATGGCCGTATCCGCAGCGGCTGCCGGTGGGGCCGCTCATGAATTACGGCTACGACGACGAGGTCGTGTTGCTCTCGGAGCTCACGCCGCCGGCGAACGCGCCCGAAAAGCCCGCGACGATCAAGGCGCACGCGGAGTGGCTCGTCTGCAAGGACATCTGCGTTCCCGAAAAGGGCGACCTCGACATCTCGCTGCCCGTCTCGAAATCGCCGCCGAAGAAGAACCCGATGTTCCAGGCGCACATCGATCGCGCGCGAAACCAGCTGCCGGTTCCGGTGCCCGGATGGAAATCCGAAGCGTCGATGACGGCGCAGGCGCTCGTCGTGCGCCTCACCGCGCCGGAAGGCGCGGAAGCCCCGCCCGCCCTCTTCTTCCCCGACCAGGAAGGTTTGATCGAGCCCGCGGCGCCCGAGAAGGTCACGCGCGCCGGCCGCGTCCTCACGATCGAGATGAAGCTCGCCGATCCGCCGCCGAAGGAGGTGAAATCGCTCGCGGGCGTGGCGGTCTCGGATAGCGGCTGGAAGGGATCCGACGGAAGAAAGGCTTATGACTTCGCCGCGGCCGTCGGCGCGACGCCGCTCGCGGTGGGAGGAACGACCGAGACGCCCGTGGGCGGCAGCGTCGGCGGCAGCACGCTCGCCGCGCTCGCCTTCGCGTTCATCGGCGGCATCCTCCTGAACCTCATGCCGTGCGTGTTCCCCGTGCTCGGCATCAAGGTGATGGGATTCGTGCAGCATGCGCACGGCGAAGAGCGCGCGATGAAGATGCAGGGCATCGTCTTCCTCGCGGGCGTCGTGCTCTCGTTCCTCGTCCTCGCCGGGCTCATGCTCGCGCTGCGCGCGGGCGGCTCGCAACTGGGCTGGGGCTTCCAGCTCCAGTCGCCGGTGTTCGTGACGCTGCTCGCGGCGCTCTTCTTCGTGCTCGCGCTCAACCTCTCGGGCGTCTTCGAGTGGGGCGCATTCGCGCAGTCGATGACGTCGAACATCTCCGCGCGCGGCCGCTACGCCGACGCGTTCCTCGCCGGCGTCCTCGCCACCGCGGTCGCCACGCCGTGCACGGCGCCGTTCATGGGCGCCGCCGTCGGATTCACGATCACGCAGGACGCGCTGCACTCGCTCGCGGTGTTCGCGATGATCGGTTTCGGCATGGGGCTCCCCGTGCTGCTGCTCTCGTACTTCCCGGCGCTGCTGCGCATGCTTCCGAAGCCCGGCGCGTGGATGGAAACCTTCAAGCAGGTGCTCGCGTTCCCGCTCTACGCGACAGTCGCGTGGCTCACATGGGTGCTGGGCGCGCAGGCCGGCAACGATGCGGTGCTCGCGCTCCTCGCCGGGCTCGTGCTCGTCGCGCTGGGCGCGTGGCTGCAGGGCCGCTCGGTGAACGCGACCGGCATCTGGCGCACGGCCCTCGCCGCGGTCTTCGTCGCCGTGGGCATCGTGATCGCGGTTCCCACCGCACCCGGCGACCGCGAAGTGCCGATGGCGAGCGGCGAGAAGTGGCAGGAGTGGTCGCCCGAGAAGGTGAAGGAGCTCGTCGCGTCGGGACGCCCGGTGTTCGTCGACTTCACCGCCGCGTGGTGCGTCACGTGCCAGGTGAACAAGCGCACGTCGCTCTACAACTTCCAGGTCGCGAAAGCATTCGCCGACCGCGACATCGTCACCCTGAAGGCCGACTGGACGAAGCAGGATCCGCGCATCACCGCGGAGCTCGCGTCGCTCGGGCGCAACGCGGTGCCCGTCTACGCGCTCTATGTTCCCGGCGAATCGAAGCCGCACCTCCTGCCCGAGGTGCTCACTCCGACGCTCGTCCTCGACGAGATCTCGCGGCTGCCCGCGGCGAAGGTCGCCGCAGTCACGCCACCGAAGTAAGAGGAGCCTCGCAATGAAACGCCTCGCAGCACTCACGATCGCCGCGCTTTGCGACGCCGCGTTCGCATCCGCGCCTCCGGGACAACCCGCGCCCGGATTCACGATCACCGACCTCGAAGGAAAACCCGCGAGGCTCGAGGACTACAAGGGCAAGACAGTCGTGCTCGAGTGGAACAACTTCGGCTGTCCCTTCGTGCAGAAGCACTATCGCAGCGGCAACATGCAGGCGCTGCAGAAGCGCTACGCGAATGACGTGGCGTGGCTCACCGTGAATTCGACCAGCAGGTCGAGCTCGGACTACCAGGCGCCGGCGGTGCTCACGAAGGAGCTCGCGGGCTTCCACGCCGAACCCGCGCGCTACCTGATGGACGATCCGGGCGCGGTGGGCATGGCCTATGGCGCCAAGACCACGCCGCACATGTTCATCATCGATCCGTCCGGCAAGGTCGTCTACAACGGCGCCATCGACGACAAGCGCTCGACGGACCTCGCCGACGTGAAGACGGCGAAGAACTACGTGGTCGCCGCGCTAGAGGAGATGAAGCAGGGCAAGCCCGTGTCGGTCGCCTCCACCACACCCTACGGATGTTCAGTCAAATACCCATGAAACGATCGGCCGCCGCGTTTGTCATTACCGCATCGCTCCTTGCAGGAGGATGCGCTCCCATGTTCGTCCAGAGTCCCGGCCAGGGCCTGAGCCCGGTGAACGCCGTGAAGGACGGCGACGACGCCCACCTCTTCCTCTTCGGCTACGACGTGGTGAGCTACTTCACCGACCGCAAGGAAGCGAAGGGCTCGCCCGAGATCAAGAGCGTGTACAAGGACGTGACGTTCCGCTTCGCTTCCGCGGAGCACAAGAAGATGTTCGACGCGGCGCCGGAGAAATACATCCCGCAGTTCGGCGGCTATTGCACCGACGGCATCGTCTACGGCATTCCCTGGGGCGGCAACGCCGACACGTGGTCGATGATCGACGGCAAGGTCTACATCTTCGGCGGCCAGGGCGCCAAGGACGCGTTCTTCCTGCACCCGGAGCGCAACATGGCGCTCGCCAACAAGTACTGGAACGAGGAGATGAACGGATCCAACGCGTTCGTCCAGCGCGTCTATCGCCTCACGTTCCGCGTTCCGCACTACAAGAGCGGCAAGGAGCTCGCCGAGGAAGTGGACGCCGCGAAGGCCGCCGGGACGCTCAAGATTCCGCCGAACTAGCTTTTCAGCCGGCCGCGTGTGAGATATTCGCCATCCCTGGCGAATAACGCGGCATGGCCCCTCCCGGCGAAGCACGCTTCCTCGCACTGCTGAACGAGCACCGCGCGATCCTGCACAAGGTCGCGTACGGCTATTGCCGCCAGCCCGAGGACCGCGCCGACCTGGTCCAGGAGATGGCGATCGAGCTGTGGCGCTCGTTCCCGCGCTTCGACGGTCGCGTGAAGTTCTCGACCTGGGCCTACCGTGTCGCGATGAACGTCGCGATCTCGCGCTTCCGCGGCGAAGGCCGCCGCATCCGGGACACGGTGGCGATCGACGACCTCGGCACCGAACCGGGACGCGAGGATCCGTTCCTCGACGGCGCGAGCGACAACATGCGCGTGCTGCGCCGGATGATCGACGGCCTCGACGAGCTCAACCGCGCGCTGATCCTTCTCTACCTCGACGGACACACCTCCGACGAGATCGCCGAGATCGTCGGCATCACCCCCGGCAACGTCACGACCCGCGTGAATCGCCTGCGCCAAAGGCTGCAGGACGAGTTCGCGCGCCTCGAAAAGGAGAAACCATGAGCATGACACTCGAAGACCTCCGCGACGAATGGGCCGGCCAGAGCCGCCGCCTCGACGAGCGCCTGCGCATCGCTTCCGGCGTCCTTCGCGACGAATGGATCGAGCGCCATCGCGAGCGCGTTCGCAGGGCGAGCCAGTTCGGCGCGTTCAACATGGCCGTGTGGATCGCGACCCTGGCGATGCTGGGCTATTTCATGGTCGGCCATTCGGGCGAGCCCGCGCTCTTCGCGACCGCACTCTTGATTGACGCCTGGGTGATCGCCACGGGCGTGGCCGGCTTGCGCCAGCGCTTCGCGATGGAGAAACTCGACTACAGCCAGCCGCTCGTGAGACTGCAGGCGCAGGTCGAAGCACTTCGCGTCGCGCGCATCCGCACGTTCAACTGGGCATTCCTCACGGGGCAGATCGTGTGGTGGATCCCGTTCGTGGTCGTCCTGTTCGCGGCGCTCACCGGCTTCGACCTGTATTCGTCGTCGCACTTCGTCACCTTCGCCGCCTGGAACGTGGCGGCCGGGCTCGCGTTCATCCCGCTCGCGATCGGGCTCGCGCGCCGCTACGGCGAGAGGCTGTCGAAGACCACGGCCGTCCGCCACATCGCCGACTCGATCGCCGGGCGCGACATCGCCGAGGCGCGCGCCTACCTCGAGAAGCTTCGCCGGTTCGACGCCGAGTCGGCCTAGCGGACCCAGCGCGACACGATCTCGCGCAGGATGTGGAGCTTGCGATGGAAGAAGTGTTCGCCGCCGGGCACCACGACCACGGGAACGTCGCGCACCGTGGCCCACGAGATCGAATCCGACAACGGCACGGTCTCGTCGAGGTCGCCGTGGATCACGATCGTGTTGGCCGTGGTGTGGCGTCCGACGACTCCGAGGCTCGGATCGTGGGGATCGGGCGCCTCGCCGAAACCCTGTCCCGTGAAACGCCGGAAGCCCGGCGCCACGAGGAAGAGCTGGTCGAAGTCGGCGCGCGAGCTGGCGCGCGCGGCCACCGCGCCGCCGAACGAGAATCCCGCGAGCACCAGCGGCAGCGACTTCCACTCGCTCCTCGCATGCTCGATCACGCGAAGCATGTCGTCGGTCTCGCCGCGGCCCTCGTCGTGGGCGCCCTGGGTCGCGCCGACGCCCCGGAAATTGAAGCGGTAGGTCGCCGCGCCCGAGTCGACGAAGGCCTTCGCGAGCGTCGTGACCACCTTGTTGTCCATCGTTCCGCCGAAAAGCGGATGCGGATGCGCGATCACCGCGACCGCGCGCGTGGACTCCGGAACCTGGCTCGCGACCTCGATCGTGCCCGCGGCGCCGGCGACGTGCTGCCGCGCGATCGAGGCGGCCATCTAGATGAGCAGGCGCTCGACCACGCGGCCGTTCACGAGGTGCTCCTCCACGATCTCGTCGATGTCGGCCTTGTCGACGTACGTGTACCAGGTGCCCTCGGGATAGACCACGACGCAGGGCCCTTCCTCGCACCGGTCGAGGCAGCCGGCGTTGTTGATGCGCACCTTGCCGGGCCCCGCGAGGCCGAGCGCCTTCACGCGGCCCTTCGCGTAGCCGCGCATGTCCTCGGCGCCATGGCGCGCGCAGCAGGCTTCCGGCGCGTCGCGGTGGTTGGTGCAGAAGAAGACGTGGTGTTTGTAGAAGCTCATGGATTCGATTCTACCCTGCGCCCGCGCAGGAAAAGCGCGATGAGATAACCCACCGCCATGAACGGCCACAGCTCGTGGAGAAATCGCGTGAGTGTCGCGAAATTCGCGAGCTGCCCGTAGGGCCAGCGGAAGACGCGCAGGAATTCGTCGAGCGGGCTGTAGGCGCCCACGATCTTCGAGAAGAGCGCTCCGGCGAGGACCAGCACGAGCGCGAGGTACGTGCGCGCCATGCGCCCGAAGCGCCGCGTGGGAACGAGGAGCAGCACGCCCACGAGGAGCCCGGCCACGCGCCCGGCGCTCACCCAGCCTTCGGAGAAATGCGGCTGCAGCATGAAGGACGCCGCGCTGAACTTGAGCCAGAGCGCCACGGACAGCAGCACGAGCGTGACGCGCAGCCCTCCCTGGTCGCGCGCGAGGAGCACCGACACGAAGAGGCCGAAGCCCCAGACGCTCATGGCGACCGCGGCCGAGAGCAGGACGGTGAGGTCGTCCGTGTCGAGGCCGCTTCCCACGATGTTGCCCGCGCCGAAGAACGGCAGCGCGGGATTGAGCTGCGCGATGAGCCAGATCGCGAGCAGCATGAGGCCCGCGTCGCCCCAATTGCCGGGGACCACGAACTCCTCGCGCTTCTCGCCGAGCGGTTTCGTGATGAGCGAGTACCACGGCTCCGCGAACGCGAACGCGCCCAGGGCCGTGCCCGCGGTGTTTGCGATTGCATCGTAGATCGAGGAGATCCTTCCCGGGATGAAGAGCTGCGCGGTTTCCATGCAGACGCTGAACGCGGCGCCGAACGCGATCGCCTTCGCGATGGCCGCCTTGTGCGTGGATCCCCCGTCGAGGAAATAACGGCAGGCGAGCATGCCGAGCGGCGCGTACGCGACGACGTTCACAGTCACGTCGAACGCCTGCAGGTAGCGCAAGCCCCCGAAGACCCCGGCGATCGAATCCGGCGGAGGCATCCTCAACGGAACGAAGGGATAGAGGCTCGCGTAGGCGAGCAGCAGGATCCACACCGCCGCGGAGCCGCTGAAACGGCCGCGTGTCATCCGAGGCGCTTGAGGCCCTTGCGGTACATGGCGGCGCGCTCGACGTAATGCTCCGCGATCCATGTGTTCAGCGCGACCTCGTCGGGCGTGAGCGTGCGCATCACCTTGTTCACGCCGAGCACGAGTGAGTTGTCCGGGATCACCTTGCCCTCGGTCACCATCGCTCCGGCCCCGACGAGGCAGTTCTTCCCGATGACCGCGCGGTTCAGCACGATGGCACCGATCCCGATCAGCGAGTTTTCCCCGACAGTGCAGCCGTGCAGCATCACGAGGTGGCCCACGCTCACGTTCTTCGCGAGCGTCACCGGAATGCCGCCGTCGGTGTGGACGACGGATCCGTCCTGGACGTTCACGTTCTCGCCCAGCGTGATGAGGTCGTTGTCGCCGCGGATCGTGACGTTGAACCAGACGCTCGCGCCCGGCTCCATCACGACCGAACCGATGACGGCGGCGTTGTCCGCCACGAAGTAGTCGCCCCTGAAGACGGGCTTGCGGTCGTCGAGCTGGTAGATCATTGCGACAGGATTATCACATTTGTTTGAACAAATGCGAGAAGGCGCGGCTCACTTCCAGGCGCTCGGGCCTTCCCTTGAGCGCGATCTCGCGGCGCCCGGTCTCGTCGACGCTCACGGACGCGATGGCGCTCACATTGACGAGGGTCCCACGGTGGACCTGCCAGAAATGGCGCGCGTCGAGCTGCGCGGCGAGCTCGCGCAACGGCGTCTTCACCAGCGCGTCGGAATCGTTCGTGACGACACGCGTGTACTTCATGTCGGACTGGAAGTAGAGGACATCGTCGACGTTGATCAGCCGGATCGTGCTGCCCAGGGAAGCCTGCAACCACTGCAGCGGCGGCGCGGGTGGCGCGATGCGCCGGGAGAGGTCTTCGATGAGATTTTCCAGCGACGCCGGCGTCTCCCGCAGCCGCCCTCGCAATCGGGCGGCGGTATCGGCCAGGCGCTCGGCCGACGCGGGCTTGAGCACGTAGTCCACGACGCCGCGATCGAAGGCCTCGATTGCATAGCGATCGTAGGCCGTGACGAAAACGACGTGCGCGAGACCGCGCAACTCACGGGCCGCCTCGAGCCCGCTCATCACGGGCATCTCGATATCGAGGAACGCCAGGTCCGGGCGATGCTCGCGAACCGCATGGACCGCGTCGGCACCGTTGGCGGCCTCGGCGACGATGTCGAGCGCGGGCCACGCTTGCGCGAGGGCCGCGCGAAGACTCTCGCGCAGGAGCGGTTCGTCATCCGCGATGACGGCGCGCGCAGGCTCGCTCACGCCGGAACCTCGAGGCGGGCGATCGTGCCGCCCGGGTCGCCACTTTCCAGCGCGAGGCGCGCGCGATCGCCGAAGAGCGCCTTCAGGCGCTCGCGCAGGTTGGCGAGGCCCAGGCCCTGCCCCAGCGTTCCGCCGAAACCGGCCCCATCGTCGATCACCTCGACGACGATGCGATCGCCGGGCTGCTTCGCCACGATCCGCACGCTGCCGCGTCCCCTCGGCACGATGCCGTGCTTCACGGCGTTCTCGACGAGCGTCATGAGCATGAGCGGCGGAAACGCGCGCGCGGTGATTTCCGGCGCCACGTCGATGGCGACGGCGAGCTCTCCGCCCATTCGCACCTTCATGATCTCGAGATAGGCGCGCGCGAGCTCCACCTCGCGCCCCAATGTCGAGGATTCGCTGCGAATGTCCGGCAGCGCCGTGCGCAGGTAAGTGATGAGGTGGTCGAGCATCCGCAGGGAATCGGGTGAACCCGACTGCACGAGATGACGGACGTTGGCGAGCGTGTTGAAGAGGAAATGCGGCTCGACCTGGGCCTGGAGGAGTTTCAATTCGGCCTGCATGGCTTGCCGCTCGAGCCGCTCCTGCTCCGCTTCCGCGGCAAGGCGCGCGCTGCGCTGCCGCGCCTCCCACAGGCGCGCGCGCAGGATCGCGAGCGCAGTCGCCACGACGGTGACCGCCATGACCACGCCGACCGCGAAAGTCTTGGGGACGCTGCCCCCGGGCCATCGCTCCCAGCCGGGGCCGGTTTCGAGCGTGGTGACCGCGAGGCCGAGCAGGATCCCGAGCGCGAGGAGCGTCGCCACCGCGCTCTTGAACTTCCAGGGCTCGACGCGAAAGCGGCGATAGAGAAGATACGGCGGCGACACGATCGCGAGGACCCACAATCCGGCCGCCGTGGGAATGAATGCTTCCTCCGGCATTCCGATGGGGCGCCAGGCCATTCGCAGGAGCATGCTCCCCACGACGGCGGCCGTCGACCAGCCGGTGAGCATCCGGTAGAAATACGCGCGGGCTTCGAAGCTGATTTCCATCGCGAAAGACTAACGCACGCGGCAGCGGGAATGGAGCCCGGGCGACGAACCTCGGAAAACAGCGACGGGCCGCCGGTTTTCGCGACGGGCCGAGACTACATCTGCTTGAAGAGGTGGGAGTAGATCCGCGAGACCACCAGCGATTCGTCCTTGCCCTTGATCTTCACGTGGGCCTGGCCGCGGAAGTCGCGCGTGACCGCCGCGATGGCGTTCACGTTCACGAGCGTCGAGCGGTGGATCTGCCAGAACTGGCCGGGATCGAGGCCGTCGAGGAGCTCGCGGATCGGCGTCTTGATGAGCGCTTCGCTCTCGACTGTCACCACGCGCGTGTACTTCTCGTCGGACTGGAAGAAGAGCACGTCGTTCACGGGAATGAGGCGCAGGTTCTGGCCGAACGTGGCCTTGATCCACTGCAGGCGCTCCTTCTTCCCGCCGAGATGCTCGCCCAGCTTCGAAAGCACCGCGTTGAGATCCGCCGGGGGCGCGGCGAGCTTCGCCTTCAATCGCTCGATCGTCACGGCGAGCCGCTCGTCGGCCGCGGGCTTGAGGATGTAGTCCACTGCGCCGGTCTCGAAGGCCTGGATCGCGTACTGGTCGTAGGCCGTCACGAAGACTATGTGCGCACGGGCTCCCACGTGGCGCGCGACTTCCACGCCCGTCATCTCGGGCATCTGGATGTCGAGGAACATGAAATCGGGAGTACGGTCCTCGAGCGCTTCGAGCGCCGAGGCGCCGTCCTCGACGGACGCGATGATCTCCAGCTCGGGCCAGAGCTTGCGCAGCTTCCCTTCGAGCTGGGTGCGCAGGATCGCTTCGTCTTCGGCGAGTATCGCGGTCGGCATGGCCGCCATTCTACGGGGACGGCGGGGGCGGAGTGTCCTTCGACTTGTTGCTGCGGCGAACGAGCCACACGATCGCGAGCACCAGCAGGATGAAGGGCGCGATCGCCGGCGTCATCGCCACGAGGATCACGATCGGGATGAAGATCGCAAGTCCCACGAAGAGGAAGCCGAGCCCGTACAGGACCGCGAGCACAGCCGCGATCGCGACGACGACGATGGCGAAGGCGGCGGCGATCCCGGCCGTGCCGATGAGCGCGCCCGTGGGGCCGCTCACCACCTCGTCGCCGATCTGCACCGGCAGCACCCCGGTGGCCACGCCGACGATGCCGAGCCCCGCGAACACCGCGGCGATCACGACGAGCACGATGAACGTGAACGAAAGGCCCTTGCGCCATGCCCGCTCGGCCGTTCCCATGGCCGCGAGCGTGCGCATGGCCGCGGTCTTCGGGGCCTCGGGCATCACGGGAACGTCCCCGCCGAATCCGGCCGCCTGCGCCGACACGGAGCGCGCTCCGTCGCGCGGCACCTCGATCGTCGCCACCACGCCGTGCGGCTCGCTCGCCTCGAGTGTGAGCTTGCCCTTGTCGCCGTAGAGCGCCGCGAGGCGCTCGCGGATGTTGGTGAGCCCCACGCCGGTGCCCAGCGAGTCGCCGAATCCGCGGCCCGTGTCCGACACCCTGAGGCGAAGCGTATCGCCTTCGGCCGACACGGCGATGCGCACGGTTCCGCCCTCGCGCAGCGGCTCGAGGCCGTGCTTGATCGCGTTCTCCACGAGCGAGGGCAGCATGAGCGGCGGGAACGGCGCGTCCATGAGCTCCTGCGGCACGTCGATCTCGAAGGACAGGCGCTTGCCCATGCGCATCTGCAGGATGTTCAGGTACGCGCGCACCAGCTCCATTTCCTGCCCCACGGTGGACACCGACTCGCGCATCTTCGGCAGCGCGTTGCGCAGGTACTGGATGAGGTGGCCCGTCATCAGGTTCGCCTGCTGCGGATCGACTTCCGTGAGCGCCTGGACGCTCGCGAGCGTGTTGTAGAGGAAGTGGGGCTCGACTTGCGCCTGGAGCGCCGAGAGCTTCGCTTCCGTGACCTGCTGGCTCATGCGGTGGAATTCCGCCTCGCGCTTCTTCGACTCGGCCACTTCGAGCGATGCGCGCGAGCGGTCGATGTAGAACTTTGCGACGATCGTGATCGCGAGCAGCGGGATGAAGATGAGGATGAGGCCCGCGCCGACGCCCATGCGATAGAGGCCGCCGGTCACGCTCTTGTGGATCTCCTCGCGAAGCTCCGGGGGAAGCTGCACGGCGGGCAGCGGCGGCACGGCGGGATGCGCATCGGTATCCACCTGCACGGTCACGATGGGCGCGCCGCCGGGACCATTGAGCTTCAGGTCGGGAAGCTTCGGACCCTTCGGGGCATCCGGCGCTTCGGGCGCCGGGGGCGGGACGGGGGCTTCCTGGACCGCCCTCTCGGCGTCTTCGGCCGCGGCGAGGGACTTGCTGAGGGACTTGAGGGCCTTCGCGTTCTCGACGCCCGCATCCTTCAGCGCGCGCTTGGTCTCACGCCTCGCGTCGGCGATGGAGCGCTGCGCATCCTTGATCGCTTCCGCGACGTCCTTCGCGGCTTGCTGCTTGGCGCGCGCGACTTCCTGGCCCGCTTCGCGCACGCTGTCGCGCGCCGCCTCGACCTCGCGCAGCGCGTCTTCCAGCTCCTCGCGCCGGGCCGGGTCCTTGGTGTGGGCGAGCATCTCCTTCAGGACGCTGCGCCCGATGTTGAGCGCGCTGTCCGAGTAGGCCGATTCGATCTCCGCGCTGATGGCCCGCTTCTCCTCCGGCGTGGCGCCGCGCTTCTCCAGGTGCATCACGTTGAGCGGCACCGTGAACATCGCGAGGCCGATCAGCAGCGCGAACCCTCCGGTGAGCAGGAGCCACCAGGGGGTGTTGTGGAGGAAGTTGGAGACGGGCTTCATTCGTTTCCTGGAATCCGGCGCGCGGGGCGCCGGCGATCAATAGTCCGCAAGCAGGGCGATTATCGCCGTGGTGAGGGAGAAAAGGACGACGCCGACTACGATCAGGACCAGGTGCGGCCCGAGCGACTGGAGGGTGGACATGTTGTTTGGCCTCGTGGAAATGGGGTTCGACGGCTTCGTGACTGCATTCTGGGGACGCGCGCCCCGGCCGGCCACGGCCGAGCGGCGAACTGCAGAAATCGGGGGGTGAAATGGCCATTGGGGGGATGAAGGGAGGTTGGATGCGGGCCTGCGCCGGAGCGGAGCCGCTACATCTGCTTGAAGCGGTGGGTGAAGGCCCGCGAGACCACCAGCGTCTGGGCGTGGTCGCGGAGGCTGATCTCGGCCTGGTCCTTGAGCCCCTTCCGGACGGAAGCGATGAAGTCCACGTTCACGATCGTGGCGCGATGGATCTGCCAGAAGCGCGCGGGATCGAGCTCCTCCAGAAGCTCGCGGATGGGCTTGCGGATCAGCACCTCGGCTTCGCCCGTGACGACGCGCGTGTACTTCTCGTCGGACTGGAAGAAGAGCACCTCCTCGACCGGAATGAGCCGCACGTTCGATCCCACGGACGCCTTGATCCAGCGCAGGTGCTCGGCCCCCGCCTGGGGCGCGATGCGTGCC
The DNA here is from genome assembly GCA_035308545.1 of Usitatibacter sp. Lineage (GTDB taxonomy): Bacteria > Pseudomonadota > Gammaproteobacteria > Burkholderiales > Usitatibacteraceae > Usitatibacter. The sequence goes on from DATGGI010000161.1 coordinate 18,656, forward strand.
GCCAGCCGCTCGACCAGGTCGTCGAGGCTCGGCGGGCGCTCGCCGAGCCTCACTTTCAGGCGCGCGCACGTGAGCTGCAGGCGATCCTCGTTGAAGGGCTTCAGCACGTAGTCGATCGCGCCCTGCTCGAAGGCTTCCACCGCGTACTGGTCGAAAGCCGTCACGAAGACCACGTGGGCGCGGTCGCCGATCGCGCGCGCCGCATCGAGGCCGTTCACGCCGGGCATGTGGATGTCGAGGAAGAAGAGCTGCGGCTCGTGGTCGCCGAGGACCTTCTCCACGTCCCTGCCGTTCTCCATCTCGTGCACGACCGAGAGCTCGGGCCACACGCGCGCGAGGCGCGAGCGAAGCTGGGCGCGAAGCAGGGGCTCATCGTCGGCGATGACCGCGGTGATTGCCGCCGCGCTCACGCGCCGCTCCCCGCGGGCACCTCGATCGAGGCGACGACGCCGTGGGGCGGACGCTCCTCGATCACGAGCTTGGCCGACGCGCCGTAGAGGGCCTTCAGCCTTTCGCGAATGTTCGCAAGGCCCACGCCGCCACCGCCCTTGGTGGGCTTGATGCCTTCTCCCGTGTCCTCGACCGACACGCGCAGCTTGCCTTCATCCTCGGCCGCGCGAATCGTGATCGAGCCCGCTTCGCACGACGGATCGATCCCGTGCTTCACAGCGTTCTCCACCAGCGTGATCAGCATCATCGGCGGGAACGCGCGGCACTTGAGCGTGTCGGGCACGTCGATCGCGTAGTCGAGGCGCGTGCCCATGCGCACCTTGTGGATGTCGAGGAAGGCGCGCGCCATGTCGAGCTCGCGGCCCAGGTTCGTGTAGGCCTCGCGCATCTGCGGCAGCGCCGCGCGCAGGTACTGGATGAGGCTCTCCAGCATCCGCGACGCCTCCGGCGGATTGGTCTCCACGAGATGCTGGACGTTGGCGAGCGTGTTGAAGAGGAAGTGCGGCTCGATCTGCGCCTGCATGAGGGCGAGCTTCGCCTCGAGGAGGTTCTTCGCGAGCTGGTGGCGCTCGCTCTCGGCCAAGTGGTGGTGCGCCTGGTCGCGCGCATGCTTTTCGCGGAGCACGTACATCGCCACCACCACGCAACCGAAGCCGATGCCCAGGCCCATCGTGATGAGCACGCCGAAGAGGCGCTCGGCGAACATCTGGCGGATGTCGCGGCCCTTCACGAGGCCCGCCACGATCGTGCCGACGAAGGAGCCGATCACGATCGCGCCCACCTGCATCACTTCGCGGGGCACGCGCGCCTGGCGGATGTTTCCCGCGACGGTGAACAACACCATGCTCGCATAGCCCACGCACAGCGCGCTCACCAGCAGGTCGCGGTAGGTATTGAGGAAGAGCCAGACCACCGAGGCCGTCGCAGCCGCGCAAACCGCGCTGACCACGAGCACTCGCTGGACTGTGAGGCCCTCGAACAGGTAGGCGTAGGACTTCAAGTTTCTCCCTCGACGGCCGCAAAGTTACCGCCCCGGGGGCCATTGTGGCAAAGATGTTGCGACGAAACGCGCAATCGCGGGAATGGACGGGGGAAAACCGGAAAAGAAAAAGGCCCGGCGGGGTCGCCGGGCCGAAGGAGCAAGCCCTGGGAGCGGGGGGCCGCCCTGATCGTTCTAGGTGGCCGAACGCCGCGCCGAGACGTAGATCGTGCCGAGCGCCTGGGGCGCCACGGCGACCCTGCGCAAATTCACCTCGACGTGCGCGGTCTTCACGGGCTCGGAGGCCACGAATTCCTTGCGCGTCGTATAGGGCGACGAGGGGTCGGAGAGGATCGCCGCTCCGGCGACGAGGAACCAGACCGAGGTGAGCACCGTGACGCCGGAAGCGACTGAAGCGCTGCTCGGAAATGTCGGGAATGTGTAGTTGTTCATGTTCGTTTCTCCTTTGGCGGTTCCTGCCAGTGGCGGATGCGGCAGGAAACATGCACGCAGGTTAGGGATGCGCGGCCGCCGGAGGAAGGCGAAAGCGACGAAATGCGGAAAAGGAGGAGTGAAACGCCGCGGAACGGGGCTACGCGCGACGAACGGGCAGTAACGAACCTGCAATGATCGCGATGAAACTCGCGAGGAAGCCCGCCAACGCGGGTGGAACGAGGGCATCGGGCATCGCGAGCTCGAGCGCGATCCACACCGCGAGCCCCGCCACGATGGATGCGATGCACCCGGTCGTGTTCGCGCGTGGCCAGAAGAGTCCCGCGGCGAGCGGGACGAACGAAGAAACGAGGACGACTTTCCCGGATTCGTTCACGAGCTGGTAGATCGACATGGAGGAGGTGAGCGCCATGACGGTCACGATGACGGCGAGCGCGGCCACCGTCGCCCGCATGAGACGAAGCACCGCGCGATCGTCCTTCGGTTTCGCGAGCGGCTTCACCACGTTCTCGGCGATCACCACCGCGGGAGCGAGGAGGATGCCCGCGGCCGTGGACAGGATCGCGGAGATCAGCGCGCCGAAGAAGAGCACCTGAACGGCGACCGGCGTCCTTTCGAGGATGAGCGTGGGCAGGATGAGCTGCGAGTCCTTGTCGATGAGGCGCTCGACCATCGGCCCGTCGATCACGAGCGTGGCGCAGATGAGCACGATCGGCAGCGACGCGATGAAGAAGTAGATCACTGCGCCGAGGAGCGCCGAGCGCGCCGCCGTGGCTTCGTCCTTCGCGCTCAACACGCGCTGGAGGACGTCCTGCTGCGGAATGGAGCCGAAGACGATGACCAGCGACGCCGTGATCCACGCGAGTATCGATCGCGCGTCGGCCTCGGGAAGGAACCGCATGCGATCCGACCGTGCCGCGGCCTCGAATGCTCGCGCGGGCCCGCCGGCGAGGTCCACGACCGCCCACGTCACATAAAGGAGTCCCGCGACGATCATCACGGCCTGGAAGAAATCCGTGAGCGCCACGGACCACATGCCGCCGGCCATGGTGTAGGCGAGCACGATCGCGGCCCCGACGATCACGCCGGCGCGCGTATCGATGGCGCCACCCGAGAGCACGTTCATCGCGAGGCCGAGCGCCACGAGCTGCGCCGCGATCCATCCGAGGTACGAGAACGCGATGCACACCGAAAGCAGGATCTCGGCGGTGCGGCCGAACCGTTCGCGGAAATAGTCGCCGAGCGTGAGCACGTCGAGGCGGAAGAACGGGCGCGCGAAGACGAGCGCCACGAGCACGAGACAGGCGACCGCGGAGAAGGGATCGGCGACGAGACCGCGCAGTCCCTCCTTGAGGAACGTGGCGGGAATTCCGAGCACCGTTTCCGCGCCGAACCACGTGGCGAAGACAGTCGCCGAGACCACGGTCGTCCCGAAGCGATGCCGCGCCACCGCGTAGTCGCTCGACCCGCGCACGCGCGTCGCGGCGTACATGCCCACCGCGAGCGACGCAACGAGGTAGAGAACTACAAACCCGGCCAGCACTCTGGACTACAGCCGGAAACACGGAGACCACGGAGTTCCACAGAGGGCACGGAAAAAATCAAATGCACAAGCGGGGGTTTCGTGCCATTCCCTGCCAACCGCGAAATTCCAGCAATCATTTGCCCTTGTCCGTGTCCTCCGTGGAACTCCGTGTCCTCCGTGTTCCCGGCTTTAGGTCGTCGCTTCGCGCTGGTACGTACGGAACGCGAGCGAGCCCACGATCATGCCGCCGAAGCTCGCGATGAGGCCCGCCAGCTGCGGCGGCACCAGCGCGTCCGGCATGAACATCTCGCATCCGATCCACACGATGAGGCCCACCACGACGGAGAGCACGCCGCCCAGGTTGGTCGCGCGCTTCCAGTAGAGGCCGCACACGAGCGGCACGAAGGCGCCGACGAGCGTGACCTTGTACGCGTTCTCGACCATCGAGTAGATGCTGGAATCGGTGTGCAACGCGAAATACGTGACGAGGATCGTGAAGCCCACGATCACGCCGCGCATGAGCTTGAGGAAGTCCTGGTCGCCGATGTGGGGCAGGAACGGGCGCAGGATGTTCTCGCTGAAGCTCACCGACGGCGCGAGCAGCGTCGCGCTCGCGCAGCTCTTGATGGCCGAGAGCAGCGCGCCGAAGAACATGATCTGCGCGAAGATCGGCACCACGGGCGACAGGATCAGGTTCGGCAGGATCAGCTGCGTGTCGCCGCCTTCCTTGAGCGCGGTCGCCACCATCTCCGGCTGGATCAGGCTCGCGGAGTAGGCGAGGAACATCGGCACGAACGCGAAGAAGAAGTACATCACGCCGCCCAGGATCGAGGAATTGGCCGCGGTGTTCTCGTTGTGCGCCGACTGCACGCGCTGGAACACGTCCTGCTGGGGGATCGATCCCAGCATCATCGTGATCCACGCAGTGAAGAAGACGAGCACCTCCTTCAGCTCCAGGGGCGGGAACATGTGGAACTTGCCCTGCGACGCCGCGTGCGAAACGACGGCCGTCACGCCGCCGGGAACGATGCCGCTCACTTCCCAGCCGATGTAGAGCATGCCCAGGATGATGATGATCATCTGGATGAAGTCGGTGATCGCCACCGAGAACATGCCGCCCAGCATCGTGTACACGAGCACCGTGGAGGCGCCGATGATCATGCCCCACTCCTGCGTGATGCTGCCGTCGCTCACGACGTTGAACACGAGCCCGAGCGCCTTGATCTGCGCGCCGACCCAGCCGAGGTACGAGATCACGATGCACAGCGACGTGAGCATCTCCACCGGGCGGCTGTAGCGCTTGCGGTAGTAGTCGCCGATCGTGATGAGGTTCATGCGGTAGAGCGGGCGCGCGAAGAAGAGTCCGACCAGGACGAGACAGAGGCTCGAGCCGAAGGGATCGGCCACCACGCCCGAGAACCCATCCCTGATGAACGTGGCGGGGATGCCGAGCACGGTCTCGCTGCCGAACCAGGTGGCGAATACAGTGGCCGTCACGATGTACATCGGCATGCGGCGGCCGGCCACCGCGAAGTCCTTGGTGTTGTGCACCCACTTGGCCGCGTAGATGCCGATGGCGACCGAGATGATCCAGTAGATGATCACGAACCAGAGGAGCATGGGGGTCTTTCCGGGGCCGGGAAATGGGGTGGCGCCATTTTAAGAGAAAATGCGGCGGTGTCGTCCATCCAGCTCGAAGGAATCTCAAAGCACTGGGGAGAGTCGCGTGCCCTCGACGGCATCGGCTTTTCGGCGCCCCAGGGCTCCTTCGTGGTCCTGCTGGGCCCGTCGGGATGCGGCAAGAGCACGACGCTGCGCATCATCGCGGGGCTCGATGCACCCACCACGGGCACGATACGCATCGGCGGGCGTGACGTGACGGCGTTGCCTCCGGCCCGGCGGGGCCTTTCGATGGTGTTCCAGTCGTATGCACTCTTCCCGCACCTCACGGTGGCGGAGAACATCGTCTTCGGGCTTCGCGTGCGCAAGGTCGCCGACAGGGAAACGAAACTGAAACGCGTGGCTGGGATGCTCGGACTCGAGAAGCTCCTGGACCGCAAGCCCTCGCAGTTGTCCGGTGGCCAACAACAACGCGTGGCGCTGGGCCGCGCCATCATCGCCGAGACCCCCGTGTGCCTCATGGACGAACCCCTGTCGAACCTGGATGCGCAGCTGCGGGGCGAGATGCGGCGCGAGATCCGCGCGCTCCAGCAGCGCCTGGGCATCACCATGGTGTACGTGACGCACGACCAGACCGAGGCGATGACGATGGCCGACGTGGTGGTCCTGCTTCGCGGCGGGCGCATCGAGCAGGTCGGCACCCCCGAGGAGCTCTACGCGAAGCCCGCGACGACGTTCACCGCGGGATTCATCGGCGCGCCGCCCATGAACCTCATGAAGCTCGACGGCGACGCCACGATCACCGGCGTTCGTCCCGAAGACTTGCGCCTCGCGGGCGATGGACTCGCCGCCACGGTGGAGACCGTCGAATACCTCGGCGCCGATTCGCTGGTCGGCGCACGCCTGGCGAGCGGACCGATCCTCGTACGCTTGCCGGGACGAGCCCAGGTGCGCACCGGTGACGCCATCCACATTCGCTGGGAAAAGAATCACGAGCATCATTTCGACGCACAAACCGGAGGGAGGAAACCATGAACATCCAGAAGACATGGCGCGCGATCGCGGCATCGTTCGCGTTCGCGACGCTGGCCGCTGCAGCCGACACCGAGATCTCGTTCTACTACCCGGTCGCGGTGGGCGGCCCCATCACCAAGACGATCGACGGCTATTGCGAGCAGTTCGAGAAGGAGAACCCGGGCATCAAGGTGAAGCCGATCTACTCGGGCACGTACCAGGAGACGATCGTGAAGGCGCTCACGGCGAACAAGGCCGGCACGCCGCCCACCACCGCGATCCTGCTTTCCACGGACATGTTCACGCTCATCGACGAGGATGCGATCGTCGCCTACGACGAGCTCGCGAATTCGGCGGACGACCAGGCGTGGATCAAGAGCTTCTATCCCGCGTTCATGGCCAACAGCCAGACGGGCGGGAAGACCTGGGGCATCCCGTTCCAGCGCTCGACGATCGTTCTCTACTGGAACAAGGACCTCTTCAAGGACGCCGGGATCGATCCGAACCGCGCGCCCGCGAACTGGAAGGAGATGCTCGACTACGCGCAGAAGCTCACCAAGCGCAACTCCGTGGGCAACACGGTCCAGTGGGGCGTGCAGATTCCGTCGTCGGGATTTCCGTACTGGCTCTTCCAGGGCCTCACGACGCCCAACGGCGTGGAGCTCATGAATTCCGCCGGCACCGAGACCTACTTCGACAAGCCCGCCGTGATCGAGGCGCTCCAGTACTGGGTGGACCTCGGGCGCAAGCACGAGGTGATGCAGCCCGGCGTGATCGAGTGGGGCACGACGCCGAAGGATTTCTTCGAGAAGAAGATCGCGATGATGTGGACCACCACGGGCAACCTCACCAACGTGAAGAACAACGCCAAGTTCGACTTCGGCGTCGCGATGCTGCCCATGGAGAAGCGGCGTGGCTCGCCCACGGGCGGCGGCAACTTCTACGTCTTCAAGAAGGCGGCGAAGGACCAGCAGATGGCGGCGGTGAAATTCGCCAAGTGGATGACGCAGCCCGAGCGCGCGGCGCAATGGGGCATCGACACGGGCTACGTCGCCGTGCGCCCCGACGCGTGGAAGACCGCGAAGATGGAGGAGTACGTGAAGGGCTTCCCCGTCGCAGCCGTCGCGCGCGACCAGCTCCAGTATTCGGTCGCCGAGCTCTCGACGCACGACAACCAGCGTGTGACGAAGGCGTTGAACGACGGAATCCAGGCGGCGCTTACGGGCGCGAAGACGCCCGAGCAGGCGATGAAGGACGCGCAGGCAGAGGCCTCGCGGATTCTCCGCTCGTACAAATAAGGCGTTGGAACCACGGATGAACACAGATGAACACTGATGGGCTTCAAGCTTTGAGAGTGTCGTATCCGTATCCACGCTCAGGCTCAAGTCCACAACTCATCTGTGTTCATCCGTGTTCATCTGTGGTTAACCCTTCTTGAACCGGAGCGCAGCGCAAGGGTGGTTACTGTTGCTGCCGGCGGCGGCGTTGCTCGCGCTGTTCACGCATTGGCCGGTCCTCGGGACGATCTGGGCGAGCTTCCACGCGACGCCGAAGGGATCGAGGCCGGCGCCGTGGGTGGGGCTCGAGAACTACCAGGTGATGTGGGGCGACGAGGTGTTCTGGCGCTCGCTCACGAACAACCTCTGGTACGCGCTCGCGACGATTCCCGTGTCAATCGCGCTCGCGATCCTGATGGCGCTTTGGGTCAACTCCGCCATGCGCGGGCGCACCTGGCTTCGCATGGCGTTCTTCACGCCGACCGTGCTGCCGATGATCGCGGTAGCGAACATCTGGCTCTTCTTCTACACGCCGCAGTACGGACTGCTCGAGCAGCTCACCACCTCGCTCGGCATCGCGAGCCACAACTGGCTGGGCGATCCGTCGACCGCCCTCGCGTGCGTGTCGATCGTCGCGATCTGGAAGGAAGCCGGCTTCTTCATGATCTTCTACCTCGCGGCGCTCCAGTCGATCCCGCCGTCGCTCGCGGAAGCGGCCGCGCTCGAGGGCGCTTCGCGCGCGTACTACTTCCGGCGCGTGGTCTTCCCGCTGCTCATGCCCACGACGCTCTTCGTGCTCGTGAACGCGGTGATCAATTCCTTCCGCCTCGTCGACCACATCGTGGTGATGACCCGCGGCGGCCCCAACAACGCGACGTCGCTCCTGCTCTTCCACATCTACCAGGTGGGGTTCAGCTACTGGGACACGGGATATGCGGCCGCGCTCACTGTGGTATTGCTCGCGATCCTCGCCGCGATCGCGCTCGCGCAGTTCCATTTCCTCGAGCGCAGGGTGCACTACCAATGAGAAGGCTCGAGACAGGCGCGGCGTGGCTTCTCGGTGCGCTGTGGATCCTGCCGCTCGTGTACGCATTCTGGACGGCATTCCATCCGCCGGAGTTCTCGACCCGCTTCGCGCTCGCAGCGCCCCTCACGCTCGACAACTTCCACCGCGCGTGGGAGGCCGCGCCGTTCGCGCGCTACTTCCTCAACAGCTTCCTGCTCGTGACGATGGTGCTCGCGGCGCAGCTGGTCCTTTGCACGCTGGCGGCATACGCCTTCGCGCGATTCGAATTCCCCGGCAAGGATGTCGCGTTCGCCCTGGTGCTCGTGCAGCTCATGATCATGCCGGACGTGCTCATCGTGGAGAACTACCGGACGCTCGGAAAGATCGGGCTCCTCGATTCGATTCCCGCGATCGGATTGCCGTACATGGCGAGCGCGTTCGGGATCTTCCTCCTTCGCCAGGCGTTCAAGACGATCCCGCGCGAGCTGGATGAAGCCGCGCGAGTCGAGGGGGCGAGCGCGTTGCAGATCCTGTGGAAGGTGTACGTGCCGCTCGCGCGCCCGGTGTACCTCGCGTTCGGGCTGGTCTCCGTGAGCTTCCACTGGAACAACTTCCTCTGGCCGCTGATCGTCACGAGCTCGGTCACGTCGCGCCCCGTCACCGTGGGACTCCAGGTGTTCTCCTCGGGCGACCAGGGCATCGACTGGTCCATCATCACCGCGGCCACCGTGATGACCTCCGCGCCGCTGCTTGTCGCGTTCCTGCTCTTCCAGCGTCAGTTCGTGCAGTCGTTCATGAGGGCCGGAATCCGCTAGGCAGCACGCCCGCTTCATCCAGGATCGCGCGCGTGATCGCGATGCGATCCTCGTAGCGCGTCTTCGCGGTCGGCTGGAAGTTCATCGCGAAATAGGCGCGCGGCTTTCCCTTGCGCTCGACCCAGCCCACCCACCAGTCGACGGGATGCTTCGGCGTCATGCCGGTGGATCCGGATTTCGCGTAGAGCGTGTACACGGGCGTTTTCTCGAAGACGAGCGCCTCGCGCACCAGGCGTTGCGAACGCTGGGTCATCGGCAACTCGCCCTCGGAGAGCTTGCGAAGGAAATCGACCTGCTGGAAGGCGGAGATGCGGATGGCGCCTTGCAGCCAGAACTGGTCGATCCCTCCGCGCATGTCCTTGTTGCCGTAGTCGAGGCGCGTGAGCCACTCCTTCATGCGCTCCTTGCCCGTGCGGCGCGCGATCTCCTGGAACATCCACACGACGCTGTACTTCATGCCGGTGTCAAGCGTCTGGTCGCGTTCCCATTCGCGGCGGATCTTGGGCTTGCCGTCCCAGCGGAAGACCTCGTTCTCGTCGGCGATTGAACCCACCTCGAGTCCGATCAGCGCGTTGGGGATCTTGAACGTCGATGCGGGGATGAAACCCTGCTTGGCCCGCGTCTCGTTCAGGACGAGATAGCGGTCGTTGGCGGGCTCGAGCAGCACGAACGTGCCGCGCGCGCCGAGGGCATCGAAATGCTTCTGCCAATCGGGACGCTCGACGATGTCGGCGGCGGAAGCCGAGAAGGTCGCGAGCAGCGCCACCAGCGGGGAGACGAATCGATCCATGGGCAACCTCGGGGTCTTTGTCGAGACTCCACGGTGCCCGCCGATTCTGGCGGAATTCGGGCGCTCGCCCGCTCAATTCGGGCGATCGGCCGTCCTCGCGCGCGGCCTCAGGAGGCCTTTTTCGCGTCCACGGCGTCGTTCGCGGCCCCCTGGGGCAGCGTGCCGATCAGCTCGTGGAAGATCTCCGTGTTGGGCGCGACCTGGGCGGTGTCCAGCAGCGGAACGCCGAGCCCCTTGATGATCGCGTCGAACGTCGCGTGCGTGTCGGAAATGCGCAGGGTGTTCGTCTTCTCGTCCCAGTATTCGTACTTGTAGACGAGCATGTGTTTCGTCTTTTGCATGTGCGAATTGTCACAGTGGATGCCGCCTTCCACTGTGATCTGCGTCACATTCCGGTTTACGAACGTAACGTAGCGCCGCGATGTCCTATCACTCTACGATTCACCTTATCCCCATGGCGATCCGGTCCCGTTTCGACGACTTCGCGCTTGTAGGACTGGTGGCTTCCGCGACAGCGATCCTCGCGCTTGCGGCGGGGGACTATTGGGCTTCGGAACGCCAGGTCCGGGCGGCCGACTGGGTCGGCCACACGCACGAGGTTCGCGCCAGCATCGCCAACGCGCGCACGAACGTGCTCGAGGCCCAGGGCCTTCGCGACGATCCTTCCGCGCAACGTGTCGCCGTGATGGCGCTCGAATCGGAGCTCGCGAAGCTTCGCCAGCTCGTGGGCGACAATCCGGAGCAGGCGCGCCGCGTGGACGAGATCGGCGACTCGCTCCGCGCGCGCCTTCCCGACCTTGGCAAGGAAGGCGTCGCGAGCGCGATCACCGCACTCTCGTCTCTGGACGGCGAAGAGCTGCGGCTCCTGAGCGAGCGCATGCGCGACGAGAGGCGCACCCTCACCTGGTTCCACCTCACCAGCGCGATCGGGATCGTCGTGATGCTGCTCGCGCTCGCGGTGGTCTACTCGCTCGAACAGCGGCGCCGCACGCAACAGGACACGCTCCTCGCCGCGGAGCAGCGCTTCCACCTCGACGCGAAACAGGCCGAGACGCGGCTCCAGGCCGAGATCGAGGAGACGCGCGTCGCGGAAGAAGCGTTGCGCGAGATGATCCTCTCCCTGGAAACCGTGGTCGCGGAACGCACCGAGCTTCTCGAGGCGGCGGTCGCGGCACTTTCGGATGCGAAGCGCGATCTCGAAAGCCAGGCCCAGCACGATGCGCTCACGGGATTGCCCAACCGGCGGCTGCTGATCGACCGCCTGAACCAGGCGACGAGCGCGGCGCGCCGGCGGGGGCGCTGCGTGGGAGTGCTCTTCGTGGACCTCGACCGGTTCAAGGAAGTGAACGACACCCAGGGACACGATGCGGGCGACAGCGTGCTCAAGCAGGTCGCGCAGCGCCTCCAGGCCTGCGTCCGCGAGGCGGACACCGTGGCGCGCGAAGGCGGCGACGAGTTCGTGATCGTCCTTCCGGACCTCGAGGTGCCCGAGGACGCGATGCGCGTCGCCGACAAGGTCCTCGTCGAGCTCGCCAAGCCCATCGACTTCGGGACGGCCAAGACACGCGTCACGCCTTCGATCGGAATCAGCCTCTACCCTCGCGACGGGAGCGACATCGAGCTGCTCATCCGGCACGCCGACGAGGCGATGTATTCGGCGAAGAACGCCGGACGCAATACGATCCGCACGTTCACCTGACGTCGAAGCCTGGCTTGCTTCTTTGGTACACTCGCTGGCTCTTCCGCCTGGGGAGCGCAAGCGCGTGCGGATCATCGAGCTGGACGGCCTGCGCGGCATCGCGATCCTCGGCGTGCTTGCCGTCCATAGCTACGTCGGCATCCCCGGTGGCTGGCTCGGGATCGATCTCTTCTTCGTCCTGTCGGGCTATGTGATCACCTCGGCCCTGATGCGGGATGCATCCATTCCGCGGTTCTACCGGCGCCGGATCCTCAGGATCCTTCCACCACTTGCGGGGGCCATCGCCCTGGCCAGTGTCGTCGCGCCCGGCTTCCGGCTCGAGCCGCTCACCTACTTCTACGCGAACTTCGTCGCACCGGAGACCCTGGGCTCGCTTGGACATACCTGGTACCTGTCGATCGAGGAGCAGTTCTACCTTCTCTGGCCCCTTGCGTTCCTCTTCCTGCGCAGGGGCTTCACACTGGCCATCGTGATCGGCGTCGCCTGGACGCTGCACGTGTGGATGGCGATGAACGTAAGCGACCTCGACACGATCCATCGATCGACGTTCTCGAGGATGGACGCGCTGGCTGTGGGATGCGCCGTCGCGTTGGCCCGGCCCCACGTGGGAAAGCGCGTGGGGCAGGCCGCGTGCGCGCTCATCGTCGTCTCATTCTTCTTCGCGAAGCCGGCGCCGCTCACGCTCGCCGTGGGGCTCATCCTGTTTCCCCTCGTGTGCGCGGGAGTGATTGCCGCAAGCCAGCATGTCGCATTCCTGCGGGATCCGTTGCTCGTCTATTTCGGAACGCGGGCGTGGGGGATCTACCTCTACCACTACCCCCTGTTTCTCTGGCTCGATCCGCTGCTGGACCCGTCACGGCCGGTCCAGTGGCTCCTGGTCGCAATGCTCAAGGTGGCGTTGTCCGTCGCCGCGGCCGAATTGTCGTGGCGCACCCTGGAGCAGTGGACATGGCGCATCGAGGATCTCGTGCGCCGTCGACGCTCGCATCCGGCGTAGCGGTCCCTGTCAGGAGCCCTTCGTCCAGCTCGCGATGTCTTCGACGCCCAGCTTGAACGTGGGATCCTTGGGCAGGTTCTCCGCATTGAGGTCGTCCTGCACGCGCAGGAACGATTCGGCGAGCATGAACGCGAGCTTGGCGACGTTCTCGGCGCTCACTGTCACCTTCACCCCGCCTTCCGCGAGCACGACGTTGCGCCCCATGAGGTCCACATAGATCCGCTCGGCGAGCGCTTTCGTTTCCAGCCTGAAGGGCTTTTCCTTGGACATGGCGGACTCCTGGAGCGGGATTCCCATTGGAACACATGGGCGCGCGCTCGGCGGCGATATGGCAAAGTGACATTCCGTTGAAGCTCATCACCTGGAACCTGCAATGGGGCCGCGGCATCGACGGCCGCGTCGATCCCGCCCGCATCGTGAAGACCGCGCGCACGATCGCGGACTTCGACGTGCTCTGCGTGCAGGAGGTCGCCGACAATTTTCCGGGGCTCGAAGGCAACGACGATCGCGACCAGTTCGCCGAATACGCGCGCCTCCTGCCGGGATTCGATCTCGTCGCCGCGCCCGCGGTCGATGTCGCGAGCGATGATGCCCGCCGCCGGCGCTTCGGGGTCGCGATCTATTCGCGCTTGCCCGTGATCTCCTCGCGATCCCACGCGCTGCCCTGGCCCGGGGACCGCGGCAAGAAGTCGATGCCGCGCACGGCGGCCGAGGCGACGCTGCAAACGCCGTCCGGACCCGTTCGCGTGACGACGACGCACCTCGAGTACTACTCGGAGATCCAGCGCAACGCCCAGGCCATTCGCCTTCGCGAGCTGAACGACGAGGCGAGCGGGCGCGTCGCGCAGCGCGGCGCGCGAACCCATGAAGGCGGCCCTTTCGACATCACCGCGCAAACGGTGTCGGCGATCCTCACGGGCGACTTCAACTGCAGGACCGACAGCGTGGCCTACGCCGAGATCCAGCGCGGCGCCTCTCCCTATCGCGACGCGTGGACCCTCGCGAACCCGGGCGCGGCCCACGTGCCCACGTTCTGCGTGCACGACCACAACTACTCCAAGGATCCGTACTGCTGCGATTTCATCTTCGTCACGGACGACCTCGCGCCCCGCGTGCGAAAGGTGTCGGTCGATTCCGCGACGCAGGACTCGGATCACCAACCCGTCTTCATCGAGATCGAGGAATCCTGATGTCCCGCCACCTGCAAGTCGACGAGCGCCTCTACGAGTACATCGTGGATCATTCGGTGCGCGACCATCCGGCGCTCGCGGCGCTGCGGGAGGTCACGAAGGACATGAAGTGGGGCGGCATGCAGATCGGCCCGGACCAGGGGCAGTTCATGCAGTTCCTCGTGAAGTTGATCGGCGCGCGCAACTGCATCGAGGTGGGAGTGTTCACCGGGTACAGCTCGCTTGCCGTGGCGCTCGCCCTCCCGCCCGATGGAAAGATCATCGCCTGCGACGTGAACGAGGAGTGGACCGCGATCGCGCACAAGCACTGGAAGATGGCGGGCGTGGAGGACAAGATCGACCTGCGCCTCGCAGCTGCAACCGAAACACTGGACAAGCTGCTTGCCGGCGGCGGCGCGGGCAAGTACGACTTCGTGTTCATCGACGCGGACAAGCCGAACTACCTCGCGTACTACGAGCGGTGCCTGAAGCTGCTGCGCGCCGGCGGCCTCATCGCCATCGACAACACGCTGTGGTCGGGCGACGTGGTGAAGCCCGGCAAGACCGACGAGAACACGGTCGCCATCCGCGCGGTGAACGATGCGCTGCGCGACGACGATCGCATCGATCTCGCGCTCCTCGCCATCGGCGACGGCGTGACACTCGCGCGCAAGCGCTAGCTCCGCTCCCTCCCGAAGAGGCCCTTGCCGGGATCCGTGCGGCGGGTTATCCTGAATGCTAATCGTTCTCATTTGGATTGCTAATGCGATTCACGATGGCGCGCCTGGCGCCGGTCCTCGCGATTGCCGCGTCGTTGCTCGGCGCGTGCGGCGGCGGGGGCGGCGCGTCCGCGTCGAGCGGAGGAGCCGCTCCGAAGGCGCTTTCTCCGGCGGCCGATCTCGGCCGGCGGATCTTCATGGACGCGTCTCTCTCCGTCTCCGGCAAGCTCTCGTGCGCGGGCTGCCACGATCCATCGCGGGCCCACGCGGGCAGCGACGGACTCGCGGTGCCCTTGGGCGGCCCCACCGGAACGACGCCGGGCTTCCGTAACGCGCCCTCGCTCAACTACCTCGAGCGCGACACCTCGTTCTTCTTCGCGAGCGACGCCACGCCCACCGGCGGATTCGATCGCGACGGGCGCGCCAACTCGCTCGCCGAGCAGGCGGAGCGTCCGCTCCTCGCGCCGCACGAGATGGCGAACGGCGACCACGCGACAGTCATCTCCAGGCTCTCGCGCGCGCCCTACGCCGCGCAGTTCCAGCAGGTCTTCGGCGCCAACATCTTCGGCGATCCGGATACCGCTTTCGCGCGGCTGCAATACGCCTTGCAGCAATACCAGGACGAGGACGATGCCTTCCATCCGTACGACAGCAAGTACGACGCGTTCGTCGCCGGCAAGGCGCAGCTCACGGCCCAGGAGCTTCGCGGCCTCGCGCTCTTCAACGATCCGCAGAAGGGCAATTGCGCCGGCTGCCATCCGAGCTCGAAGGTGAATGGCCAGCCCGCGCTCTTCACCGATTTCACTTACGACAACCTCGGCGTGCCGCGCAACGAGAAGATCCCGGCGAACGCCGATCCCACGTACTACGACCTCGGGCTCTGCGGCCCTTTCCGGACGGACCTCGCCAATCGCGGCGGCCTCTGCGGCGCGTTCAAGGTGCCGACGCTTCGCAACATCGCCGTCACGGCGCCGTACTTCCACAACGGGCGATTCGAGAATCTCAAGGACGCCGTGCGCTTCTACGTGCGCCGCGACACGAATCCCGAGGAGTGGTATCCGCTCGCGGCCGACGGATCCATCGACAAGTTCAACGACCTGCCGCCGCAGTACCGCAACAACGTGAACCAGACCGAAGTGCCATACAACCGCAAGCCCGGCGATGCGCCCGCGCTGGACGACGCGGAGATCGACGATCTCATCGCGTTCCTGCAGACGCTCACCGACGGATACACGCCCTAGGAGTCATCGCATGAGAAGGACACTGCTCGCGACGCTCGTCGCATCGACGTTCGCGACCGCCGCGAACGCAACCGATCCCGCGGATCTCGAGAGGCGCGTGGATCAATTGTCGGGCGAGATCGCCGCGCTCAAGGCGGAGATCGCGCGCATGAAAGCGGAGAAGGCCACGGCGCCGGTTCCCGCTGCGGCCGCCACCCCTGCCGCCGTGCCCGCGAAGCCCGCGGCCATCGACATCGCGCGAGCCACCGGCGAAGCACCGAAGATGTACGAGGAAGCGGAGAAGACCACGTTCTTCGGTTATGGCGAGCTCAACTACTACCGACCGACGCACGACACCAGCAACACGACGGCGGACGCCGCGCGCGTCGTGCTGGGCTTCGAGCACCGGTGGAACGACCGCACGCGCCTCGTGACCGAGCTCGAATGGGAACACGCCGTGACTTCGTTCGACGACCAGGGCGAGTCCGAGGTCGAGCAGGCGTACGTCGAGTACCAGGTCAACCAGAACCTGTCGACGAAAATGGGGCTTTTCCTGATCCCCGTGGGATTGCTGAACGAGCATCACGAGCCCACGCAGTACTACGGCGTCGCGCGCAATTTCGTCGAGACGGCGATCATCCCCACCACGTGGCGCGAGGGCGGATTGCTGCTCCACGGCAATCTCGACTCGGGGCTTTCGTGGGACGCGGGCATCAGCACCGGCTTCGACCTCTCCAAGTGGGACGCCACTTCGGCGGACGGCCGGGAGTCGCCGCTGGGCTCGATCCACCAGGAGCTGCAGCTCGCGAAGGCCAAGGATCTCTCCGGCTTCGGCGCGCTCAACTATCGCGGGGTGCCGGGCCTGCTCGTGGGCGCGAGCATCTTCAGCGGCGGCGCGGCGCAGGGCACTCCGGATTTCCCGTCGCCCGATGCGCGCGTCACGCTCTGGGACGTGCATGCGCGCTGGACACCTGGCGCCTGGGATTTCGCGGCGCTCTATACACGCGGCCACATCTCCGATACGGCCGCATTCAATCTCACCCTCGTGGGCAATCCCACGCTCGTGCCCGAGGACTTCTTCGGCTGGTATGTTTCCGGCGCGTACAAGTTGTGGAGCAAGGACGAGATGTCGCTCACGCCCTTCGCGCGCTACGAGCGGTACAACACGGGCTGGAAGTACGCGACGCTGCCCGCGGGGCTCACGCCGGATGCATTGCCGACCGAGGGCGTGTGGACCGGTGGCGTGAACTTCAATCTCAACCCGAGTGTCGTGATCAAGATGGACTACCAGAAGTTCAAGGAAGACACGACGCGGGACCGATTCGACCTGGGAGTGGGTTACCAGTTCTGATGCCACGCCGCCTCGACAGCTCCGCCTGGTTCCTCGTGCCCGTCGCGCTGGTCGCGGCCGCGCCCGCGGGTGCGATGCAGTACCTTAAGGTGGAAGATGCGCGCAAGCTCGCGTTTCCGCAGGCCGACGCTTTCGAGCCGTATGCGTACGCGCCGACCACCGAGCAGCGCGCGGCCATCGACAGGGCGGCCCACGCGCGCGCGACCGTGGGCGACCCGATGATCTGGCGCGTGAGCGCCGCGGGGCAGCCCGCCGGATGGTTCATCGTCGACAACGTGATCGGCAAGGTCGAACGCATCACCTACGCGGTGGCGCTGGGACGCGACGGCACCGTGCGCTCCATCGAGATCCTCGACTACCGCGAGACCCACGGCTACGAGGTGCGCAATCCCGCGTGGCGGCGGCAGTTCGAGGGCAAGAGCGCGCGCGCGCCCCTCGAGCTCGGCGATGACATCAAGAACATCAGCGGAGCGACGCTCTCGTGCCGGCATCTCACCGATGGCGTGCGCCGCCTGCTCGAGATCCACGACGTGGTGCTCAAATGAATCTCCACCGGCGCGCCCGCCCCCTGCTCGGCACGTTCGTCGAGATCTCGTGCCGCGGCGAGGCATCGCGCTGCCTGCCCGCGATCGAGGCCGCGTTCGATGCGATCGCCCGCGTGCACGCGTTGATGAGCCCGCACGAGAAGGGCAGCGACCTTTGGCGCATGAACGAGGGCGCGCACCGCGCTCCTGTCCGGGTCGACGCCGAAACCACGTACGTGCTCGAAACGGCACTCGCGCTCCATCGCGAATCGGGCGGAGCGTTCGACGTCGCGGCGGGCTCGCGCGGAACGAGCGGCGACATCCGCCTGCTCTCCGGAAACCGCGTGCGCTATTCGTGGCCGATGCGCGTCGACCTGGGCGGCATCGCGAAGGGCTACGCCGTGGATCGCGCGATCGCGGAGCTCGCGGCGCGGGGCGTCACGCGGGCGACCGTCAATGCCGGCGGAGACCTTCGCGTGCTGGGCGACGATGCGGAGCTGATCCACCTGCGCGACCCCGGCGCGCCCGCGCGCCTGCATCCCGCGCTCACGCTCGCGAGCGGCGCCATGGCGACGAGCGCCGGATATTTCTCGCGCGCGATCGTGGATCCGGCGACCGGCATCGCGAGCGAGGAGCGCGACAGCGCGAGCGTCGTCGCTCCCACCGCGATGCTCGCCGACGCGCTCGCGAAAATCGTCCTGCTGCGCGGCGCGGGGTCGAGGCCGCTGCTGGAGCGCTACAATGCGCACGCCCTCGTGCTTCGCGCCGCGTCCGGCGCGCTCCTGGCGCGGTGGCTTCCCCAATCGCCGGCCTGAACCATGTCGAAATCCCACCAGCGCGCCGTCGAACTGCTGAGCGAGAAGATCGCCCTCGGGACGCGGCACCGGCGCTGGCTCTATGCGGCGCTCGCCTTCGCATGGGCGACGGGCGCGCTCTGGGTCTTCGCGCACTTCGCCCTCACGGCGAACGCCGACGGCGAATCGCTGCGTCATCCGCTCGAGGCGTGGTCGCTCAAGCTGCATGGCGCCGCCGCGTTCGCCTTCCTGGTCGCGCTGGGATCGATGTTCGCGCAGCACATTCCGCGCGCCTGGTACCTGCGGCGCAACGTCGCTTCCGGAATTGCGACGCTCGCCCTCGCCGCCTTCCTCGTGGCGACCGGCTACGCGCTCTACTACTTCGCCCTCGACGACGCCCACGCGATCGTGAGCACGCTGCACTGGACGGTGGGACTCGCCGCCATCGCGCTCTTCTGGATCCACGTCGCGATGGGCCGCCGCGATTCGGGCCGCGCCGCGTGAATCAGCGCAACAGGTAGACCAGGGCGAGGCCCGCCAGCACGATCGCGATCGCGGCGAGCACCCGCGTCTGCCGCACCTGCGCCGCCTCGAGGCGTTCGATGGCGGCTTCGAGCCGGCGCGTCGTATCGTCGCCGAGGATCCGGTGCACGAGGCGCGGGACCTGCGGCAGCGTCGCGGTCCACAGGGGCGCTTCCTCGCGCAGGTGCCGCAGCAATCCGCGAAATCCCGACTGCTCGCTCATGAAGCGCTCGAGGATCGGCTGCGCGACCGAGCGCAGGTCGAGGTTCGGATCGAGCTGCCGCCCGAGGCCTTCCACCTGCAGGATCGTCTTCATGAGGAGCATCAGCTGCGGCTGCACTTGCATGCCGTAACGCCGTCCCACCTCGAAGAGGCGCACGAGGAGCTTGCCGAAGTAGATCTCCTTCAGCGGCCTGTCGAAGATCGGCTCGCACAGCGACCTCAGCGCGCCCTCGAATTCGGTGACGCGCGTGCCCTTGGGCACCCAGCCCGCGTCCACGTGGGCCTGCGCGGCCTTGCGATAGTCCCGCTCGAAGAACGCGCGCATGTTGGTGGCGAGGTAGTTGCGGTCCTCGTCGGAGAGCGTGCCCATGATGCCGAAGTCCACGCCGCAGTAGCGCCCGTCGCGCGCCACGAGGATGTTTCCCGGGTGCATGTCGGCATGGAAGAAGCCGTCGCGGAAGACCTGCGTGTAGAAGATCTCGACGCCGTCGCGCGCGAGCTTCGGGATGTCGACGCCGGCCGCGACGAGCTCGGCCTTCGCGTTCACCGGAATTCCGTCCACGCGCTCCATCACCATCACGTCGCGATGGCACCAGTCCCAGCGGACCTCGGGAACCAGGAGTAGCCGCCCATCGGCGAAGTTGCGCCGGAGCTGGCTCGCGTTGGCCGCCTCGCTCATGAGGTCGAGCTCGTTCGCGACTGTGTGCTCGAATTCCGCCACCACCTCGCGCGGGCGAAGGCGCGTGCCCGACTCGAAGGTGCGCTCGACGAATCCGGCGAGCCGGTAGAGCAGCGCCACGTCCTTCGCGATCACCTCGCGGATGCCGGGGCGCAGCACCTTCACGGCCACCTCGCGCCCATCGGGCAGCGTCGCGAAATGGACCTGCGCGACCGAGGCGCTCGCCACGGGAACCGGGTCGATCGCGCGGAACATCTGCGCGTGCGGCCGGGAATAGGCGCGATCGAGCGTTTCCGAAATGTCCTTCCAGTCGACCGGCGCGACGCGATCCTGCAGGAGCGCGAGCTCCGCGGCGATGTCCTCGGGAATCAGGTCGGGCCGCACCGACAGGAGCTGGCCGAATTTCACGAACACCGGGCCCAGGGACTGGAACGCGAGGCGCAGCCGCGCGCCGCGAGGGCCCGGCACGCGCGCACCGGCGCCGATGCATCGCAATGCGATACGTCCGGGCCATGCGCCGGGCGGCAGGAATTCGTCGAGCCCGTGGGTACCGAAGACTCGGAGGATCCGGAGGAAGCGCGTGGACTGCATGAAAGGCCGATTCTAGAGGGTTACGGGAGGGTTACGAGGGGTTACGGGTGTAATTCCTGCTTTATCAGTGTTCGATGATATTCTCGACTCGCCCACGAGGGGATACGTGGGAACGCTGAAGCGAGGGAGTGCGATGAGTTACCTGGCCGACAGGCCGTTCACGCTCTACTTTGTCCGCCACGGCATCACGGAGCCCAACTTCAGGGGCTTCCGCTGCGGCGGCGACCTGGACCTTCCGATGATGGACATCGGCTGCGACCAGGCGTACCTGCTCGCCAAGCAAATCGAGAAGATGCATCTTCGGATCGGCGTGATCATCGCCGGTTCCCTCATTCGCACGCGCCAGACCGCCTCGATCATCAGCGGCGTGCTGGGCACGGTTCCCGTCGAGATCGAGCCGCTCTTCAACGAACGCAAGCTGGGCCAATGGAACAACCGGCCCATCGCGGAGACCGAGGAGCAGCTGCAGAAACGCGTCACGCCGCCGGGCGGCGAATCGGAAGAACAGTTCGAGGCGCGCATCGCGCTCGCGCTGGAGCACCTGCGCCCGCTGCTGGACCGGCGCCCGCTCGTCGTGAGCAGCAAGGGCGTTGGGCGCGTGATGAACAACCTGCTCGGGGGCACCGAGCGAATGACTGTCGGCAACGGCGAGATCGTCGAGTTCGCCGTCGCGCCGCACTCCGGCACCGCGGCCCTTCGCGTCACCCGCCCGCACCAGGCCTGACATGTCCGCGCGCGCCAAGCCGCAGGTCGACGCGCGCCGCAAGCGGCACGGCCCCGATTGGGAGCCCCCGATTCCCGGCGCCCGCCGCGTCCTCAAGACGTGGGACGAATACATGTCGATGGCCCGGCGCATCATCGAGCGCTTCGACCACCAGTTCGACCTGAGGCACTTCGACTACATCCATCCGGTGCGCCTGCAGAAGTCCGCGAAGCGCTTCCGCAAGCCCTATCCCGTGAAGGTCGCCTACGCGGACTGGGGCGATCCCCAGGCGCCGATCGTGGTGTGCGTGGGCGGCGTGGCCAATACCGCGATGCGCTTCAACTACCTCGCCGCGGATCTCGAGAGCCACTTCCGCGTGGTCTGCATGGATTGGGTGGGACGCGGGCGCTCGGGCTGGATGTCGGACCAGGGCGACTACTCGCTCTCGACCTACGTGGAGCAGCTGCGCCAGCTCATCGCGCACCTCGGCGGCGGTCCCGTGATCCTGCTGGGTTCTTCGATGGGCGGCAGCGCCGCGATCGAGCTCACGGCGAAACACCCGGAACTCGTGGCCAAGCTGATCCTGAACGACATCGGCCCGTTCATGCCGAAAGCGCGGCGCAAGCGCCGCTCCGCGACGCTCGCGCGGTACTACGTTTTCCGCGAGCCCTCGGACCTGCTGCGCAAGATCGGCGCCTCGCAGAAGAACGACGGGCCCGTTTCCGACGACATCCGCTTCAACGTGACCTTCCACCAGACGCGCTGGTCCGACGAGGAAGGCGGCCGCGTCTATCGCCACGACGTGCGCGCGCTGCAGGCCTACCGCGGGGACGCGCAGGAGAGCCTCGACCAGTGGCACCTGTGGAGGCGCGTGCACTGCCCGATCCTGCTCATTCACGGAATGATGTCGGACGCGCTGCTGCCGGGGACGATCAAGCGCATGAAGGAAAAGCACGTGGTGACCGTGATGCACGTGCCCGACACCGGACACACGCCGGTGCTCTCGGACCGGAACCAGAACTGGTTCATCCACGAGTGGCTCATGGGCCGCAGCCCTTCGCGCGAATGGACCGTGCTGCATGCGCGCCTGCGCGACGAGCCGGAAGCGAAGCCGCCGCCCATGCGGCTGGTGAAACCCTAGGGTTCCTTGTCGAAGCCGATGGACGCGCCGCGTCCCGAGCGCTCGCGCTCGCGCTGGCGCAGCACGTCGATCATCACGTTGAACGTGCGCGCGAGCTGCCCCACCTCGTCGGCGCTGCGCACCTCGATGTTGGCGTGGTCGTAGTCGCCGTTCTTCAACGCGTTGGCCGCCTCCGTGAGCCCCTGGATCGGGCGCACGATGGAGCGCGCGAAGATGAGCGCGAGCGCCACGAAGATCACGCCGGCGAGGACCACGCTCACCGCGACCTTGTCGAAGAGGCGGTCGAGGGGCGCGGCGAAGTAGTCGCGTGATTCCGAAACGCCCACCGTCCAGTCGTTGAGGGGAACCGGGGCGAGGCCCGCGATCTCGTTGCGCTTCGTGATCCGCGACCGGTAGGTGACGTGCCCGCGCGCGCGGTTCTGGATCGCATCGCCCAGCTCGGGCTGGTTGATCGTCTCGATCCTGGGCTTGCGGAAGCGCTGGTCGGCCACGATCTCGGCCATGACCTCCTTCTTGAGCGGCACGACGCTCTTGAAGAGGAAGCGCTCGTCGGGGTGGAACACGATCACGCCGTCGCCGTCCACGAGGAAGGGAACGCGGTCTTCGTCGACGCGCGCGGCATCGAGGATCCGCGCGATGGGCTCCGACTTCACGCGCATCACGACGACGCCGACCACGGACTGGCTGTGCGCCGCGAACACGGGACGCGAGAAGAACACGCCCGATGCGCCCGCGACCGAGCCCACGACGATGCCCGTCATGTACGAGTGCCCCTCCATCGCCTGCTTGAAGTACTCGCGGAACTTGAAGTTCTTTCCCGCCACGTCGGGATCGGTCGACACGACGGCGGTCCCGTCGCGATCCATGACCATCACGAACTGGATGTCGGAATTGGCGCGCGCGAGGCCCTGGAGCTTCGCGAGCGTCTCCTTGGTGCCCTTGGGCGTGGGATGCGAGAGGTAGTCGACGAAATCGTCGTCGGTGCCCACGTAATCGGCGAGGCCGCGCATGTCGGCGATCAGCTGCGAGATGCGCCCCGCCGTGCTCTGGGCGAGCTGCTCGAGGTTGCGCAGCTCCACGCCCGCCACGTAATCCTGCGCGGCCGCGAGGTTGTAGTACGCGGTGATGATCATGGGCGCGAGCGCCGTCGCCACCATCGCGAGCGTCATCTTCGCGGCGATCGGCCACGACGCGGGACGCCGCAACGCGCGAGCGAATCCGCCGAGCCGGCCCTTCAACAGCCGCGGCGAGCGAAGCGTCTGCGCCCAGGTCTGCTCGGCGACCGCGAATCCATGTCCCTCGTCGGTCCTGCGAAGCGCCTCCTGGAGGCCCAGCGCGCCCGCGTGCGAAGCGAACAGCACGGAGCGCCACTCGGAAACGCTCTGCGGGCGGTCCGAAGGATGCATCTGGAGCGCCCAGTCGATCGCGCGCAGGAATTCGGCGCTGAAGCGGCCGCGCCCCAGCGCCTCGGCGGTGGGCATCGCCTCGGGATCGTCGAGGCGCGCGGGCGCATCGAGCGGCTTCCTTCCGCTCACGAGCCAGAAGAGCGTGGCCCCCATCGAGTAGAGGTCCGTCCACGGTCCCTGGCGGCCGCCGCCGGCGTACTGCTCGATCGGCCCATATCCCGGCGTCACGACGAGGCCGATCTCCGATTTCTCCACGGCGGTCTGGCGCGCGGCGCCGAAGTCGAGCAGCACGAGGCTGCCGTCGCCGTCGCGCACGTAGATGTTGTCGGGCTTGATGTCGCGGTGCAGGTAGCCCGCGCCGTGGACGACCTCGAGGCCGTCGAGCAGCGGCGCGAGCAGCGACACGATCGTCGCCTCGGGAATGTTCTCGTGGTGCCGGCGGAAGGACTTGAGCGACTGGCCGCGCTCGTACTCGAGCACCATGTACGCGGTCTTGTTCGCCTCGAAGAACCGCGCCACCCGCACGATGTTGCGGTGCCGGAAGGTCGCGAGCGTGCGCGCTTCCACGAGGAAGCTGTCCAGCCCGCTCTGGTAGAACTCCTGGTCGAGGTCGTCGCGCGCCGCGACAGTGTGGTCCTGCGTGCGGTAGGCGAATTGCTCGGGGAGGTATTCCTTGATGACCACCTTCGACGCGAGGTTCACGTCGGTGGCGGCGTACGCGATGCCGAAGCCCCCCTGGCCGAGCACGGCGTCGATGCGGTACTCGAGGAGGCGGTAGCCCGCGGGAAGGACGAGGCTCGCCGCGGCGGGCTTCGCGTCCAGTGCACGGCGCGGATCGTTTGGCGCCGCGAACGTGCCGTCGATGACCGTCTTGTCGGCGCTCCCGGCTCCCTCGCCGACCGCCTTATGGCTTTCCGCCATTTCCTCCCTCGCCCCTCTAGCTTTGCAAACCGCCTTCGCGGACCTGACAATCTACCACAAGGGGCCCCCGCCGGGTCTGCTTTCGGGGCCGAGGAAAACCCCTAAAGACAAATACTTAGGCGAAATACTTTAGGCTTTTGCCGAGGCTCCGTGGTACCATGGCAAAAAGGTGTTCATGCACCGGGGGAGCGGGGTTCCGGGATGGGGACGATACGCGTCCGATTCATCATCGTCGCACTCGTAGTGAGCTTCTTCGCCGTTGGCATGGCGGCGTTCCTCAACTACTTCAAGTACAAGAGCACGATCTCCAGCATCGTGCGCTCGCGCGTGCTCGTCATCGGGCGCAACATCGAGAACAGCGTGCAGGCCTCGCTCTCCGTGGGCATGCAGTTCATGGAGCTGGGCACGATGAACCAGCTTCTCGCGCGCGAGAAGGCGAGCGACCGCCTCATCCGCAACATCGAGGTGTTCGACCACACGGGCCAGGTGATCTACAGCACCGACCGCCAGCGCGTGGGCGAGAAGGTTCCGCCCGCGTGGACCGAAGCGGCCGCGCGCTCGAAGACCACGGAGTGGGGCACCGAAGGCCCCGATGAATACGTCGCCGGCATTTCACTCAAGAACAACTTCGACCTCACGGTCGGCTACCTCGCGTTGCGATACTCCGCCGAGGAGGTCGAGCGGGCGGCCAAGGTCGCGGGACGCGAGATCCTGCTCGCCTCGATATTCTCGTTCCTCGGGATCGCCCTCATAGCACCGCTCGCACTCATCGTCGTGATCCGGAGGTTCGAGCGCGACCTGCGCGCGCTGGAAGCGGCCGCGAGCCACCTGGAAGACAAGACCGATCCGCCAATGCCCACGGGCAGCGCATTCGACGCGGCGATCGGAAACCTGCGCACATCCCTCAAGGATGCCAACGTCGCCCTCGACGACCTGCGCGCGAAGCTGGACACAGCGGCCTAGGGCATGCTCGAGAAGAATTACCTCTGGCGAATCTACTGGCGGCTCGCGGGCGTCATCATGGTCTGCGTCGTCGTGGCGCTCGCCGTGGTGTCGTACTTCTCGCACCGCGTCTTCGATCTCGAGCTCGTCCCCGAGACCGAACAGAAGGCCGCCACCGTGGGCGCCTCGGTGCGCGCGCTGGTGCTGAAGGCGACGGGCTACGGCATCGAGTTCTCCCAGCTCTACGGCGTGGAGCAGACCTTCGCCGAGGTGTTCGAGGAGAACCCCGAGTTCGCCTACATGGCGATCACCAACACCGACGGCAACGTGCTCTTCGCGCGGGGCACGGAACCCATCGGCGCCCGATCCCACTTCCGCAATCCCGTCGTGCTGCAGATCGCGCACGAGCCCGGCGAGACCTCGAGGGCCGCGCGCGTGGGCCAGCAGTACATCGTCTCCGTGCCCATCAACGACAACGGCAAGCCGCTCGGCGTCCTTCACGTGGGCATCGACGCGGCGTTCGTCGACCACGTGCTCCTCGAAGTGCTGCTCGATGTCGTGGTCGTGCTCGTGGTGTCGCTCTTCTTCACGCTCGAGCTGCTGAACTTCATGGCCGGAGCGCGCCTCGCCTCGGGCCTCGGTGAGTTCGCGCGCCAGGTGGAGCGCATGCGCTCGGGTGACTTCACCGCCACGGCGCGCATCCGCGCGAACGATGAAATCGGCCGGCTGCTTCGCCGCATCGATTCGGCGATCGACCACCTCAACGTGCGCTACGAGTTCCTCGTGGGCGAGCTGCAGGACAAGCTGAGGACCGCCAACGCGGCGCAGCGCGAGAAACTCAAGCCCGCGCAACAGGCATTCGAGGCGCTGGCCAAGCGCCTTCGCTTCGGCAGCGCTCCCGAGGGCAGCGACCTCGACGAGATGAACCTGAACCGCATCCGGGCGCCGCTCTTCGCGTTCATCCTCGCGGAGGAGCTCACGCGTTCGTACCTGCCGAGCTACGTGAACCAGCTCCTCGTGGCGATCCCGGGGATTTCGCCGCAGGTCGTGATCGGCCTGCCGATCATGCTGTTCATGCTCATCGTGGCCCTCGGCCAGCCGTACCTCGGAAGCTGGAGCGAGCGCGTGGGACGCCGCCGCGCGATGCTGGTGGGCGCGATCATGGCCACCGTCGGATTCACGGGCACGGCGCTCGCGTACAACCTCTACGACCTCATCCTCTGGCGGTCGCTCTGCGCGCTCGGCTACGCGATGGTGTTCGTGGCCGCGCAGGGCTACGTGCTCGATCGCACCGGGCACAAGAATCGCGCACAGGGCTTCGCGCTCTTCATCGGCGCGATCATGGTGGCGACCGTGTGCGGACCTTCAATCGGCGGCATCCTCGCCGACAACATCGGTTTTCGCGCCTCGTTCGGCGTCTCGGCCCTGATGGCGCTCGTGTCGATCTTCGCGATCAACCGGCTGCCCACTGTGGAAGCCACGGTCCCCGGCATCAGCAAGCCGCAGCGCGGCCCGCGCATGCGCGAGATCATGGCGCTCATCGTGAACCGCCGCTTCATGACGCTGACCGGATTGGCCGCGATGCCCGCGAAGGTCATCCTCACGGGCGTCTGCTTCTACCTCGTGCCGCTCTACATCGTGTCCATCGGCAACACCTCCGCGATGGCGGGGCGGATGCTGATGGTGTACGCCGTGATGATGGTGCTCATCGTGCCGCTCTCGGCGAGCCTGTCCGACGCGACGATGCGCCGCGACCGCTACGTGTCCGTGGGCCTCATCATCTCGGGGCTGTCGGGACTGCTGCTCCTGCTGTCCGAGAGCTTCCTCGTGCTCTTCGGCGTCGTGTTCCTGCTGGGCCTGGGCCAGGCGCTCTCGATCGCCGCCCAGAGCGCCCTCGTGGCCGAGCACTGCCAGGAAGAGATCCGCATCTTCGGCAGCGACGCCGTGTACGGCGTGTATCGCCTGCTCGAGCGGCTGGGCAACGCGCTGGGCCCGCTCATCGCGAGCGTGTTCGTGATCCTGTGGGGCTACCAGGGCGCGTTCGTCGCGATCTCGGGGCTCGTGCTCTTCTGCGGCATCGCATTCACGATCGCGACGCACGGTTCCGAATGGCAGCATCCCGGGGCGCCGGCGGCGCCGGTACAACCATGATCCGCGCACTCATCGCATTCCTGCTCGCGGCCGCGCTCCTCGCGGCCGACCACGACGCGGCGGCGCAGCTCCAGACGCGCCCCTACCGCATCTACGCGATCACCTTCCGCGGGATGACGGATGTCGAAAAGGGTTTCCAGGATTACTTCGCGGCGCGGCACATCCCCGTGCAGATCACCTTCCGCGACCTGAACCGCGACAACTCGCGCATGGCGGGCTTCGTCGAGGAGATCCGGCGCACCAAGCCCGACCTCATCTACACGTGGGGCACGTCCGTCACGCTCGGCGTCGTGGGCGCCTACGACCAGGTCGATCCCACGCAGAACATCACCGACATCCCCGTCGTGTTCACGCTCGTGGCCGCGCCCGTGCTCGCGAAGATCGTGCGCGACCTCAAGAACCCCGGACGCAACGTGACCGGCGTCTACCACGTGGCGCCGACGGAGACGCAGATCCGCGCGATGGCTTCCTACCGGCCGTTCAAGTCGCTCGGCATCCTCTACACGCCCACGGAGCAGAACTCCGTGGTCGTCGTGGAAGAGGTGCGCGAAGTTTCGAGGCGCCTGGGCTTCACCGTGGTCGCGAAGCCGCTCAAGCTCGACGCGAACAAGAAGGTCACTCCCGAGGGCGCGGCCGACATGGTCCGCGACATGAAGCTCACGTCGAACGTCGACTGGCTCTACCTTCCGCCCGATTCCTACCTCGGCACCATCACGCAGAAAGTCGTGATTCCCGCGGCGATGTCGGTGGGAATGCCGGCCTTCGCGTCGACGGAGCAGCTGATGGAAACGGGCGCGCTCACCGGCCTCGTGAGCCGCTATCACTCGATCGGACAGTTCACGGCGTACAAGGCCGAGCAGATCCTCGTGAACAAGGTGCCGCCGTCGAAGATCCCCGTCGAGACGCTCACGCGTTTCGCGTTGCAGGTGCGCATGGACGTCGCGGAGGCGCTCAAGCTCCCGCCGCCGCTACCGATGTTCAATTACGCCGAGTTGATCGTCCCGAAGCCCGAGGACCGCATCCAGGCCACGATGGCCGCGCAGAAGTAGCTACTTCATCAGCGCGGCGAGCAGCTCGCCCACGATCTCGCAGGTCTCTTCCGATTTCGACTTGAAGCGCAGCACCGTGTTGCCGACGGTGCGCTCGAGGCGGACGCCGTCGCTGTAAAGGTGGATCATCGCCTGCGGCCCGAACCGCACCTGCGCGATCTTGCCGTTCTCCAGCCGTATCACGAGACGCTTGTTGGTGATGACGAGGCTCGCGTCGCCCTGGGGCTTCGCGCCATCCTCGGGCATCGCGTGCATCTTGGCCGATCCCTGCTCGTAGGGCTTGGCCCATTCGGCGCGCACGCCGTCGTTCTGGCGCGTGGTGGGCAGGTCCTGGACCTCGACCGACACGCTGTAGTGGGCGGTCTCGTCGGGCTCGAGCTGCACGCCGCGCATCGACGAGCTGTTGCCCGGCACCACGGGAAGGTTGCCGCGGCGGATCTCGGTGAGCGTGCGCAGCCGCTGCAGGTCCCATTTCGTCTTCTCGACCTGGTCGTCGCGAAGGGCGAGGAATTTCTGGATCTTCGCGAGCTCGTGTGCGTCGGTGCCCGTGAGCTCGCCGTCCTGCCTGGCCGCGGCGACGGCCTCGTTGTAGATCTCGCGCCGGAGCACGGTGCGATCGTCGGCCGCGCCGGTGACGCCGAGCTCCTGGCGCGCCTGCTCGATCTCCTTCAGGTCCCGCGAATCGAGCTTCCCGTCGGCCACGGCCTCCTTGATCTTGTCGCGGAACGCGGCCTTCTTCTTGTCTCCCCCGAACCAGTCCTTGATTCCCATCTTCGATCCCCTAGCGCATCAGTGCCGAGAGCAGCTCTCCCACGATCTCGGCGGTGTCGTGTGATTGAGACTTGAATCGTAGCAGCGTGTGGCCCACCGTGCGTTCGAGGCGCAGGCCCTCGCCGTAGAGGAAGAAATTGGCTTGCGGCGAGTACTCGACGGCCGCCGCGCGGTTCGGGCCCTTGAAGAAAAGGCGCTTGTTGGTGATGAAAAGATAGCCGTCGCCGACCTCTTTCGCGTCGTTGTCGGGGAATGCATTGCCGCGGGCCGAATTGATCGCGTAGGGCGTGCCCCATTTCACGCGCACGCCGTCGAGTCCGCCCGTGGTCGGCCGGTCCAGCATGTCCACCTGCACGCAATAG
The DNA here is from genome assembly GCA_035308545.1 of Usitatibacter sp. Lineage (GTDB taxonomy): Bacteria > Pseudomonadota > Gammaproteobacteria > Burkholderiales > Usitatibacteraceae > Usitatibacter. The sequence goes on from DATGGI010000161.1 coordinate 48,518, forward strand.
TGGGCGATCTCGCCGGGCAGCAGCTGCACGCCGCGAATCGCCGCGTTGTTGGACGGCACCACGGGAAGCTTGCCCTGCCGGATCTCGGTGAGCTGGCGCAGCTTAGCGAGGTCCCACTTGGTCTTCTCGACCTGGTCGTCGCGAAGCGCGAGGAATTTCTGGATCTTCGCGAGTTCGGCGGATTCCACTTCCGTGAGCTTGCCGCGACCCCGGACGTTGCCCGCCGCCTTGTTGTAGATCTCCCGGCGCAGCATCGTCTTGTCGTCGGCGAGGTCCTCGCCCTGCTCCTTCACGAGCCTCGCGAGCGCGTCGGCCTTGCCCGGGGCGATCTTGCCCTCGGCCAGCACTTCCTTGGCCTTCTCGCGGACCTCCGCCTTCTTCTTGTTGCCGCCGAACAGGTCCTTGATGCCCATGTGCCCCGCCTTTCGACCCCGTTATCTATTCGCAGTAGAACTCTACGATTTCGGCGGTGGCCGCGCTCGATTGCCCGAGCGCGATCACGCCCTGGCTGCGCAGCAGCGCTTCCTCGCGGCGCAGGATCATCTCGCGATCGCCGTCGATCGTGAGGAACGTGCCGTTGGCGCTGCGGTCCGTGATGAAGAACTTGCCCTGGCGGAATTCGATCTCGCAGTGCGCGCGCGACGCTTTCGGATCGGCCACGACGAGATCCGCGGAGGCGTCGCGTCCCAGCACCACGGAGCGGCGCGAATTCCCGAGCGCAAGGGTGGTGGCCCGGTGCACGAGGCGAAGCGTCGCTTCGTGCGTCGCCGAACGCAGGATCGATCCCTGGGTGGGATCCCCGCGGCCCACGGTGACGGTCATCTGCGTCGCGTCGTCGGTATCCGACCACATGAGCTCGCAGATTTCGACTTCCTTCTCGCGCCCCTTCACGGGAGTCGAATAGAGGCGCCTGCAATCCGTCCTGAGATTCGACGTGAGGCCTTCGACGGTTTCCAGCGACGTGATGATCTGGCCGCGCGAGGCCATCTCCGTGAGGCGCGCCGCGAGATTCACGGTGTCGCCGAACACGTCGCCGTCGCGCTCCACGAGGGGACCCGCGTGGAATCCGATCCGCACGCCGAGGCGCACGCGGTCCACCGGGGGCATCGCGTCCACTTCGGACTGGATGGCCTTGGCAGCCGCGGCCGCCTGGAACGGCTCCGGGAATACGGACATCACTTCGTCTCCGATCGTCTTCACGACGCGGCCGCCGTTCGCCAGCGTGATGGACGAGAACAGGCGCACGCAGCGGTCCACCGCTTCGTGCGCCATCGCGTCGCCAACGATCTCATAGAGCTTGGTGCTGCCGCTCACATCCGCGAACAGCACGCAGCCCTTCGTCTGGTCAGGCATCGCGGGAATATGCCACAACGTCCCGCGCCTTGCAGTGACTCCGTCCGCAGGGAAAGCAACCGCCCGCTACTTCTTCAGGCGCTCGAAATACTGCTTGCGGAACTTGGAGACCTTGGGCTCGATCACGAAGCTGCAATAGGGATTGCCGCCGCCCACCCGCTGGAAATACTCCTGGTGGTAATTCTCGGCCACGTGGAACTGCGAAGCCGGGACGATCTCCGTCACGATGGGCCGGCTGAAGACCTTGTCGGCCGTGAGTTTCGCCACCACTTGATTGGCAATGCGCTCCTGCTCGGGCGAGTGCCAGAAGATCGCCGACCGGTACTGGGTCCCCACGTCGTTGCCCTGGCGATTGAGCGTCGTCGGATCATGGATGGAGAAGAAGATGCCGAGCAGGTCCTCGTACGAGACCTCGGCGGGATCGAACGTGACGCGCACGACTTCGGCGTGCCCGCTCCCGCCCCCGCAGACTTCCTCGTAGGTCGGATTCGGGCTCTTGCCGCCCATGTAGCCGGACTCGACCGAATGGACGCCTTTCAGCTGGTCGTAGACCGCCTCGAGGCACCAGAAACAGCCGCCGGCGAGAGTGGCAACTTCGTGGGTCATTTGTCCCTCCAAGGACTAAGATATTCATCATGGCACAGGCTCTGAGACCGAACCGGACCCGCGAGACCCTTCCCGAGCAGGCGATCTCGCGCGAGGTGCTGCTCGAGAAATACGCGAAAGGCGGCGAATCGGATGCGTCCCAGGTCCGCGCCCGCATCGCGCGCGCGCTGGCGCGGGCCGAACCGGAAGCCAGGCGCGGCCATTGGGAAAAGCGCTTCCTCGAGGCGATGGAACGCGGATTCATTCCCGCGGGCCGCATCAACTCCGCCGCGGGCACGTCGCTCACGGCGACGCTGATCAACTGCTTCGTGCAGCCCGTGGGCGATTCGATCACCGAGGTGATCGACGGCAAGCCCGGCATCTACACGGCGCTCGCGGAGGCCGCGGAAACCATGCGACGCGGCGGCGGCGTGGGCTACGACTTCTCCTCGATCCGCCCCGAAGGAGCGCTCGTCCGCGGCACGAATTCGCGAGCGAGCGGGCCGGTGTCGTACATGCGCGTGTTCGACCAATCCTGCGAGACCGTGGAATCCGCGGGCGCGCGGCGCGGCGCGCAGATGGGCGTTCTGCGCTGCGACCATCCCGACATCGAGCGATTCATCCACGCAAAAGATGAGGGCGAGCTTTCCAACTTCAACATCTCCGTGGGCGTGACCGACGCGTTCATGCAGGCGGTCGAATCCGGCGGCGACATCGAGCTCGTGCACAAGGCCGAACCCGCGGGCGATTTCAAGGCGTCGGGCGCATACCAGCGCGCGGACGGAATGTGGGTCTATCGAAAAGTGCATGCGCGCGAGTTGTGGGGCCAGGTGATGCGGTCGACCTACGATCATGCGGAACCGGGCGTGGTGTTCCTCGACCGCATGAATCGCGACAACAACCTCTACTACTGCGAGACGATCGAGTCCACGAATCCTTGCAGTGAACAGCCATTGCCCGCGTACGGATGTTGCTGCCTGGGCTCCATCGATCTGTCGCGATTCGTCGCCGATCCTTTCACCGAGAAAGCCTCCTTCGACTTCGAGGCCTTCGCGCACGTCGTCGACGCCTCGGTGCGAATGCTCGACGACGTCCTCGACGTGACGCCCTGGCCGCTCGAGCAACAGCACGCCGAAGCGATGGCCAAGCGCCGGGTGGGCCTCGGGTTCACCGGGCTGGGCGACGCGCTCATCATGCTGCGCCTGCGCTACGACACGAACGAAGCCCGCGCGATGGCCGCGAAGATCTCGGAGTTCATGCGCGATCGCGCATACCTCGAATCCGTCGAGCTCGCGAAGGAACGCGGCGCCTTTCCGATGTTCAACAAGGACCTGTATCTCTCGGGCGGCAACTTCGCCTCGCACCTGCCGGACGCGATCAAGCAGGCGATCCGGAAGCACGGCATCCGCAACTCGCACCTGCTATCCATCGCGCCCACCGGCACAATCAGCCTCGCATTCGCCGACAACGCCTCCAACGGCATCGAGCCGCCGTTCTCCTGGACCTACACGCGCAAGAAGCGCATGGCCGACGGCACGCACAAGCAGTTCCGCGTCGAGGATCACGCGTGGCGCCTCTATCGCCACCTCTTCGGCGAAGAGGCGAAGCTTCCGGAGTATTTCGTCACGGCGCTGGAGATTTCGGCACAGGCGCACCAGGCGATGGTGGCCGCCGTGGCGCCCTTCGTCGACACCAGCATCTCGAAGACAGTGAACGTCGCCGAGGACTATCCCTACCCGCTCTTCGAGAGCCTGTACCTCGATGCATGGAAGTCGGGCTTGAAGGGGCTCGCCACGTACCGGCCCAACAAGGTGCTGGGCGCGGTGCTCACGCCGGACACGCCGAAGGAGCCCGTCGCGCTCACCGTCGACGGCGCCAATCGCCGCCTCGAGATCAAGGCGCTACCGGTGCTCACGAGCCTTCGCTGGCCCGGGCGCCCCGAGATGCCGGAGGGCAACCTCGCGTGGACGTACATGGTGGACTCTCCCTTCGGGCGCTTCGCGCTTTTCGTGGGCCAGGTCGAAGAGGCCGGGCGCGCGTTCCCGTTCGAAGTGTGGGTGAACGGAGCGGAGCAACCGCGAGGCCTGGGTGCGGTGGCGAAGACGCTTTCGATGGACATGCGCGCCGACGATCGCGCGTGGCTCAAGATGAAGCTCGACATGCTCGCCGACACGGTGGGCGACGACGCGTTCGAGATGCCGTTTCCGCCGCACGGCGAACGGCGCAAGGTTCCGGGCGTCGTCTCCGCGATGGCGCAGGCGGTGCGCTATCGCTGCGAGCAGCTGAAGACCTTCGAGTCGCTCGGCCCCACGCCCGTGCTCGACCACATGTTCAGCGTGGATGAGCCACGCACGGGAACCGACGGAACGCTCTCGTGGACCGTGGATGTCGTGAATCCCGCTTCAGGCGACGAATTCGTGCTCGGACTGAAGGAGACCGTGCTGCCCGATGGCACGACGCGCCCCTATTCGATCTGGCTCTCGGGACACTACCCACGCGCGCTGGACGGCCTCACGCGAATCCTGTCGCTCGACATGCGCGTCATCGACCCGGCGTGGATCGGCATGAAGCTGCGCAAGCTTCTCGATTACTCGGAGCCGCTCGGCGACTTCATGGCGTTCGTTCCCGGCGAGCGGCGGCAGGAAAACTGGCCCTCGACGATCGCGTACCTCGCGCGCCTCGTGATCCACCGCTACGCGATGCTGGGCGTGCTCGACGAGCGCGGCTATCCCACGCGCGAGATGGGCATCCTCGAAGCTCCACGCGAAAGCGACGAGCCCGCGGTGATGAAGGGCGCGCGCTGCCGCGAATGCGGCAACTACACCGTCATCCGCAAGGACGGCTGCGATTTCTGCAGCGCCTGCGGGTGGACCGGCGTGTGCGGCTGATCGACGATCTGACCCCGGCCTCAGCCCGGCGTGAGCCCCTTCTCCTTCAGCCACGCCGGGTTGAAGAGCCGCTGCGCATAGAGCGAGCCGCGGTCGCAGAGCAGCGTGACGATCGTGTGGCCGGGTCCCAGCTTCTTCGCGGTCTCGACCGCCGCGCACACGTTGATGCCCGTCGAGCCGCCGACGTAGAGACCTTCTTCGCGAAGGAGCCGATAGACCATGTCGACCATGTCCTGGTCACGGACCTGGATTGAATCGTCCACGGGCGTTGCCTCGAAGTTCGCCGTGATGCGCGTGGTGCCGATCCCCTCGCTGATCGAGCTGCCCTCGGCCTTCAGCTGGCCCGTGTGCACCCAGTTGTAGAGCGCGCTGCCCTGCGGATCGGCGAGCACGATGCGCGCGCCGGGCTTCTTCTCCTTGAGGAATCGCGCGGTGCCCGCGAGCGTGCCGCCCGTGCCCACCGCGCTCACGAACGCATCGACTTCGCCATTCGTGTCGCGCCAGATCTCCGGCCCCGTGGTCTCGTAGTGCGCCTGCCGGTTCACGACGTTGTCGAACTGCATCGCCCAGATCGCGTTCGGCATCGACTCGGCAAGGCGTCCGGCGATCTTCTGGTAGTTGTCGTTGTCGACGTAGGGTTTCGGAGGAACCGGACGCACCTCGGCGCCCAGCGTGCGCAGCAGGTCCATCTTTTCCTGCGACTGGTTGTCCGGGATCACGATCACGCACTTGTAGCCGCGCGCGGCGCAGATGTGCGCGAGCCCGATGCCGGTATTGCCCGCGGTCCCCTCGACGACAGTGCCGCCGGGTTTCAACCGGCCACTGCGCTCCGCGTCGCGAATGATGTAGAGCGCGGCGCGATCCTTCACCGATCCGCCGGGATTCAGGAACTCCGCCTTGCCCAGGATCTCGCAACCCGTCTCGCGCGAGAGCTTCGCGAGCCGTATGAGCGGCGTGTTGCCGACCGCCCCTTCGAATCCTTCCCGGATTTCCATTCGTAATTAAAACACTAAAGCCATCAACACAGAGGACACGGAGGTCCACAGAGGACACAGAGGAAAGGCCAAAGCACTGATGGCGTTTCGTGCCCAAGCGAACTGGGTCACGAAGCACATATGGTTTTTTTTCTGTGTCCTCCGTGGACCTCCGTGTGCTCTGTGTTGATGGCTTTTGACTTAGTCATTCACTTGAGCGTCCACCGGTACACGAGATCAAGCCCCGGCAGGTATCCCGCGCGCACGAGGAGGTGGAATTGCTTCGTGATGCTCCACGTGACCTTGAGCGCGCCCTCGGCATCGGCGAATCCCTGCTCGTAGCTCATGCGCACGCTCGAGGTGAGCTGCGACCCGATCGTCACCACGTCGGTCGCGGCCGGCGCGCCCGTGCGGCCCGCGACGGTGCTCTGCGGCATGACGCCCAGCGGGCTTCCCGTGTCCGAGTGCCCGATGGAGATCTCGTCGATCCCGAGTCTCTTCTGCAGCCCGCCGCCGGGCTTGCCTTCGCCCATCAGGGCTCCCGCCGCCGTCGTGAGCATCGAGAGGTCGCCCGGCCCCGCGCCCGAGGCGCTGCGCCCCAGCACGAGCCACGAGAGTTTCTCCGACTCCGGCACGTCGGGCGTCGATACGAGGCGCACGCGCGGACGCGCGGACGTGCCCGTCACCTCGACACCGGGCTCCACCTGCAGGCCCTTGCGCGTGGCGAGGATGTTGAGCTTCGGATTGTCGATGGGTCCCGCGAACGTGAGCACGCCGCGGTCGATCGTGAGCTTCTGCCCGTAACCTTCATAGGTTCCACGCACCGTGCGGATCGAGCCCGTCGCCCGCAGCGGCGCGCCGATCTCGCCCACGACGCGCATGTCCCCGGCGAGCTCCGTGTCGAGTCCGCGCCCCTGGAACGCGATGCCGTCGCCCAGCGATGCGGAGATGTCGATGCGGATCGGCTGCTTCGATTTCGTGTCGGCGGGTTGCGCCTGGGCGCGGATCACAACGATGTCGTCCGAAGGCGTGGGCGCCGCCTGCGCGAGCGCGCCGATCCATCCGCCGTCGGCCTTGAACGATCCCGTGATCGACGTGGCCTTGGGCTCGGCCACGATGCTCGCTTCGCCGCTCACCGAGATGAAACGCGAAGGCAGCTGCGTCACCGGGATCCTGTCGATCTTCACGCGAATCGATCCGGCATGCGAGGAGAAATCCACGGAGCCGGCCGCCGTGAGCGTTCCGCCGTCGGGAGGAGCCTGCACGTGCCTCATCGCGTCGCGGGCGCCGTCGGGAACATGCCACGGCGATTTCGCCGAGAAATCGTCGATGACGAGCGACTTGCCGTCGAGGCGAAGGGAGCCCGTTCCCTTCGTGAGCTCGAAGCCGCTGCGCGCCTCGCGAAGCGCGAGGTCCTGGAAGCGCGCCTTGCCCTCGACGCGAGGATCGGCGCCCGTGCCGGTCACCGCGAGATCGGCGTCGAGCCGGCCGCCGACCTTCACCTCGTCGCCGATCCACGGCTGCAGCATGCTGAGATCCGGGATCGTGGCGACCACGCGCGCATCGAGCGGAGAGGCCTTCGTGAACTCCCACGCATTGCCTTCGCGCCCGATCGCGCCGTGCGCTTCGCCGCGGATGTTGCCGATGCGCGTACCGGACACGTTGAGCGTGCCGTGCAGGCGGCCCCTCGATATCTCAACGGCAAGCGCCGCCTCCGACAATCCCATGGGAAGCTCGGGGTCGCCCGCGAACACGTCCCCCGATTCCCGTTTCACGGTGACCGTGCCCTCGATCGTTTCGGCGGCGCGCAGGTTCCATCCGGCCGAGAACACGAGGTTCATGCGCGCGGGCTCCTCGAGATCGAGTGTGCGGGCGACGTTCTTCACGTTCACCGAGGGCGCGGAGCCCTTCAGCTCGAAAGCGCCCTTGGCCCATCGCGTGACCTCGAGATGCGCTTCGCCCCAGTCGCCGCGCACCGTCGCGTCGCCGAGGTCCACGTCGTCGCGTGCGATCGCGAGGGTTGCCGGCGCGACGAGCGTGAACGCGCCCGGCCCGGTCACCGAGAGGGCCTCCACACGCCCGGCCCACGCGAACGCATCACCCTTGCGCGCGATCGCTCCTCGCACCGACACCTTCGCCGTTCTCTTCGGATCCATCGCGGCCTGCGCATCGACATCGACCGAGCACGTCTCGAAGGGGCCCGCGAGCTTCACGTGCGAATCGAGGCTTCCCGACGCGCTGGCTCCGAACGGTTTCGCGAGCTTCGCGAGATCGGGCGCGTGGAGCGTCACGTCCATCGCGTCGCCGGCGCGCCCCAGGCTTCCCTTCACAGTGAGGCGAGCCTCGCCCCACGACACGTCGGCATCGGCGCTCGCGATGCGATGGGCGTCTCCCGCGACTCGAACGTGTCCGGAAGTCGCAAGGCCCGAATACGTACCCGGCTTGATGTCGACCTTCACTTCGCCCGCCGGCGCGTCCCCGAGCACGCCATTCGCGGCGAACGCGAAGTTGAGGCTGCCTCCGGGCGCCTTCGAGAATGCGGACGGATCGAAGTCGCGCGCCTCGCCCTCGACGTGGAAATCCTTCTTGCCCGCGAGCGCGGCGGCGCCCGTCGCGCTCACGGTTCCTCCCCCGGCGCGGACCGTCGCGGATTGCACCTCGATTCGCTTGGCGGCAAGAGTGGCGCGCCCCTCGAGCGCGAAGCGCGGATCTTCCAGCGCCACCTCGAACTGCTGCGCATTGCTGTCGCCCGCGATCGCGAGCTTCCCGGCGAGCTGCGTATTGCGCAATCCGCCGTGCAACGTCGCGAGGTCCACGCCTTCGATGTGCAAGTCGGCCTGCGCGCCCGCGCTTCCGACGTGCATCGTGCCGCGCACGGATCCGGCGGGGAGCTTCACGTCGAGCGCGGAGAGATCGACTCCGCCATTGGCGACGGCGAGCTGCGTCGATGCGGACACGAGCGGAAGGCGGCGCGCGTCCCAGGGTCCGGGCTCCGCGTTCGCGAGATGGAGCGATCCTGCGATTCCTCCATCGCGGGGCGTGAGCTTCGCCTGTAGCGTAAGGCGTGTGGATGGCATGGAGGCGATCCACCGCGCGAGATCGACGCCGCCGGCATCGACCGCGATCGACCCGACGACGGGCGCCGCGAAGGGCTGTATCGTCGTCTTCGCGCTGGCGCGGGCGCCAGCCGCCGCCGCTTCCACCTTCACCTCGATCGCCCGCAGCGTGCCCGTCGCCTTGGCTGTCGCATGCGCCGGCTGTTGCTGCACCTCGCCATCGAAGTCCGCGCCGGCATCGAGGCCGAAGGGTTCGACAGCGGCGATGGAGCCGGAGAGCTTTACCTTTCCGTACGGCGTGCCCGCGCGGGCTTCGGCGATCGTCCATCGCGCCGCATCGCCTTCGCCACGCAACACGACGTCGGTGAGGATCACGTCCTTGTCGTGGGAGCCGATGGCTCCATAAGTGAACGTGCCCACGCCGCCGTCACCGAGCCGAACCGGGAAGGGCGGCACGAATTGCGGCGGCGATGCCTGGGCCGCCTGGGGATGGGACGCGGGTGACGTGCGCACCTCGACGCTCCGTGCATGAAATCGATTGACGGTGAGGCGGCCGGTGTAGACCGGCGAGATGTCCGTCTCGAGATCCTCGATGCGTATGACGAGCTCCGGCCTCACGACCTCGAAGAGGCGGATCCTGAGCTGCCCGCCGATCGCTCCTTCCACGCCCTCGATCTTCGTCGCGGTCCCGAGCAGCTCCTGGAGCTTTCCGATCACGAATTCGGCGCCGCGCTGCGTCCCCGCGATCCAATAGATCGTTCCGGCGACGAGGACCGCGAGCCCGAGCACGGTGTAGACGAGGTAGCGAAGCGCGCGTCGCATGTCAGAAAGCGATCGACACGGAGAAGGACAGGCGGAATTTCTTGTCGCGGTCCGCGTAGGCGACGTCGAGCGCGAAGGGCCCCGCGGGAGTCCGGTAGCGCGCGCCGATGCCGTAGCTCTTCAGCGCATCGAGCTGCTGCGGGGAATCGGCCGCGGTGCCCACGTCCATGAAGGTCGCCGCGCCCCACGTATTGTCGAGCCAGTGGACGTACTCGATCGTTCCCGTCTCGAGATAGCGGCCCCCGACCACCGCGTCGCCCTGCTGCACGCCGAGGCTCTGGTATGCGTACCCGCGGTTGGAGCGCGAGCCGCCCGCGCGGAAGAGGAAGTCGTCGGGAATTCCCTCGCGGCTCGGCGCGAACGTTCGCCCCAGTTCGATGCGCGCGAGCAACTGGTCCATGGACCCAAGCGGAATCCAGTATTGGCCCTGCACGTACGCCTTCACGAAATCCTGGCCCGAGCCGAGCGATTTCGATCCGGCCGCGAGCTGCAGGTTCAGCACGCCTCCGCGCTTCGGATCGAAGAGACTGTCCACGGGCCGCCACGTGATCGTGAGAACGGGCGCGAGCGCCCTCGTGTAGTTCACGGGCGCGCCGGTCGGGTATTGCTTCTCCACCTGGTAGGACAAGCCCGCCTGGAGCTCGAATTTCTCCTGGTACCAGTGCCGGTAGCCCGCGACCGCGAAGCGCGTGAAGTTGTCGTTCTCGATGATGCTGTGCTCGGTGAGGACCCCGAAGCTGTCCTTGTAGGGAAACTCGTCGAACCATCGGCCCGACCAGATTCCCGGCGGCAGGTACACGTCCGCGTAGCCGATCTGCTGCTTCTGGCTCGCCTGCACGGAGCTCTGCAGGTCGAAGGCGCGGCCGAGGAAATCGCGGTCGCGGTACGTGGTCTCGCCGCGGATTCCGTCGTCGGTGCCGTAGCCGAACGACACGCCTGCATCGCGCGCCGCGCGCTCGATCACGGTGACCTTCACCGGGGCGAGCTTCGGTTTCGCGGTGTCGATCTCGGCCACCACGCTGGAGAACCACGGCGCCGACTGCACGAGCCGCTGCAACTGCTCGAGGCGCTCGCGGCTGTAGCGCTCGCCGGCCTTGATGTTCACGAGGCGCCGCACGACGCGCTCCGGATACCGCTCGAGGCCGACGACAGTAACCTCGCCGAACGTGAATGGCGGACCGCTCTCGAGCGCGATCTTCAGCTTCGCCTTCGCGTTCGCTTCATCCACTTCGGCGCTGGAGCGCACGAGCGTCCCCGCGGCGTAGTCGCGATCGGTGAGGGACTGCTCGAGGCGGGTCTTCGCGCTTTCCCAGTCGGCGCTGCGGAAGGCCTGTCCCGGCTTCATCGCGAAGCCCGCGCGCAGCCTTTCGCGCCGCCGCTCGCGCTCGGGTCCATCGCCCGCGATGTCTCCGTCGAACGCGATCTCGACCGTATCGACCACGGTGCGCGGCCCGGGATCGACGCTCACGACCGCGTGAGCCTGCGAATCGTCGAAGCGGATCTCGAAGGTCGCCGAGAAATAGCCTTCGGCCGCGGCCATGTCGGGCACGCGCTTGTGCACGTCGCTGCTCCACTGGCGGCGCGCCTGCGCGGCCTGCCCTTCGGATTCGGGTGTCGGCGGCGGCAGGAATCGCTCGAAGAGCTCGCGCAGCTCCTTCGGCGCTTCCCACGTGACCGAAAAGGCGCGCCCCTCCTCGCCGCGATCGAGCGCCCCCAGCGCAGCCACCGGCATCGCGCACGCCAGCAGCAAGGTGGCGAGCGTGGCGCGAGTCATCGGCCTACTCCAATTTCTCGACGCGTTTCTGCAGTCGATCGACGGCGTCGCGAAACTCCGCGACCGCCTGCGCGAAGGAGGCGACCTTCACGCGCGAGGCGACCAGCGGGGACTCCTCCGTCCAGTATTCGGCCGCGCTTTCGGCAAGGCGCTTGCCCGCATCGCGGCCCCATCGGCCGAACGAGCGCGCGGTCGTCACGATCCGGTGCGCGGCGATGTCGCCCACGACGCGCGACAGATCCTCCTCCACGTCCCAGTCGAGGTTGCGCGCGAGGAACGAGACGTCCTGGGCGAATTCCACGTCGCCTTCGATGCGCACGCCACGCCATGCGTTCTCGTCGCGGCCGGCGAACTTCGGCAACGAGGCCGGGGGAATGTGCACCTCCAGGTCGCGCGCCGCATCGTCCCTCGCCGCCGACACCTCCCCGTTGGCCTGCACCGTGAACGCGAGCGAGAGCGGGCCCACGTTGAATCGTGCCGTGCGGCCCGCGTGCTTCGCGAGGCGCTCCATCGCGAGCGGCGCCGAACGCAGCAGGTGGTTCAGCGCCCGCGCGGCGGGCTGCGGGGCGAACGGCGTCACGGCTTGTAGCCCCGGTGCAGCGCCACGACTCCCGCGGCGAGGTTGAAGTAATCCACGCGCGCGAGGCCCGCCGTCTCCATCATCGCCTTGAGCGACTCCTGGTCCGGGTGCATGCGGATCGACTCGGCGAGATAGCGATAGGCGGCCTCGTCCCTCGCGACGAACTTGCCCAGCATCGGCAGCACGGAGAAGGAGTAGGCGTCGTAGGCCTTCGAGAGCGGTTTCCACGGCCGGGAGAATTCCAGCACGAGGACGCGGCCGCCCGGCTTGGCAACGCGGGACATCTCCGCGAGCGCGCGATCCTTGTGCGTCATGTTGCGAAGCCCGAAGGCCACCGACACGCAATCGAACGTGTTCGACGGGAACGGAAGCTTCTCCGCATCGCAGAGCGCGAGTGGCGTGAAGACGCCGGCGTCGATCAGCTTGTCGCGACCGACGGAAAGCATCGCCGCGTTGATGTCGGTCATCCAGACCTGGCCCGTGGGCCCCACGCGGCGGGCGAAGGCCGCGGCGAGGTCGCCGCTGCCCGACGCGACGTCGAGCACGCGCGAGCCCTCGCGAACCCCGCTCATCTCGATCGTGAAGCGCTTCCACCAGCGATGCAGCCCCAGCGACATGAGGTCGTTCATCACGTCGTAGTTCGTGGCGACCGACCGGAATACGTCGCCCACGCGCCGCGCCTTGTCCCCCTCGGGCACCTGGGTGTAGCCGAAATGCGTCTTTTCAGTCATGGATCCCTGGAGGCGTGGGCCGCGCCGAGGCGCTCGAGATAGGAGCGCCAGTTGGCCTCTTTGTTCCGGCCGAGGTCGTAGAGATAGTCCCAGGAGTAGATGCCGGTATCGTGGCCGTCGGAGAAGACGAACTTCACGGCATAGACGCCCACCGGGTCGATGGCCTTCACGGCGACGTTGCGCTTGCCCACCTGGAGCACTTCCTGGCCCGGCCCGTGGCCGCGGACCTCCGCGGAAGGGGAGTACACGCGCAGGTATTCGACGGGCAGGGAGAATTTCGCGCCATCGTCGAAGGCCACGTCGAGGACTCCGGATTGCTGGTGTAACGTGATGTCGGTAGGCCGGGGAGACTTGCGATCCATGGCGTCATTATAAGATTGCCGCATGATCGGCATCCTCATCGTCTCCCACGGCGCCTTCGGCGAATCGCTGATCCACTCCGCGAGCCACGTGCTGGGGCGCCGGCCCGTCTACCTGCGCCAGCTGGGCGTCACCGTGCACGACGACCCCGAGGCGCTCATCCCGGTGGCCGAGGACCTCATCCGCTTCCTCGACCAGGGGCAGGGCGTGCTGGTGCTGACCGACATTTTCGGGGCCACGCCCTCGAACATCGCGGCGAAGCTGCTCAAGCCGGGAAAGGTCGAGGGCATCGCCGGCGTGAACCTGCCGATGCTGATCCGCGCGCTCACCTACCGCGAGGAGCCCCTGGAGGTCGCATTGGAGAAGGCCTTCTCCGGCGCATCCGAAGGCGTGATGCGCATGGGCGAGCCGTGATCAGGCGCCCCGTGAAAGTCACGAACAAGCTCGGCCTGCACGCTCGCGCATCCGCGAAGCTCACGCAACTCGCCTCGCGCTTCCAGAGCGCGGTCTGGATCGAGCGCAACGGCCGCCGCGTGAACGCGAAGAGCATCATGGGCGTGATGATGCTCGCGGCCGGAATGGGATCCACGGTGGAGCTCGAGACCGATGGCGCCGACGAACAAACCGCGATCGACGAGATCGAAGCCCTCTTCAACGACAAGTTCGGGGAAGGGGAGTGATGGACGGCGCGGCCTTCACGGTCTCGTTCACGATGCACGGCATCGGCGTGTCGGGCGGCATCGCCATCGGCCACGCGCACCTTTTCGCGGGCATGTCCGCCGAGGTCGACCACTACGAGATCCCCGCGGGCGACATCTTCAAGGAACAACGCCGCTACGACAAGGCGGTGAAGGAAGTGCGCGACGAGCTGACCGAGCTCACGACAAGCGTGCGCCACAGCGCCTCGGCCGAGCTCGCGCCCTTCGTGAACGTGCACCGCATGCTCCTCGACGACGCGGCGTTCGCCGAAGCGCCGCGCGACATCATCCGCAAGCAGCATTGCAACGCCGAGTGGGCCCTGCGCCAGGAGCTGGACGAGCTCCTCGCCCAGTTCAGCGACATCGAGGATCCCTACCTCAAGCAACGCGAAGACGACGTCCGCCAGGTGGCCGAGCGCGTCCTCGGGGCGCTCGCCGGCACGCAGCGCCGCATCGCGACCAAGCCCGTGCGCGCGGACTCCTCGATCCTCGTGGCCCGCGACCTCTCGCCCGCCGACGTGATCCTCTTCCGCGAGCATCCGTTCGCCGCCTTCGTGACGGACCTGGGTGGGGCCACGTCGCACACGGCCATCATCGCCCGCTCCATGAACATTCCCGCGATCGTGGCGCTGCACCACTCGCGCACGATGATCCGGGAAGACGAGCTCATCATCGTGGACGGGACGCAGGGCGTGGTGATCGTGAATCCCGATGCCCACGTGCTCGCCGAGTACCGCCTCAAGCAGAACCAGGCCCGGCTCGAGCGCGACAAGCTGAAGCGCCTGAAGAGCGCGCCCGCCGCCACGCTCGACGGAACCGCGGTGCAGCTGCACGCCAACATCGAGCTGCCGGGCGACATCGATGCGGTGAAGGCGAGCGGCGCCACGGGCATCGGCCTTTTCCGCAGCGAGTTCCTCTTCATGAACCGCCGCGACCTTCCGGACGAGGAGGAGCAGTACGAGGCCTATCGCGAAGTGGTCGAGCGCATGAAGGGCATGCCCGTCACGATCCGCACGCTCGACATCGGCGCCGACAAGCCGCTCGAAACCGGCGAGCACCCCCAGGCGGCGGTGAATCCGGCGCTCGGCCTGCGCGCCATCCGCTACTGCCTTGCCGAGCCGCAGATCTTCAACACGCAGCTTCGCGCGATCCTGCGCGCCTCGCGCCACGGCAAGGTGATGATCCTCATCCCGATGCTGTCCACGTGGAACGAGCTCACGCAGACGATGGCGGCCGTGGAGCACGCGCGGCAGCAGCTGCGCGACGAGAAGGAGAAGTTCGACGAGTACACGCCGGTGGGCGGGATGATCGAAGTGCCGGCCGCGGCGATCGCGCTGCCCATGTTCATCCGCAAGCTCGATTTCCTCTCGGTGGGGACGAACGACCTCATCCAGTACACGCTCGCCATCGACCGCGCCGACGACCGCGTGGCGCACCTCTACGATCCGCTGCACCCGGCGGTGCTGAACCTGCTCGCGGGGGTGATCCGCACCGCGCAGCAGCACGAGAAGCCGGTCGCGGTGTGCGGCGAGATGGCGGGCGACGTGGACCTCACGCGGCTCCTGCTCGGATTCGGCCTCCGGCATTTTTCGATGCACCCCGCCCACCTCCTCGCGGTGAAGCAGCGCGTGCTCATGACGAGCCTGCCGGACATCGCGCCGGTGGTCGCGCGCATCCTGAAGACGGACGAGCCCGACCGCATGCAGTCCCTCATCGAGAAGCTTAACAGCTAGACTGTCACGACGATGATCGTCGACCGCGACGAGAACAACCACCTCCGCGTCCAGGCGCAGCAGGCGGCATTGTTCGGCCTGCTGAAAGGCGGCATTCCGGTGGCCGAGCCCGCCGCGGCGTGGCCCGCGCTCACCGCGGCGCTCGCTTCGACGCTCGACATCCGGCGCGCCTCGGTGTGGCTGTTCAACGAAGACCGGTCCATCCTGCGCCTCGTCCACGAGCACGACTCGTCGGGCAACCCGCGCTCGCACGCGGAACTGGAAGCGGCCGCCTATCCCACGTACTTCAGGGCGTTGCTGGGCAACCGCACCATCGTCGCGCCGGACGCGGCCACGGATCCGCGCACGAGCGAGTTCGAGCCCTACTTCAGCCGCGACAACGTGGTGTCGCTTCTCGACGCGGGCATCTGGCGGGAGGGAAAGGCGATCGGCGTCGTGTGCGCCGAGACCGTGGCGAAGCGGCGCGACTGGAGCACCGACGAGCAGCTCTTCGCCGGCTCCATCGCGGACCTGGCCGCCGCCGTGCTCAACCACGAAGGGCTCGAGCGGGCCCGCGCCGCCCTCGAGGAATCGCAGGAGCTCTTCTCGCGGGCGCTTCGCTCTTCTCCCGACTGGATCTCCGTCGTGCGCATGTCCGACGGCGTGATCCTCGAGGTGAACGAAGCCTTCGAGCGCGAGTCCGGGTACTCGGCAAGCGACGTGCTCGGCCGCTCGTCGCTCGACATCGGCATCTGGGTGAGCCCCGCGCAGCGCGAGGCCTGGATCACGGCCCTCGCGCGCGATGGGCGCGCGCGCGATTTCGAAGTGGAGTTCCGCAGGAAGTCCGGCGAGGTCCGCACCTTCCTGCTCTCGGGACACAAGGTGAACATCCGCGGCGCCGATTGCGTGGTGAGCGTGAGCCGCGACCTGTCCGATCGCCGCCGCCACGAGCGCCTCGTGCAGGACATCGCGCGCGGCGTGGATGCGGAGGTCGGCGAATCGTTCTTCCGCTCGCTGGTCGAGCACCTTGCGCGACTGCTCGGAGCCGATCTCGCCTTCGTGGGCGAGGTCGTGTCCTCGGGCTCGCCCGCCATCCGAACCATCGCGACCGCCGGCATCGGCGTGCCGGCGCCCAACTACGAATATCCGCTCGAAGGCTCGCCCTGCGAGACGGTCCTGCGCGAAGGCGTGTGCGTGTATCCGGCCGACGCGGTGAAGCTCTTCCCGCACGACTACGCTCTCAGCTCGCTGGGCATCCAGTCGTACGTGGGCGCTCCGCTGGTCGACTCGCATGGAAAGCCGCTCGGCATCCTCGCCGTGTGCTTCCGCCACGCCCTGGAGGACGCGGAGTTCACCAAGGACCTCCTTCGCATCTTCGCGACGCGCGCGAGCGCCGAGCTCGAGCGGCAGCAGCATTTCCTCGCCGTGCAGCATCTCGCGCACCACGATTCGCTCACGGGCCTTCCCAACAGGTTGCGCCTGCGGCTGCGATTGGAGGACGACCTCGCCGAGCTGAGCGGCAATGGCAAGCACGGCGCGCTCCTGCTGATCGACCTCGACCGGTTCAAGGAAGTGAACGACACGCTCGGGCATCACGTGGGCGACCGCCTGCTCGCCCGGGTCGCGCAACGGCTCGACCGCGAGATGAAGCGTTTCAGCGGCGGCGAGGTCGCGCGCCTCGGCGGAGACGAGTTCGCCGTCTGGCTTCCCGAAGTGCGCTCGGCCGAGGAGGCGCGGGTCGCGGCTGCCCGCGCGCACGCGGCCGCGGTCGCTCCAATCGAGATCGACGGCCTTCGCCTCGAGCTGGGCGCGAGCATGGGCATCGCGCTCGCCCCCGATCATTCGGACAACGCGGGCGGCCTCATGCGTTGCGCCGACGTGGCGATGTATGCCGCGAAGGAGCGCCACCAGGGCCACGTGCTCTACGATGCCGCGCTCGATCCATATACGCACGAGCGCCTCGTGCTCCTTTCGGAGCTCGCCGACGCGGTGCGCAAGCACGAGATCGTGGCGCACTTCCAGCCGCGCGTGAGGCTCGCCGACGGACACCTCGGCGGATTCGAGGCGCTGGCCCGGTGGAAGCATCCGCGGCTCGGCGTGCTCCCGCCCTCGCGTTTCATTCCGCTCGCGGAGCTCTCCGACGTGATCTCGGCGCTCACGCTGTGCGTGCTGGATACCGCGCTCGAGTACCAGTCCCAGTGGGGCCCGGACGTCGCGGTCTCGGTGAACCTATCGGCAAGGCACCTCCTCGACGACCGCTGCGCCGGCCAGGTGCGAAGCGCCCTCGAGGAACACCACACGGCGCCAGGATGCCTCGAGCTCGAGATCACGGAGAGCGCGCTGATCCACGATCCGGACCGCGCGCGCAACGCTCTCGAGAGCATCGCGTCGCTCGGCGTGCGCGTGTCGATCGACGATTTCGGGACTGGCTACTCGTCGCTTTCGCACCTGCGCCGCCTGCCGCTCAACGCGCTCAAGATCGATTCGTCGTTCGTGCGGCCGATGCTCACCAATGCGGCCGACCGCACGATCGTTGCGTCGACGGTGGCGCTCGCGCGCAACCTGGGGCTCGCCGTCGCCGCCGAAGGCATCGAGGATGCGGCCACGATGGAGGCGCTGCGCGCCATGGACTGCGACGAGGGCCAGGGCTTCCACATCGCGCGGCCCATGGAAGGCGACGCCGCGCTGCAATGGATGCGCGCCCACAACGGGGGCTAGCGCGGAAGGCGGCCGGCACGGCATTTGATGCGTGTTCCGGATGGGAATAGAATGACGTTTCGAGCGCCGATTTGACTCAGCTTGCGGGCGCTAAACAAATACGGCTAAAGCGAGTGGCGGAGACGAAACCCGACACGACCTTTGGTCCGTCGGGTTTTTTCATTTTCGACATGAGCGAACCGAGTGTTGAATCCTGTCCCCATTGAACGGGGACCCCAGCGTTCTGTCGGGGCCGCGGTGGCGCAACGCGCCGGCTTCCTCGAGCCCCTGATCCTCAAGGCGGGCAAGACGCTCGCCTCGTATGAGCTCGTCTACGAAACGTACGGCGTGCTCAACAAGGATCGCTCCAACGCGGTGCTGGTATGCCACGCGCTCTCGGGCAACCACCACGTCGCGGGCTACTACGCCGACGCTCCGGAGAAGATCGGCTGGTGGGACAACCTCATCGGCCCCGGCAAGCCGCTCGACACCGATCGCTTCTTCGTGATCGGCGTGAACAACATCGGCGGTTGCCACGGATCGACGGGGCCGGGCTCCATCGACCGCTCGACGGGCAAGCCTTACGGCGCCGCATTCCCGGTGGTGACTTGCGAGGACTGGGTCGCATCCCAGGCCCGGCTCATGGATCGCCTCGGCATCCAGAAGCTCGCCGCCGCCATCGGCGGATCGCTGGGCGGCATGCAGGCGCTGCAGTGGACGCTCCAGTTTCCCGACCGCATCCGCCACGCGTTCGTGATCGCCGCGGCGCCGCGGCTGTCCACGCAGAACATCGCCTTCAACGACGTGGCGCGCCAGGCGATCGTTTCGGATCCGGATTTCCACGGCGGCAATTTCTACGAGCACGACACGGTGCCGGCGCGCGGGCTGAAACTCGCGCGCATGCTGGGCCACATCACCTACCTGTCGGATGACCTCCTCACGGAGAAATTCGGCCGCGTGCTCAAGCGCGACGAGTACGGCTTCAACTACGACGTTGAGTTCGAGATCGAGTCGTACCTGCGCTACCAGGGAGACAAGTTCGCGCAGGTGTTCGACGCGAACACGTATCTCCTGATGACGAAGGCCCTCGACTATTTCGATCCGGCCAAGGAGACCGGCGGCGACCTCCCGCGCGCCCTTTCGACCGCGACGGCCGGCTTCTTCGTCGCCTCGTTCAAGAGCGACTGGCGCTTCCCGCCGCTGCGCTCGCGCGAGATCGTGAAGGCGCTGGTGGCGTCGAAAAAGAACGTCACCTACGCCGAGATCGACGCTCCCAACGGACACGACGCGTTCCTCCTGGACGACCCGCACTACCACCAGCTCATCGCCGCATACGCCGACAACATCGCCGGGGAGATCGGCGCGGGCGAGCGCCGGCTGCCGTTGAGCCTCGGCGGCAGCGAGCTCGAAGAGATGCGCGGCTATCGCGGCGAGCGGGTGGGGACATGATGCAACGCTACGACTACGAGCTCATCGGCTCGTGGATCCCCGAGCGCTCGCGCGTGCTGGACCTCGGATGCGGCGACGGCGTGCTCCTCGCGGGACTCACGGCGACCCACGGCGTTTCGGGCTACGGCATCGAGATCGACGCGGCCAACGTGCTCGCGAGCGTGAAGAACGGCGTGAACGTCGTGCAAGCGGACATCGTGGAGGGACTCGCGAGCTTCGGGGACAATTCGTTCGACTTCGTGATCCTCTCGCAGACGCTGCAGGCGATGCGCAACGCCGAGAGCGTCCTGAACGAGATGCTGCGCGTGGGCCGCGAGGGCATCGTCACGTTCCCGAACTTCGGCTACTGGCGCCATCGCCTCGACATCCTGCGCGGCCACATGCCCGTTTCGAAATCGCTGCCCTACAGCTGGTACGACACGCCGAACATCCACCTGTGCACGGTGAAGGATTTCGAGGGGTTGTGCGCGAAGGTGGGCGCCGAGATTCTCGACGAACGCGTGATCCACGAGGGCAGGACGCGCACGGTCCTGCCGAATCTACGCGGGAGCCTCGGAGTCTTCCGGTTCCGCCGCCCTTAACCCGCCCCGCGGGTCGCGCCACACCACGATGATGAGCGCCGCGACCGGAATGAGGATCGCCGCGGTCACGGAGAAGAAGGCCGCATATCCGTAGGCTTCCACCATGAAGCCCGACGCGCCTGCCACGAGCTTGCCCGGCAACGCATACATGGACGAGAGCAGCGCGTACTGGGTCGCCGCGAAGCCCGCGCCCGTGAGGCCGGACATGTACGTCACCAGGATCGTGCCGCCGAAACTCTGGGAGAAATTGTCCATGCTGATGGCGACGATGAGCGCGGGAATGCTCGCGCCCTGCGTCGAGAGCCACGCGAATGCCAGGTGCGAGATGGCTTGCGCCGCGGCGCCGGCGAGCATCGAGCGGAGCAGGCCGTAGCGCACCACCATGAGCCCTCCTGCGAAGGCGCCGATGATCCCGACGACCACCCCATAGACCTTCGCCACGCTCGCGATCTGCGCCTTGGTGAAGCCCAGGTCCACGTACATCGGGTTGGACATGGTGCCCGCGAGGAAATCCGACATCCGGTAGAGCGCGACCAGCACCAGCACGACGACGAGCACCCGGCCCATTCGCGAGTGCAGGTCCGTGAGCGGCTCCCTCACGGCGCGCGCAAGATCGAAGCGTTTCGATTCGGGCGCCGGCTTCGCGCGATCGACGACCGGCGAGAGGACGCTCGCGACGATCCCGATCGACATGAGCGCCGCCATCGTGACGTACGAGGTGCGCCAGTCCACGAACTCCGCGATGTAGAGCGCGCCGGCGCCCGCCGCGAGGAGCGCCAATCGGTAGCCAAGCTGGTAGGCCGCGACCATGATCCCCTGGCGCTCGTCGGGCGCGGCGTCGATGCGCCAGGCATCGATCACGATGTCCTGCGTGGCCGAGCCGAACGCGACCACGAAGGTGAATGCAGCCGTCATCGCGAAGCTCGCCGCCGGATCGCTCATGGCCACGCCCACGAGGCCTGCCGCGATGACGAGCTGGCACGCGACCATCCACGCGCGGCGCCGGCCCAGCGCGCGCGCGAGGAACGGCACGTCGAACGCATCGATGAGCGGAGCCCAGAGGAACTTGAGGCTGTAGGCGAGCCCCAGCCAGCTGAAAAGCCCGATCATCGAAACGGGAACGCCGGCCTCGCGCAGCCTCACCGAGGCGGTGCCGAAGACCAGCAGGAACGGCAGCCCCGTGGAAAAGCTCAGGGCCAGCATCAACGCGATGCGCGGATTCCCGAGATCCCGCCAGCCGAGCTTGCGGTTTTGCGTCATGTCCGCATATTAAGATACGACCCGGACCCGCGAGGAAAACCATGGACAAGATCGTGAAGACCGACGAGCAGTGGAAGACCGATCTCTCGCCGGAGGAATACAACGTGCTGCGCAAGCACGGCACCGAGCGCGCGTTCACCGGGAAGTACCATGCGACGACGGATCCGGGCACCTACGTGTGCCGCGGATGCGGGCAGCCCCTCTTCCAATCCGAGACCAAGTTCGACGCGGGTTGCGGCTGGCCGAGCTTCTACCAGCCGCTCGCGGAAGGCGCCGTTACGGAGAAGGAAGACCGCACCTACGGCATGAAGCGCACCGAGGTGCTCTGCTCGCGTTGCGACGGGCACCTCGGGCACGTGTTCGAAGATGGGCCGAATCCCACGGGGTTGCGGTACTGCATGAACTCCGCCTCGCTGGACTTGAAGAAGAAGTAGCGATCAGGCCCCGGCCGGCACGACCGCGCGACTGTGTCGCGCCCACCGGGGCGCCACGCTATGCATCGCGTGGCGGATCGATCTTCCCGAGCTTCTCCAGTCGAAGACGGATCGAACTCTGCGTGCGCGCGTGGCGGCGCGCCATCTCGGCCATCGCGAGGCCGTTGTCGAATTCAGCGGTGAGCGTGCGGTCCTCGCCTTCGGTCCAGGGCTTGCCGAAGTTGGCGGGAAGCCGCTCGCGGCGCTTCTCGCGCTCGACCTCCTTCTGCATGAGATCCACGGCGGAGAAGAGCGCCCGCAGCGTGCGCGGCTCGGCGTAGGGGCTTTCTTCGGGATACGCCTCGCCGGTGACGGGATTCACGCCGTCGGCGAGCGCTCGGACAATGGGCAGTGCGGCATCGAGTTGCATGGTGCGGGCCTCTCTCGTGAGTTGGATTTGTGCGGGTGGCCTACCTCCACCGTGCACATGGAAAAACGCTCACGCGCGGGCGCGGTTGACCTCGCGCTCCATCTCCGCCTGGGACCACAGCCAATCCTCCTCGAGCTGCGCGATGCGCGTCGCGATTTCCCCGCGGCGTCTCGAGGCCGCCTGGAGCTTCTCGCGCTGCGTTTCCTCGTACGCTTCGCCGGATGCGAGCCACGACTCGAGCCGCGAGGCTTCGTCCCCGAGGGTCTGCAGCTCCTCTTCGAGCGCCGCGAGCTTTTTCTCGAAGGGCCTGCGCGCGTCGGCTTCGCGCTGGCGCCGCGCCGCTTCAATGCGCCGCTCCTGCTTGCGGTTCTGCGCGCCTTCGTCGCGGGCCTCGCGCCTGCCGTCGCGCGTTCGCTGGTATTGCCTCGCCCATTCCTTGTAGTCGTCGAGACCGCCTTCGAACGGGGCGACGCGGCCGTCGGCGACCAGCAACCATTGATCCGTGGCCGCCGAGAGCAGCGCGCGGTCGTGCGCGACAACGACGAGCGCGCCCTCGAAATCCGTGAGCGCCTGGGCGAGCGCCTCGCGCATCTCGATGTCGAGATGGTTGGTGGGCTCGTCGAGGAGCAGGAGATTCGGCCGTTGCCAGACGATGAGGGCGAGCGCGAGCCGCGCCTTCTCGCCGCCGGAGAAGCTCGCGACCTTCTGCGAGGCCTGGTCGCCGCGGATGTCGAAGGTGCCGAGGAAATCCCGGAAGAGCTGCTCGCGCTCGTTGGGCGCGAGCTTCACGAGATGCCAGAGCGGCGTCTCGTCGAGGCGGAGCTGGTCGACCTGGTGCTGCGCGAAGTAGCCCACGCGCAAACCCTGCGCGCGGTGGATCTTGCCGGCGATGAGCGGCAGGTCTCCCACGATGGACTTGAGCAGCGTCGACTTGCCCGCGCCGTTGGGCCCGAGCAAGCCGATCGCGTCGCCGGGAAGCGCGCTCCATTCGACGCCCGAGAGGACGGGAGTCGATCCGTAGCCGACCGACGCGTCCTCGAGCCGGAAGAGCTGGCGCGGCTTTTCCGCGGGCGCGCGGAATTCGAACGAGAAAGGCGCGTCGACGTGGGCGGCGGCGATGCGCTCGAGCTTCTCCAGCGCATGGATGCGGCTTTGCGCCTGGCTCGCCTTCGTCGCCTTGGCGCGGAACCGCGTGATGAATGCCTCGAGGTGCGCGATGGCGCGCTGCTGCTTCTCGTAGGCGAACTGCTGCTGAGCGAGGCGCGCGGCGCGCTGCGCCTCGAACGCGCTGTAGTTCCCGCTGTAGGCGTTGAGCTTCTCGTTTTCCACGTGCACGATCGATTGCGCCACCGCATCGAGGAATTCGCGGTCGTGCGTGACGAGGATCACCGCGCCCGGGAAGGCCTTGAGCCAATCCTCGAGCCAGAGCACCGCGTCGAGATCGAGGTGGTTGGTGGGCTCGTCGAGCAGCAGCAGGTCCGACCGGCACATGAGCGCGCGCGCGAGGTTGAGGCGCATGCGCCAGCCGCCGGAGAACGTGGCCACCGGGCGCGACTGCGCCTCCTCGCCGAAGCCGAGCCCCGCGAGCAGCGTCTGCGCCCGCGATCGCGCCTGGTAGCCGCCGATCTCCTCGTAGCGCGCGTGGAGATGCGCGAGGCGCTCGCCTCCCTCCCCCGCGGAGGCGATGTCGCGCTCGATCGCGCGAAGCTCCTCGTCGCCGTCCATCACGAAGTCGAGCGCGGGACGATCCACGGCGGGCGTCTCCTGCGCGACGTGCGCGAGCACCCATCGCGGCGGCATGTCGACCTCGCCCGCGTCGGCGTGCAATTCGCCGCGCACCAGCGCGAAGAGGCTCGACTTTCCGCTGCCGTTGGGTCCGACGAGCCCGACCTTTTGCGCCGGATGCACGTTCATCGACGCACCGTCGAGCAGCACCCGCGCGCCGCGTCGAAGCGTGACGTCGCTCAGGCGCAGCACGGCGCGGCCTCTGCCATCGGGAGATTCATCCTAAAATACCCGTATCGTAACCTCCGAATCCGCCATGACCGCTGCCGCCGCGCCCGCTTCGAACGCCGACCCGGAAACGTTCCGGCGCGAGTTCGTGGAGTTCTCGATCCAGGCCGGCGTGCTGCGCTTCGGCGAGTTCAAGACCAAGGCCGGTCGCCTGTCGCCCTACTTCTTCAATGCCGGCCTCTTCGGCGACGGGCGCCTGCTGGGCGAGCTCGGCCGCTACTACGCGCGCGCCGCCCTCGCCTCGGGCATCGGCTTCGACATGCTCTTCGGCCCCGCCTACAAGGGGATCACGCTTGCCGCGGCCACCGCGATCGGACTTGCCGGTCTCGGTCACAATGTGCCGTTCTGTTTCAACCGCAAGGAGGCGAAGGATCACGGCGAGGGCGGGAATATCGTCGGAGCACCCCTCCAGGGGCGGGCGCTGATCATCGATGACGTCATCACGGACGGGGCCTCGAAGCGCGAGGCGATCGAGATCATCCGCGCGGCCGGTGCGACCCCGGCAGGCGTGCTAATTGCTCTGGACCGGCAGGAGCGCGGGAAAGGCGACCTTTCGGCGACGCAGGAAGTGAGCCGGGAGTTCGGCTTGCCCGTCACGGCCATTGCGACACTCGCCGACATCCTCGCCACGCTGCGGGCGCGGCCCGAGGACCGGGGACATGTCGAGAGGATCGAGGAATACCGCCGCCAGTACGGCGTGGCGGCGAGTCGATAACGAGCAGGGCGCATGCAAGGATACATACAATGAAAAAACTGCTGGCAATGGCTGCGGTGATGTTCATTCCCGCGGCGGGTGCTTCGTACAAATGCGTGGACGAGAAGGGCGTGACCCGTATCGGCGACACGCCGCCTCCGGAGTGCGAGCACGTTCCGATGTACGAGATGTACTCGACCGGGCAGGTCAGGCGCAAGATCGATCCGACGCCGACGCCCGACCAGCTCAAGGTTCGCCTCGAGGAGCAGGAGAAGGCGAAGGAAGCGGCGCTCGCCGCCTCGGAACAGAAGCGCAAGGATACGGCGCTCCTCGCCTCGTACAGCAACGAGAAGGAGTTCGACGTGGCGCGCGACCGCAACGTCGAGCCGATCGCGGGCCGCCTCCGGAACGCCCAGGACCGGCTCGTCGAAGTGGACAAGAACATCAAGTCCTTCGAGGAGGAGATGGAGTTCTACAGGTCCGGCAAGCGCAAGTCGGCGAAGAACAACGAGCCGCCGCCGGTGCTCGTCGCGAACCTCGATCGCGCGAAGAGCGAGAAGGTCACGCTCGAGAAATCCCTCGTGACATACCAGAAGCAGATCGAGGAGACGAAGGCGAAGTACGAGACCGACAAGAAGCGCTGGATCGCGCTGAAGACGGGCACCGTCGAGCGCCCCGCCGAGACCGTCAAGTAGCTAGCCGCGCTTGAGCTTGCCGCGCAGGATCTCGCCCGCCCGGGCGGGATTCGCCTTGCCCTGGGTCGCCTTCATCACCTGCCCCACGAGGGCGTTGAACGCCTTGTCCTTGCCGGCGCGATAGTCGTCCACGAGTCTCGCGTTCGCCGCGATCACGGCATCGACCGCCGACTCGATCGCCCCCGCGTCCGAGATCTGCCTCAAGCCGCGCTTGTCGATGATCGCGTCGGGCTCGCCCTCGCCCGCGGCCATCGCATGCAGCACTTCCTTCGCGGCCTTGGCGGAGATGGTTCCGTCATGGATGCGATCGAGGAGCCTCGCGAACGACGTCACGTTGACGGGCAGCTTGTCGAAAGCGACTCCCTGCGTATTCGCATTCGCGGTCACTTCGCCATTCACCCAGTGGGCCACGGTGATCATGGGCGCGCTCGTGGCCTCGGCGGTGCGGGCGAAGAAATGCGCCTTCTCGCGCGACTCGGTGAGCAAGTGTGCGTCATATGCCGAAATGCCTTTCGCCTCGAATCGGCCTCGCAAGGCGGCAGGAAGCTCCGGCATCTCGCTTCGCACCCTGTCGATCCATTGCGAGGTGATTTCCACCGGCAGCAGGTCGGGATCGGGGAAATAACGGTAATCGTGCGCATCCTCCTTCGACCGCATCGGGCGCGTCTCGCCCCGATCCGGATCGAAAAGGCGCGTCTCCTGCACGACCTTGCCGCCATCCTCGATGAGGTCGACCTGCCTGCGCACCTCGTATTCGATGGCCTTCTCGAGAAAGCGGAACGAGTTGAGGTTCTTGATCTCGCAGCGCGTGCCGAGCGGCTCGCCCGCGCGCCGCACGGACACGTTGGCGTCACAACGGAACGATCCCTCCTGCATGTTGCCGTCGCAGATGCCGATCCAGCGCACGAGCGAATGGAGCGCCTTCGCGTAGGCGACCGCTTCCGCCGCCGATCGCATGTCGGGTTCGCTCACGATCTCGAGGAGCGGCGTTCCCGCGCGGTTGAGATCGATGCCGCTCATGCCGTGGAAATCCTCGTGCAGCGACTTGCCCGCGTCCTCCTCGAGGTGCGCGCGCGTGAGGCTCACCGATTTCTCCTTTCCGTCGACCACGATCGCGACGGTGCCGCCCGAAACGACCGGCCGCACGTACTGGCTGATCTGGTAGCCCTTGGGCAGGTCCGGATAGAAATAATTCTTGCGCTCGAAAGTGCTGCAGGGCGCGATCGTGCCGCCGACCGCGAGGCCGAAGCGGATCGCGCGCTCCACGGCGCCCTTGTTCAGCACCGGAAGCGTTCCGGGCATCGCGAGATCGACCGCGGAGGCTTGCGTATTGGGCGAGGAACCGAACCGCGTCGCCGCGCCGGAAAAGATCTTCGAGTCCGTCGTGAGCTGCGCGTGGGTTTCGAGGCCGATGACGACTTCCCAGGTCATTCGAAACCTTTCGGCACCCGGGTGTGCCAATCGGTCGCCTGCTGGAACGCGTGCGCCGCACGAAGCATGCGTGCCTCGTCGAAATAGTTGCCGACGACCTGCAGTCCGACGGGGCGTCCCTTGTTGCCGAAGCCGCACGGGATCGAGAGGCCCGGAAGCCCCGCGAGGTTGATCGGGATCGTGTAGAGATCGTCGAGATACATCTGCACCGGGTCCGTGGCCTTCGATCCCAGGTCGAACGCGACCGAGGGCGCGGCGGGGCCCACGATGAGATCGCAATCGCGGAACGCGGCGATGAAGTCGTTCGCGATCAGGCGGCGGATCTTCTGCGCCTGGACGTAGTACGCGTCGTAGTACCCGTGCGAAAGCACATACGTGCCGATGAGCACGCGACGCTTCACCTCGGGGCCGAATCCCTGCGCGCGCGTCTTGCGGTACATGTCATTGAGGTCCGCGTATTCGGGAGCGCGATATCCGTAGCGCACTCCGTCGTAGCGCGAGAGGTTGGACGAGGCCTCGGCCGGCGCGATCACGTAGTAGGCGGCAACGGAAAGGTGCTGGTTGGGAAGGCTCACCTCGACCACCTTCGCGCCGAGCTTCGCGAGCTCGTCGATGGCGGCGCGGATCGGCGCGGCGACGTCCTGCGCGAGGTCCTTGGTGAAATACTCGCGCGGCACGCCGACGCGCAGTCCCTTTACGCCGCCGGATAGCATCGCGGCGTAATCGTCGACGGGGCGGTCGATGCACGTGGAGTCGCGCTCGTCGTATCCGGCCATCGTTCCCAGCAGGATCGCGAGGTCTTCCGCGGTCTTTCCGAGCGCGCCCGCCTGGTCGAGCGACGAGGCGAAAGCCACGATGCCATGGCGCGAGACGCGGCCATACGTGGGGCGAAGGCCGCACACGCCGGTGAACGACGCGGGCTGGCGGATCGATCCGCCGGTATCGGTGCCCGTGGCTGCAGGCGCGAGGCGCGCGGCCACCGCCGCGGCCGATCCTCCCGAGCTCCCGCCCGGGACCGCCGCGAGGTCCCACGGGTTCTTCACCGGGCCGAAGTGCGAGTTCTCGTTCGACGAGCCCATGGCGAACTCGTCCATGTTCGCCTTGCCGAGCAGCACCGCGCCGGCGCGGTCGAACTGGGCGATCACATGCGAGTCGTAGGGCGAGACGAAATTGCCGAGGATCTTCGAGCCCGCCGTGGTGAGCCAGTCCTTCGCGCAGAAGAGATCCTTGTGCGCGACCGGAATGCCGGTGAGCGGGCCCGCTTGCCCGCGCGCGATGCGCGCATCGGCCGCCTTCGCCTGCGCGAGGCTCTTCGCTTCGTCGATCGTGATGAACGCGTTCAGCGCGGCGCCTTCGCCGGCGATGCGATCCAGGAAGTGGCGCGTCATCTCGACGCTCGAGACTTCGCGCGAAGCGAGCTTCGCCGAGAGCTCCCTCAGCGTCGCGCGGTGCACGTTACTCGATCACTTTCGGCACGAGGTACAGGCCATCCTCGACGGCGGGTGCGATCGACTGGAACGAATCGCGCTCGTCGGCCTCGGTGACGCGATCGTCGCGCATGCGTTGCATCGCCTGCTGCGGATGCGACATGGGCTCGACGCCGGACGTATCGACGCTTCCCATCTGGTCGACGATCGCGAGGATGCCGTTCAGCTGTTGTTGCAGCGCAGCAGCCTCCCGCGGCGTGACCTCCAGCCGCGCGAGATCCGCTATCCGGGCGATCTGTTCAAGGGAAAGCACGAGAAATACCTTCTAAGGCCTTAAAATCGTTGCGATTATTGGGCTATTATATTGCACGCCCCCGAGACGGGCCCGGCGGCAACCGAAACCCCTTACGGATCAAGATGTTCTCCTTCGTTTCCAAGTACTTCTCCACCGACCTCGCGATCGACCTCGGCACCGCCAATACGCTCATTTACGTCCGCGGCAAGGGAATCGTGCTCGACGAGCCTTCCGTCGTCGCGATCCGACAGGAAGGCGGCCCCAACGGAAAGAAAACGATCCAGGCGGTCGGCCTCGCCGCGAAGCAGATGCTCGGAAGGACGCCCGGCAACATCACGGCGATCCGCCCGATGAAGGATGGCGTGATCGCGGACTTCACGATCACCGAGCAGATGCTGAAGTACTTCATCAAGAAGATCCACGACAACCAGTGGTTCCGCCCGAGCCCGCGCATCGTGATCTGCGTGCCGTACGGATCCACGCAGGTGGAGCGCCGCGCGATCAAGGAAAGCGCGATCGGCGCCGGGGCTTCGCAGGTGTTCCTCATCGAGGAGCCCATGGCCGCCGCGATCGGGGCGGATCTGCCGATCGCCGACGCGACCGGCTCGATGGTCGTCGACATCGGCGGGGGCACGACCGAAGTCGGCGTGATCTCGCTGGGCGGCATCGTGTACTCGGCGTCCGTGCGCGTGGGCGGCGACAAGTTCGACGAGGCGATCATCAACTACATCCGCCGCAACTACGGGATGCTGATCGGCGAGTCCACCGCCGAGCAGATCAAGAAGCAGATCGGCAGCGCGTTCCCCGGCAGCGAGGTGCGCGAGATGGAAGTGAAGGGACGCAACCTCGCCGAGGGGATCCCGCGCTCGTTCACGATCTCGTCGAACGAGATCCTCGAGGCGCTCACCGATCCGCTGAACTCCATCGTCTCCGCGGTGAAGAGCGCGCTCGAACAGACGCCGCCCGAGCTGGGCGCCGACATCGCCGAGAAGGGCATGGTGCTCACGGGCGGCGGCGCGCTGCTGCGCGAGCTCGACCGCCTGCTCATGGAAGAGACGGGGCTGCCGGTGATCGTCGCCGACGACCCGCTCACGTGCGTCGTGCGCGGCTCGGGGCGAGCCCTCGAGGAGATGGACAAGCTGGGAACGGTCTTCACGAACGATTGATGAAACGGGACTGAAGTCCCCATGATGATCCGCGAGCCGCCCGCCTTCTTCCACCGCGGCCCCAGCCCGCTCGCCCGCGTCACCTTCTTCACGCTCGCCGCGATCGCCATCATGATCGCCGACCACCGCTTCCATGCGCTGGAGACCGTGCGCCTGTCGCTCTCGGTGCTCGCCCATCCGGTCCAGCAGCTCGCCGCGATGCCCGGCGAAGCCGTGGGGCGCGTCGCCGATTACTTCACGAGCCAGAACCGGCTCCTGCGCGAGAACCAGGAGCTCAAGGTGAAGGTCCTCGAGCAATCCGCGGCCGCGCAGGAGTCGAAGCTGCTGAAGAGCGAGGAGGAGCACCTGCTCGCGATGACGTCCAGCCAGAGCCGTTACGCCGAGAAGGGGATCATCGCGGAAGTGCTCTACACGGCGCGCAATCCCTTCACGCGCAAGATCGTGGTCGACAAGGGCCTCACCCATTCGATCCAGGCCGGCATGCCCGTGATCGACGGCACCGGCGTGGTGGGGCAGGTCACGAGCGTCGGCACGTTCACGAGCGAGGTCACGCTCGTCACCGAGAAGGACCAGGCGGTGCCCGTGATGGTGGTGCGAAACGGGCTGCGCGCGATCGCGGTGGGCTCGGGCAAGGACGGGTCCATCGACATCCCGTTCATGCCGGTCTCCGCGGACGTGCAGAACGGCGACGTCTTCGTGACCTCCGGCATCGATGGAACCTATCCGCCGGGACTCGTGGTCGCCGAGGTGACAACAGTGCAGAAGGACGCTGCACGCGTGTTCGCGAAGATCTCCGCGAAGCCCGCCGCCGGCGTCGACTACCACCGCTACGTGATGATGCTGCCGCTGTCGGCCGCGACCGCGCCGCCGCCGGAAGCGAAGGCCGACGACACCCCGCGCAAGAGCGCGAAGGATCGCGCGCGCGCCCGGAGGCAGCAGTAATGCGCCCGGCCGACCTCACGCCGCTCGCGCGTGACGTGATGAAGATGCCCGCGAGCGGGGGCCTCGTCTTCTTCTCGCTCGCGATCGCCTACCTCGTGCAGGTGTTGCCGTGGTCCGGCAATTGGCTCCTCGTGCGGCCCGACTTCGTGCTCCTCGTGCTGATCTTCTGGGCGCTGCACGAGCCGCGCTCCATCGGCCAGGGAATGGCGTTCGCGCTCGGCCTGCTGATGGACGTGAGCGACTCGATGCTGCTGGGGCAACACGCCTTCGCTTACGTGATCGCGACCTACGGCGTGCAGATCTTCCGCGTGCGCATCCTCACCTTCGGGTTCGCGGAACAGACTCTGCACGTCCTCGGCGTCACCGTCGTCGCGTGCGCGGTGATGCTCATGCTGAACCTGCTGCTGGGCGCCGACTTCCCGGGCTTCGCGTATTTCGTCTCGCCCGTGGCCACGGCGCTCCTCTGGGGCCCGGTGAACTGGCTCCTCTACCTTCCCGCGGTGCGCCGCTCTCGCGGCGGCTCCGCGTAACGGGGACGCGCCGCCATGATGATCGGTCAGGCCCTGCGCGACCAGCAGCGCGAGCTCACGGTCTTCCGCAACCGGCTGATGCTGTCGGGCTTCTTCATCGTGATCGCCTTCGCGATCCTGATGGGGCGCTTCACGTGGCTCCAGGTCGTGCAGCGCGAGTACTACCACACGCTCGCCGAGGCGAACCGCATCTCGGTGGTGCCCGTCGTCCCGAACCGCGGACTCATCCTGGACCGCAACGGCGAAGTGCTCGCCGCCAATTACTCGGCCTACACGCTGGAGATCACGCCCAGCCGCGTGGCGAACCTCGATCGCGCGATCGACGAGCTCGGGACCGTGATCGACGTGTCGCCGCGGGACCGGCGCCGCTTCAAGAAGCTGCAGGAGGAGAGCAAGAACTTCGAGAGCCTGCCGATCCGCACCCGGCTCACCGAGGAAGAGGTCGCGAAGTTCGCCGTGAACCGCTACCGCTTCCCGGGATTCGAGATCAAGGCGCGGCTCTTCCGCTCGTATCCCCAGGGTGAAGTCGCCTCGCACGCGATCGGCTACATCGGGCGCATCAACGACGCCGACGTGAAACGCATCGACATCAACGGCCTTGCGACGAACTACAAGGGCACGGACCACATCGGCAAGCTCGGCATCGAGGGCGCCTACGAGAAGGATCTGCACGGCGTCACGGGTTCCGAGCAGGTGGAGATCGACGCGGGCGGCCGCGCCATCCGCTCCCTCGAGAGGAGCGAGCCGCAGTCGGGCAACAACCTCTTCGTCACGATCGACCTCGGGCTGCAGAAGATCGCCGAGCAGGCGTTCCAGGACTTCAAGGGCGCGCTGGTGGCGATCGATCCGAAGACCGGCGAGATCCTCGCGCTCGTTTCCAAGCCCGGCTTCGATCCGAACCTCTTCGTGGACGGCATCGATCCGCAGAACTGGGACGCGCTCAACAACTCGCCGGACAAGCCCCTCAACAATCGCGCGCTGCGCGGCCAGTATCCACCGGGTTCCACGATCAAGCCGTTCATGGCGCTCGCCGCTCTCGAGTACCGCAAGCGCTCGCCGGAGTTCACGATCTCGGACCCCGGATATTTCTCGCTCGCCGGCGTGCAGCACCGCTATCGCGACTGGAAGCCCGGGGGCCACGGCATGGTGAACATGCACCGCTCGATCGTGGTCTCGTGCGACACGTACTACTACGGCCTCGCGAACGAGCTCGGCATCGACCTCATCCACGATTTCCTCACGCGCTTCGGGTTCGGCTCGCGCACGGGCATCGACATCGACGGAGAGCTGTCGGGACTCGCGCCTTCGCAGGAATGGAAATCGCAGCGCTTCGGCCAGAAGTGGTACGCCGGCGACACGGTGAGCGTGGGCATCGGCCAGGGCTACATGCTCGCGACGCCGCTGCAGCTCGCCGCCGCCGTTGCCACGATCGCAAACAACGGGGTGGCGGTTCATCCCCACCTGCTCAAATCCGTGCAGGACGCGAAGACGCAGGAGCTGCGCCCGTGGAAAGCGATGGCATCGGCCGACCTGCCGCTGGTGAGGCCCGAGAACCTCGCATTCGTGCGCGACGCGATGGTGGACGTCACGAAGCCCGGCGGCACGGCGGCGCAGGCGGGCGCCGGCGCGCCTTACGCGATCGCCGCGAAAACCGGGACCGCGCAGGTCGTCGCGATGAAGCAGAACGAGAAGTACGACGAGCGCCGCCTCAAGCAGGAGCATTGGGACCACGCGCTGCTCGTCGCGTTCGCGCCCGCCGACGACCCGAAGCTCGCGCTCGCGATCCTCGTCGAGAACGGCCGGCACGGCGGCACCACCGCGGGCCCGATCGCGCGCGAGGTGTTCGACTACTACCTGCTCGGCAAGAAACCCGCGAACCTGAAGCCGCTCGATCCGGGCGCCGAGGCCGACGATGAACATGATTAGCCGTATCTTCGACATCGTCTCGCGGCGCATCGACGGACCGCTGATGGCGGCACTCGCGCTCACGCTCGCCCTCGGGCTCACCGTCGTGTATTCGGCTTCGGGCGGCGCCTCGTTCGAGCGCGCCTTCTCCCAGGGGCGCAACCTTGCGATGGCGGTCTTCGCGCTCTGGCTCTTCGCGCAGATCCACCCGCAACTGCTCATGCGCCTCGCGTTTCCCGCCTACGTGGTCGGCCTCGCGCTGCTGGTCGGCGTGGCGCTCTTCGGCGAGGTTCGCAACGGAGCGCGGCGCTGGCTCAACCTGGGCATCACCACGATCCAGCCCTCGGAAGTGATGAAGATCGCCGTGCCTCTCGTCCTCGCGTGGTATTTCCATCGCCGCGAGGAAGGCCTTCGCTTCCGCGATTTCGCCGTCGCGGCGCTGCTCCTCGTGCTTCCCGTGGGGCTCATCGTCCGGCAGCCGGACCTCGGCACGGCGCTGCTCATCTTCGCATCGGGCTTCTTCGTGATCTTCCTCGCGGGGCTTTCGTGGAAGGTGATCGGGTCGATGTTCGCCGCCGGCGCGGTGAGCCTGCCCTTCCTCTGGTCCGTGATGCACGACTACCAGCGCAAACGGATCCTCACGCTCATCGACCCCTCGGAGGATCCGCTCGGCGCCGGCTACCACATCATCCAGTCGACGATCGCCATCGGTTCGGGCGGCATCCTCGGCAAGGGCTGGCTGAACGGCACCCAGGCCCAGCTCGACTTCGTGCCGGAGCGCTCCACGGACTTCATCTTCGCCGTGTTCGGCGAGGAGTTCGGCCTCGTGGGCACGGTGGTGCTCATCGCGCTCTACGTGCTCATCATCGCGCGCGGCATGATGATCGCGGCGAACGCGACCAACACGTTCTCGCGCCTCACGGCCGGCGCCATCACGCTCACGTTCTTCACCTACGCGTTCGTGAACATGGGGATGGTGAGCGGGATCCTCCCGGTGGTGGGCGTCCCGCTGCCGATGATCAGCTACGGCGGCACGGCGCTCCTTTCGATGCTGGCGGGATTCGGCATCCTCATGTCGATCTCGACCCACAAGCAGCTGGTGTCGAGTTGAGGCGCGAGTTCGGATGGGTCGCCCTGACCCTCGCGTTCGTTCTCGCGGCCTGCGGCACGGCGCCGAAGAAACCGGCGCAAACCGTCGAGGGGCCGAAGAAGCCGTCCTACTATTCCGACGACGGTCCGCCGGAGAGCATCCCGTCGAATCTCGCCGAGATCGCCGACGCGGTGCCCAGGGACGAGCCGTACAACCGCTTCGCGAACAAGCCCTACACCGTCTTCGGCAAGACCTACGTGCCGGTGCTCAACAAGGAGCCCACGAAAGAGCGCGGCATCGCGTCGTGGTATGGAAAGAAATTCCACGGGCAGAAGACCGCCTCGGGTGAAACGTACGACATGTTCGCGATGACCGCGGCGCACCCGACGTTGCCGATCCCGAGCTACGCGAAGGTGACGAACCTGAAGAACGGGAAGTCCGTCGTGGTGCGCGTGAACGACCGCGGGCCGTTCCACACCGATCGCATCATCGACCTGTCCTACGCCGCGGCATCGCGCATCGGCATCGCCGCGCCCGGAAGCGGCCTCGTGGAAGTCGAGCGCGTCTTCGCGGTTCCGGGAGGCGGAGCGGTCGTGGTGGCGGCCACGGCACCGCCACCTCCCGCCGTCGTCGAGACGCCGATGGTGATCGAGGACAAGGGTCTCTGGTTGCAGATCGGCGCCTTCTCGAGCCGCGAGAGCGCCGACATCTTCCGCGAGCAGGCGGCCCGCGACCTGTCCTGGAACAATGAGCCGCTCGACGTCGCCCCGCGGGACGGATTTTTCCGCGTGCGCCTCGGTCCCTACAGGAGCCGGGAGGAAGCCAATGCAATCGCCGACAAGGTGCGTGAGACGCTGGGGTACGCCCCCACCATGACCAACCAATGAGATCGATGAAGAAGATCCTCGCCCTGCTCGCCGCCTGCGCCGCCACTTTCACGATGGCCCAACCCGTCACGCCACCACCGATCGCCGCGCGGGCCTACGTCGTGATGGACCTGCTCTCGGGCGCGACGCTCGCCGCCGCGAACGAAGACGACCGCGCGGAACCTGCGTCGCTCACGAAACTCATGACGGCGTACGTGGTTTTCGCGGCCATCAAGTCGGGCAAGCTGGACCCCGCGCGCGAAGTGACGGTCTCGACGAACGCGGCGAAGGCGACCGGATCGCGCATGTTCCTCGCCGCGGGCACGAAGGTCGCCGTTCCCGACCTCATCACGGGCCTGGTCGTGCAATCGGGCAACGACGCCGCAATCACGCTCGCCGAAGCGGTGGCCGGCTCCGAGGACGCATTCGTCCCGATGATGAACGCCGAGGCCGCGCGCCTGGGCCTCAAGGGAACGAACTTCGCCAACGCGAGCGGGCAGCCCTCGCCGAACCACTACTCGACCGCGCGCGACATCGCCACGCTCGCCATCGCCCTGATCCGCGATTTTCCGGATCGCTATCCGCTGTATTCCCAGCGCGAATACAGCTACAGCAAGATCACCCAGGCCAACCGCAACCGGCTCCTCTGGACCGATCCCACCGTGGACGGAATGAAGACCGGGTTCACGGAATCCGCGGGCTACTGCCTCGTGGCGAGCGCGAAGCGCGGCGGGCGGCGCCTCGTATCCGTGCTGCTGGGCGCGCAGTCCGACGGGCTTCGCACCTCGGAGAGCCAGAAGCTGCTGAACTTCGGCTTCCAGGCTTACGAGACGCGGCTGCTCTATCACAAGGGCCAGGCGATCGCCTCGCCGGAGGTGTTCAAGGGAACGCAGTCGAGGGTCCCGCTCGGTTTCGATCGCGACGTCTGGCTCACGATGCCGCGCGACCGGTTCACCGGGGTGGCCGCGGTGCTGGAGACGCGGGAACCGCTCGTGGCGCCGCTTGCCGCGGGTCAGAAAGCGGGGATAATGAAGCTCACGCGCGACCATCTGCCGGTGGCCGAATTCCCCGTCGTCTCGCTCGAGGACGTGCCCGTCGGCGGCTTCCTCTCCCGCGGCTGGGACACCCTGCGATTGCTCTTCACTCCATCCCCCTCATGAACGCTCCCATCGCCCACTTCAACGGCAAGCTGCTGCCGCTCGACCAGATCCACATCTCGCCCCTCGACCGCGGGTTCATCTTCGGCGACGGCGTCTACGAGGTGATCCCCGTGTACGGCGGCGTGCCGCTGCACGCCCGCGAGCACTTCGAGCGGCTGCAAAGGTCCATGGACGAGATCCGCCTCGTGAATCCGCACGGCATCGAATCCTGGATCGAGCTCACCTACGCGCTGCTCGCGCACCATCCGGGAAACCAATCCGTGTACATCCAGGTCACGCGCGGCGCGCCGGAGAAGCGCGACCACGTGATCCCGGCCAAGCTCGAGCCCACTGTGTTCATGATGTGCTACCCGCTCGCGTCCCCGTCGAGGGAATCCGTCGAGAACGGCGTGAAGTGCGTGACGGCGCGCGATTTCCGCTGGGAGAAGTGCAACATCAAATCCACGTCGCTCCTCGGCAACGTGCTCGCGCGCCAGATCTCGGCGGACGCGGGCGCCACGGAGACGATCCTGCTGCGCGACGGCTTCCTCACGGAAGCCTCGGCGTCCAACGTGTTCGTCGTGAAGGACGGCGTGGTGGCCGCCGCGCCGAAGGACAACATGATCCTGCTTGGAATCACCTACGAGCTCCTCGTGAAGCTCGCCGCGGAGGGCGCGTTCAAGCTCGAGGTTCGGCCCATCCCCGAATCGGAGCTGAGGAGCGCCGACGAAGTGTGGCTCTCGTCTTCGACCAAGGAAGTGCTCGCGGTCACGACGATCGACGGCAAACCCGTGGCCAGCGGCAAGCCCGGGCCGGTCTTCAAGCGCATGCACGCGCTCTACCAGGACTACAAGGCGAAGCTCGTCCGCGCGAGCACGGTCGCCGCGTGATGGACATGAGCGAGGCCCCCGCCAAGGGCGAATCCCTCCTCACCTTCCCGTGCGTCTTTCCGCTGAAGGTGATGGGACGCCGCGAGGACGGCTTCGCGCAGACCGTCTGCGAGATCGTGCAGCGCCACGCGGAAGATTTCCACCCGGGCACGCTCGAGATGCGGGCGTCGAAGAACGGGCGATACCTTTCACTCACGGTGACGATCAACGCGAGGTCGCGCGAGCAGCTCGACGCGCTCTACCAGGAGCTCTCGAAGCACCCGCAGGTCATCATGGTGCTGTGATCAGGCGCTCGCTCGGGCTCGTGGCCTACGAGCCCACGTGGCGCGCGATGCAGGAGTTCACGCGATCGCGCGGACCCGATACCGGGGACCAGGCGTGGCTCGTCGAGCATCCGCCCGTATTCACGCTGGGACTCGCCGGGCGGCGCGAGCACGTGATCGATCCCGGCAACATCCCGGTCGTCGCGACCGACCGTGGCGGACAGGTCACCTACCATGGACCCGGACAAGCCATCGTGTACGTCCTCCTCGATTTGCGCCGCCGCGGGCTTGGCGTGAAGGAGCTCGTGCGGCGCCTCGAGCAGGGCGCCATCGATCTGCTCTCCGGATATGGAATCGAGGGTGAACGCCGCGCGGGAATGCCGGGCGTCTACGTGAAGGGCGCGAAGATCGCAGCCATCGGCCTCAGGATCGCGCGCGGCTGCAGCTATCACGGGATCGCCTTGAACGCCGAGCTGGACCTGGAACCGTTCGGGCGGATCGATCCTTGCGGCTACCCGGGCCTCGCCTCGACCCGCCTCGCCGACCTGGGGGCGCGTGATAGCATTCATGCAGTGCAGCAAAGGCTCGCTGAACGCCTCGAAAAATGCCTGGACCCGACCTGAAGACCGCGCAGAAACGCGCGCTCAAGACCGACCGAATCCCCATCAAGATCGTGCCTTCGGAGCCGCTCCGAAAGCCCGAGTGGATCCGCGTGCGCGCGGGCGGCGGGGAACGGTTCACCGAGATCAAGAAGATCCTGCGCGAGGCGAACCTCCACACGGTCTGCGAGGAAGCGTCGTGCCCGAACATCGGCGAATGCTTCGGCCACGGGACGGCGACCTTCATGATCATGGGCGACCTGTGCACGCGCCGCTGCCCCTTCTGCGACGTGGCGCATGGCCGCCCGCAGCCGCTCGACGTGGACGAGCCGCGGCACCTGGGCGAGACAATCGCGAAGATGAAGCTGCGCTATGTCGTGATCACGAGCGTGGACCGCGACGACCTGCGCGACGGCGGCGCGCAGCATTTCGTCGACTGCATCCGCGCCGTGCGCGAGCTCTCGCCGGGCACGCGGATCGAGATCCTCACGCCGGATTTCCGCGGGCGGCTGGAGCGCGCGATCGCGATCCTCGACGCATCGCCGCCGGACGTCATGAACCACAACCTCGAGACGGTGCCGCGGCTCTACCGCCAGGCGCGGCCGGGCTCGGACTACGCGCATTCCCTGCAACTGCTCGCGCAGTTCAAGGCGAAGCATCCGGGCGTGCCGACGAAGTCGGGCCTCATGGTGGGCCTGGGCGAGACCAATGACGAGATCCTCCAGGTGATGCGCGACCTTCGCGCGCACCAGGTCGACATGCTCACCGTGGGCCAATACCTGCAGCCTTCGAAGCACCATCTGCCAGTCGCGCGCTTCGCCCATCCGGACGAATTCCGCATGTTCGAGGTCGAGGCCACGAAGATGGGCTTCGTGAATGCGGCGTGCGGCCCGATGGTCCGATCGAGCTATCACGCGGACCGGCAAGCGAAGGACGCGGGCGCCCTGTGAGGGAACGCCTGCGCGCGCGCGCAGCCGTCCGCCGCCCGACGTCGCTGCAGATCGCGCTCGCCGACCGCATCGGCCAGCTCGACCCCGCCTCGTGGGACGCGGCCAGCGCCGGACAAAGCTTTTTCTTCTCGCGCCGATACCTCGAGATGCTGCAGGCGGTCGCGCCCGAGAATGTCGAGCCGCGCTTCGCGCTCGTATGCCGCGGCGACGAGCCTCTCGCGGGCGTATGCGCGCAGGTGATCCGCGTCAGCCTCGAGCAGGTGGCGAGCCCGCGGACCAAGGCGGTCCTCAAGGGACTGGAAGACCGGGTGACGCAGCGCGTGCTCGTGTGTGGCAACGCGCTCACGTTCGGCATGCATGCCGTGTGCTTCGCGCCGGGAACCGACCGGGCGCGCGCATGGCCCGGCGTGGCCGAGGCGCTGTATCGCATGCGGCGCGCGGAGAAGCTCGCCGGCCACATGGATCTCGTCGTCATCAAGGATCTTCCGGGAACGCTTCGCGGGGAATCCGAAGTCCTCGGCAAGCTCAGCTATGGCCTGGTGGAGACCGAGCCCGACATGGTGCTCACGCTCGATCCATCGTGGCGATCGCATGCCGACTACCTCGGCGGCCTCGTCTCGAAGTACCGCAGCGACGTGAAGGCTCGCGTGATCAAGCGGTTCGACGAGGCGGGCTGCCGCATCGAAGCCCTCGATGCGGCGCAAGCGGGCGAGCTCAGCGACGAGCTTCACGCGCTCTACCTCCAGGTGCACGGCGGCGCGTCGCTGCGCCCCTTCACGCTTCGACCCGAATACTGGGCCGCGATCGTTCGCGCGGCCGGCGACGATGGCTCCCTGCTGGTGGCGCGGCGCGAGGGCAAGGTGCTCGCCTTCATCGTCACTCTGCGCGACGGCGACACCGCGATCGCCTATCACATCGGATTCGACCGCGAGGTGGCGGGCGCGGGAGTTCCGCTCTACCTGCGGATGCTGCACGCCTCGGTCGAGCAATCGATTCGATTCGGCTGCAGGCGCGTGTCGTTCGGGCGCACGGCGCTCGAGCCCAAGGCTCGCCTGGGATGCAAGCCCGAGCCGATGTTCGTCTGGGCGCGGCACCGGCACCCGGTGCTCAACCGGATGCTCAAGCCCCTGCTTCGGTTCATCCAGCACGAGGAAGCGCCGGACATCGACCCGTTCAAGAAGGCCAGTTGATTCCCACACCCGCATGGTGTAAATAAGCGGAAGTCATCCGGCGCTTCATACTCCCACTCATGGACCGATTCAAGGAGCTCACGACCTTCGTCGAGGTCGCGCAACGCGGAAGCCTCTCCGCGGCGGCGCGCGAGGAAGGCATCACGCCCGCGATGGTGGGAAGGCGGATCGACCAGCTCGAAGAGCGCCTCGGCGTGAAGCTTTTCAAGCGCTCCACGCGCAAGGTGACGCTCACGCCCGAGGGCACTACCTTCTACGAAGACTGCAACCGGCTCCTGGGAGAGCTGCGCTCGGCGGAAGACGCGCTGTCCGTGGGAGCGAAGAGCGCGTCGGGACGGCTCATCGTCACCGCGCCCACCTCGTTCGGACGCAAGCAC
Source organism: Usitatibacter sp. (assembly GCA_035308545.1). GTDB lineage: Bacteria > Pseudomonadota > Gammaproteobacteria > Burkholderiales > Usitatibacteraceae > Usitatibacter. The sequence goes on from DATGGI010000161.1 coordinate 89,343, forward strand.
ATCGCGCCGCACCTGTCGGCGTTCATCGCCGAGCACCCGAACCTCGCGATCACGCTGCACCTGTCGGAGCGCCTCGTGGACCTCAAGAACGAGCGCTTCGACCTCGCGATCCGCATCGCCGACCTCAAGAGCGCGGACCTGATCGCGGCGAAGCTCGCGCGCAACCACCGCGTGGTTTGCGGCTCGCCCGCTTACTTCAAGCGCGCAGGCAAGCCCAAGGCCCTCGTCGAGCTTTCGAAGCACAACTGCCTCGTCACGAGCACCGAGGACGGGGCCGCGGACTCGTGGAGCTTCCTCGACAAGGGCAAGCCGGTCTCGGTCAAGGTCGCGGGCAACCTCCAGTGCAACGACGGCGAGGTGCTCACGCGCTGGGCCATCGCCGGGGAGGGCCTCGCGTGGCGCAGCGCCTGGGAAGTGAGCGAGGAAGTGAAGCGCGGAAGGCTCGCGACGGTGCTCGACGACTATGCGTTCCCGGGAAACAACATCTACGCCGTCTATCCGGAGCGGCGGCTGCTTCCGGCGAAGGTGAAGTTTTTCATCGACTTCCTGAGAAGGACGTTCGGGGACCCGCCCTACTGGGAGTAGCTACCTGAACTGCTTCACGACGTGGTGCTGGCGCCGGCTCACCGGCAGCTTCTCGCCCGTCCCCTTCACCACGACCGTCCAGCCCGATTCGCTCTCCTCGGCGTTGCGCTCGAAGCCGGCGATCGCGGCGCGCGCCACCAGGCAGTTGCGATGCACTCGCACGAAGGCGTCGGCGAATTCCTCCTCGAGGTGCGTGAGCGATTCCTCGACGAGGTGCTCGCGGTCCACAGTGCGCACGGTCACGTACTTGAGCTCGGCACGCAGGTAGAGCACTTCGGCGAGCGGCACGAGGATGATCTTGCCGCGCTCGTGCACCGAGAGGTGCCGGCGTGGAAGGTTCGCGGCGGCATCGAGGGCTTCACGGCTCACTTTCGGGGCGGCCCGCGTCTTGCTGAGCGCGGCGAGCAGGCGCTCCACGCGGATCGGCTTCAGCAGGTAGTCGATCGCGTTCACCTCGAAGGCCTTGATCGCGTAGGTGTCGAACGCCGTCGTGAAGATGATCGCGGGCGGTTCCTGCATGCCGGCGATGTGGCGCGCGGCTTCCATGCCGTCCATCTCGGGCATGCGGATGTCGAGGAGGACGATATCCACGCCCTCCCGGTTCAGCACGTCGAGCGCTTCGCGGCCATTGCGCGCCTCGTCCACGATCGCGAGCGGGAACGATTCGCGGCACTCGTCCAGCAGGTCGCGGAGCCTCGCGCGCGCGGGCGCCTCGTCGTCGGCGATGAGGATGCGCGCGGTGTCCTTGTCGGCCAGCATCAGGACGCGGCCGTTGTGATGTAGGGAATGCGGATCGTCACGTGGTAGTGCCCGTCCTTCACCTCGGAATGCATGCTCGCTTCCACGTCGAAATGCAGCTGGAGGCGCTCGCGGATGTTGTCGGTGGCCATGCGATTGCCTCCCATGTGCTTGCCCGGGCCCGAATAGGGGTTCCTCAAGTCCATCACCAGTTGCGTCCCGGAGCGCGAGATGTCGATCTCGATCTCCCCGCCGGTCTCGATGGGCTCGATGCCATGGTAGACGGCATTCTCGACCAGCGGCTGCAGGATGAGGGGCGGCACGAGCGCATCCCCGGGCATCGTAGCCGTGCGCCAGACCACGCGCAGCCGCTCACCGAGGCGCAGCTCCTCCAGCGCGAGGTACTGGCGCGCGAGGTCCACCTCGTTCGAGAGCGGCGCGAGCGTCCGGTTGTCGGCCATGAGCACGCGGAAGAGGTCGGCGAGGTCCTCCAGCGCGCGCTCGGCGCGCCGGGGCTCCGAGCGGATGAGCGACAGCACCGCGTTGATGCTGTTGTAGAGGAAATGGGGCCGGATCCGCGCCTGCAACGCCTGGATCCGGGCCTCCGCGACCGCGGGCGACAGCGCGCGGGCCCGCAGGTCGAAGTAGGCGATGGTGACCGCGCTCACGAAGAAGACGAGGAAGGCCACCTGCCCGAAGGACATCGGGCGCTGGTCGAAATCGAATTGCTGCGACGCCTCGAAGAAGACCCACGTGACCCCGAGCTCGAATGCCGCGAGCAGCGCGATCGCACCCACGTATCCGATCGCATGCAGCCAGCGCCGCGCGACGCACAGGACCACCAGCGAGAGGATCAGGACCGGCTCGCCGAAAGCGGCGAAAACGAGGAATTCGAACCAGATCTCGCTCACCGTGGGCGCGCGGATCACCGCGGCGGCGGCAAGCAGCACGTTCACGACGACCAGCGAGCGCAGCATCACGCCGACGTTGCAGAAATTCGGCAGGCGGATGCCCGTACCGGTCTGATTTATACTCGCCACGGTTCCCCATTTTGGCCATTGCCGCCGCCTCCATGCAAGAAGACGACAAGTCCGGCTCGAAATCGGCGGGCAAGGCATGGTCGGGACGCTTCGCCGAGCCCATCGACGGCCTCACGCGCCGCTTCAACGCTTCCGTCCCCTTCGACAAGCGCCTCGCCGAGTTCGACATCGAAGGTTCCCTCGCGCACGCTCGCATGCTCGCGCGGGCGAAGCTCATTTCGGCCGCCGACCTGGCCGCGATCGAGCGGGGCATGGCGAAGATCGTGAAGGAGATCCGGTCCGGCCGCTTCGAATGGTCGCTCGACCGCGAAGACGTGCACTTCAACATCGAGCATCGCCTGACGGAGATCGTGGGCGAAGCCGGAAAGAGGCTGCACACGGCGCGCTCGCGCAACGACCAGGTGGCGACCGACATGCGGCTGTGGCTGCGGACCGAGATCGACAACCTGTCGAAGCTCCTGCGCGCGGTCCGCAGGGCGTTGCTCGACCTCGCCGCGCCCCACGTGGCGACGCTCATGCCGGGATTCACCCACCTCCAGGTGGCGCAGCCCGTCACGTTCGGCCACCACCTCATGGCTTATTTCGAGATGTTCACGCGGGACGCGGAAAGGCTCGCCGATTGCCGCAAGCGGGTGAACCGCCTGCCGCTGGGCGCGTCCGCGCTCGCGGGAACGAGCTTCCCCATCGATCGCGAATGGGTCGCGCGCGCCCTCGCGTTCGACGGCGTCTGCGAGAATTCCATGGACGCGGTCTCCGACCGTGACTTCGCCGTCGAATTCCTGGCCGCCGCGTCGCTTTGCATGGCGCACGTGTCGCGCCTTTCGGAAGAACTGGTGCTGTGGTCGAGCCCGGCGTTCGGCTTCGTGAAGATCGCCGACCGCTTCTGCACGGGGTCCTCGATCATGCCCCAGAAGAAGAATCCCGACGTGCCGGAGCTCATGCGGGGCAAGTCGGGGCGCGTGTTCGGATCGCTGGTGGCGATGCTCACGGTCATCAAGGGCCAGCCCCTCGCCTACAACAAGGACAACCAGGAAGACAAGGAGCCGCTCTTCGACGCGGTGGACACGCTGCGCGACGTGCTCGAGATCCTCGCTGCGCTGCTGAAAGGCGTGAAACCTCAGGCCGCGCGCATGCGCAAGGCCCTCGACGAAGGATTCGCGACAGCCACGGACCTCGCAGACTACCTCGTGAGGAAGGGCATGCCGTTCCGTGATGCACACGAAGTCGTCGCGCGCGCGGTTCGCGCCGCCGAGCGCGCCGGCAAGGATCTCGCCGCCCTCACGCTCGCCGAGTTGAAGGCGTTCTCGCCGCTCATCGGCAAGGACGTGCGGGCCGTGCTTACCCCCGAAGGCTCGGTCGCTTCCCGCAATCACATCGGTGGCACCGCGCCCGAGGCCGTTCGCGCCGCGATCGCGCGGGCACGCAAGCGCCTCTAGACCGCTTCCTCGACCTTCGCCTGGTAGATGCGGCAGATCCTGCGGGTCTCCGGACCCGAGAGCCGGTCGCCCATGCGTCCGCAGCGGTAGATGCGCTGCGAGAGCTTCTGCGACCAGCTGCACGTCTGGCAATCGCCGAACATCGTCCCCTCGTTGTCGTCCTGCAGCGTCTCGAGCGCCTCGCGAAGCGCCGATACGGCGTTGCGGATGCGGTTGGGGCTGATGTTGCGCGTCGCGTTCTGCCACGCGAGCGCGGGCTGCAGCTCGTAGAGCAGCCGCTCGCCGGCCGCCGACAGGCGAAGGCGCACGACGCGCCGGTCGATGTCGTCCTCGAATCGCTCGATCAGGCCGCGGCGGTCGAGGAGCAGCAGGGTCTGCGACACGGTGCCCTTCGTGAGGCCCAGGTAGTCTGCGAGCGCCTGAGGCGTGTTCGAGTAGCGGTTGGCCTTGCTAAGATAGACCAGCGCCTGGAGATGCACCGGCTGCAGGCTCTCGTCGGTGCCCGATTTGCGAAGCTCGGTTCGCATGAGGTTCCCGAGCCGTTCGACCAGCTCGAGAAGGACGAGCGGATTCTTGTCCAGGCGTCCCTCCATCGCGGAATGGCCCGCGCACCCTTATTAGTATCGGGTCGATACGAAAAAGTCAAGGCTTTGAAATGCTTGTTTTTCGTATCGACTCGAAACTATCCCGGTTTCGAGCCCTTTTGGAGCCTTTTTCGACGATTCGAAGGCGCTCCGCGCGTCATTTCCAGCGCGCGCGAACACCCGCTTGCGCTTCGATGACGCGAGCGAGCGACGCGAAGAGCTCGTCGCCCGAACGCGTGTCGCGCCACTCGCCACCACGCTCGGCGAAGTGGAAGCCGCCAGAGCGCGCCGCGACCCAGATCTCGCGGTTCGCCGTCTGCCGGTTCACGATCACGCGGCTCGAATCGGGGCAGGTGACGGTGAGGATTCCCGATTCGAGATCCACGTCCAGATCGTCCTCGCGTTCGAGCGAGGATTCGATTCGCCCGAGCACCGCGTCGACGGCGCGATGGAAATCCGATTCATTCATAATGCACGGATGATACGCGCCACCGCCGCCATCGCCCTGGCGATCGCACTCGCCGGCTGCGGCCAGAAGGGTCCGCTGCGGCTCGATCCGCCGAAGCAACCGGTGCCGCAGGCCGTGCCGGTTCCCGCTCCGCCGCCGGCGCCCGCGCCCCCGGTTCCCACTCCGCCCGCGACGCCGGAACCCGAGAACAAGTCATGAACGGGTTCTCACGGAACGGTGGCGTCCTCGGCGTGGACGGCGTCTCGCTGGAACGCATCGCCGCGGATTTCGGCACGCCCTGCTACGTCTATTCGCGAGCATCGATCGAGTCGGCGTTCCGCGATTTCGACGAAGGCCTCGGCGCCATCGACCATCTCGTGTGCTATGCGGTCAAGGCCAACTCCAACCTCGCGGTGCTCGACGTCCTGGGACGCCTGGGGGCCGGCTTCGACATCGTCTCGGGCGGCGAGCTGAAGCGTGTTCTCGCCGCGGGCGGGCGCGCGGACCGCGTGATCTTTTCCGGCGTGGGCAAGGGCGAGGCCGAGATGCGCGATGCGCTCGCCGCCGGCATCCGCTGCTTCAACGTGGAGAGCGAGCCGGAGCTCGTGCGCCTCGATTCGATTGCCGCATCCATGGGCAAGCGCGCCCCTGTTTCACTTCGCATCAATCCGGACGTCGACGCGAAGACGCACCCCTATATATCCACGGGGCTCGCGGGCAACAAGTTCGGCATCCCGCATGCACGCGCCCTCGACGCGTACCGCGCGGCAGCCTCGCTGCCCCACCTGGAGGTGACGGGAATCGGCTGTCACATCGGCTCGCAGATCCTCGAAAGCGGGCCGCTCGACGAGGCGCTCGAGCGCGTGCTCGAGCTCGCGGGCCGGCTCGCGGGCGAAGGCATTTCGCTCGGCCACCTCGACCTGGGCGGCGGCTTCGGGATCCGCTACCGGGACGAAACGCCAATCGACGTGCGCGAGTACTGCGCGAGGCTCGCCGCGCGACTGAAGGGATGCGGCATGCAGGTGATGCTCGAGCCGGGCCGCGCCATCGTCGGCTCCGCCGGCGCCCTCGTGACCCGCATCGAATACCTCAAGCTCGACAAGGCAAAGCGGTTCGCTGTCGTCGATGCGTCGATGAGCGAGCTCATCCGGCCGGCGCTCTACGACGCGTACCACGAGATCGTTCCGGTTCGCGCCCGCGAGGACGCCGGGCTCGTGTTCGATGTCGTGGGACCGGTGTGCGAATCCGCCGACGTGCTCGGTTTCGACCGCGAGCTCGCGGTGCGCGAGGGTGATCTCCTCGCCGTGCTCTCCGCCGGGGCCTATGCCATGGTGATGGCATCGAACTACAATTCCCGTCCGCGTCCGCCCGAGGTGCTGGTGGACGGCGGGCGAGCGCTGCTCGTGCGCGAAAGGGAGAGCCCCGCGTCCCTTTTCTCGATCGAAAAGCGCCTCGCGGACGCTTCCGCGAAGTAGGTATGTGACAGACCCCCCGGTTGGTAGCGAGTCGATACCAAAATGGGGCGAGTCGATGCAAATAGTCATTTCAATTCCCCGCTTGCGCATAGAATCGGTTCACCAACCTGTTCGATGCGAAATCCGAACGCTTGGTAGTGCGTAGTGACATCCGTCGGATGCCCCGCACGTCAACACTCGGTCAACACTAAAGGAGCAACACCATGGCTGCGAAGAAAAAAGCCGCGAAGAAGAAGTCCACCAAAAAAGCCAAAAAAGCGAAGAAGAAGTCATCTAAGAAGCGCGCGTCAAAAAAACGCGTAGCGAAAAAGTCCAAGAAGTCTAAGAAGAAGGCTTCAAAAAAGAAGCCGGCCAGGAAGGCGGCGAAAAAGAAGAAGCCAGCAAAGAAGAAGGCGGCGAAGCGCAAGCCCGCGATGAGCGCGGCGACCCCGATGAAGCCGATGATGGCTCCCGCGGTCACCCCGGTCATCACGCCGCTGATCAAGCCGATGAGCTGACGAGCGCTTCGGCGCTCGCCGGCCAGCCGGCTGGACCCGAATACGAGGCGCGACCCGACCGGGGCCGCGCAACCGGCAGGAAGTACGGCCGGGTAGCGCCTCGCAAGCGGGGCTCCATCGAGCCTGCCCTACCCCTCCAGCTTCCAGCGCTCCATCACCGTGTAGCTTCCGCGTCCTGTCTCGGACCGGACCAGCACGAATTCGCGTACGTTCCAGGCGATCGGCGCCATCGCCTCGCGGGGGATGGATTTCGCGATGCGGCGAGCGAGCGTCGCGTGGGCGGCGAACGGCCGATCGTCGAGCGCGAAGTTTCGCTCGCGCAACTCGAGGTCGAGTGACGACTGCAGCGCGGCGAGCCCCGGCGGCACGCTCGAGAGGCCGGCCCAGGCGACGCGTGCGTCGCGAAACGACCCCAACACGTCGAGCACAACCTCGAAGCCCCGGCCGCGGACGCTGCTCGCGGCCTCGACCGCATCCGCCACACGCTCGTCGGCGACGTCCCCGAGGAAAGTCAGGGTGAGATGAAGCTTGGCCGCGGGAACGGCGCGCCCGCCGGCACGCGCGGCGATCGAGGCCGCCACCACGGCGATCCCGGCACGCACGACGTCGTCGGGCCAGAGCGCGAAGAAGAGGCGCATCGCTCTACGGCAACTCGGCCGCGGGCATCCGCGCGAGAATCGTCGCGGACTTGCGCTGGATGAATGACGTGTTCCGATTCCGGTCGTAGAGGCGTGGATTCGGGACGATCGCGGCGAGCCACGCCGCGTTCTCGGGCGCGAGCTTCGCGGCACTCCGGCCATAGTAGTGGCGCGACGCGGCCTCGGCGCCGAAGACGCCGTCGCCCCACTCGATCACGTTGAGGTAGATCTCGAGGATGCGGCGCTTGTCCATCACCTGCTCGATCATCACGGTGATGAGCGCCTCCTCGCCCTTGCGCCACGGCGTCCGGCTCGCCGAAAGGAAGAGATTCTTCGCGAGCTGCTGCGAGATCGTGGATCCGCCCGCGACGACCTTGCCCTTCTTGCGGTTCTTTTCCTTGGCCTTCTCGATCGCTTCCCAGTCGAAACCCTCGTGCTCGATGAACTTCGAGTCCTCGGCGACGACGATCGCGCGCTTGAGGCTTTCGGAGATCTGGTCGTAGGGCACCCAGGCCTGCTGCAGCTTCGCTGCGGGATTGGTGGCGCGCATCTGCTCGAGGCGCGCGTCCATGAAGGCGGTGCTCGCGGGATTGTGATCCTTCCACCACCACACCCGCGCGAGGAACGAGAGCTGGACCGCGAGGAAGACCGCCGCCACCGCGACCGCGAGCCACGCGGCGAGGCGAAACGCGGACCTCACGCGAGCCCGGATCGAAGCTGTGCAAGCACGGGGGCCGTGTCCGGCCGCTTGCCCCTCCAGAGCTCGAACGACTCGGCAGCCTGTTCCACGAGCATGCCGAGGCCGTCGGCCGCGCGCATGCCGCCCGCGCGCGCGTGCTCGAGGAAGGCATGCGCCGATTTCCCATAGGCCATGTCGTACGCGAAGCCGCGGGCGGCCATGACGTGCTGCGGGAGACGAATCGTTTCACCCCGGACGGAGGTCGACGTCGCGTTCACCACGATGTCGAAGCCTCCCTCCGGAATCGCATCGAGCGGTGCGGACTCGACGCTGCCGAGGCTCGCGAAGCGCGCGGCAAGATCGCGGGCCTTTTCGTGGCTGCGATTGGCAATCACCAGGCGCGACGGCCCTTGCGCAAGCAGCGGCGCGATGACGCCGCGCGCGGCACCGCCCGCGCCAAGGATCAGCATGCGGCTGCCGGAGATTTCCATTCGCTGGTTCTTCGCGAGATCCGTGACGAGTCCGGCTCCATCGGTATTGTCGGCCTCGATCGTTCCCGATCGCGACGCCAGGAAATTCGCCGCTCCCGCCAGGCGCGCGCGATCGCTCGCCTTCGACGCGAAGCGAAGCGCGTCGATCTTGAACGGCAACGTGACGTTCGCGCCTCTTCCGCCGGCATCGAAGAAAGCTCGCGCGCACGCGGCAAATTCGCCGAGTGGCGCCAGCAGCGTCGAGTAGTCCAGCGATTCACCGAGCTGCCCCGCGAAGAGCGCCTGGATGCGCGGCGACAGCGAATGGGCTACCGGATTGCCGATGACGACGTATCGATCCATCGGACGGATTTTGCCCTAGCCAGCCCCCCGTCGTTTCCAGCTCGCCCATATTAATAGTATGGCCACGCGGGTGGACATTTCCCCCGAATGCCCTATGATGGTGCCGAAGGTTTGGCGGCGCACGTCCATGGTGCATGAAGCCGAGCGCCCTCTTGCGAAGGTCATATGATTCAGTCGCTTATGCCTCATCTCGCGTGGCACACTTTTCGCTAAATTGGCCTCGTCCGGGCTTTCTTCAGCCGCGCGTTCCCCATTTCTGGGCATTCATACCACCATCAGGAGAGGACTTATGGCAGTAGCCGACGTGTTCAAGACAATCAAGGAAAACGAGGTCAAGTTCGTCGACCTTCGCTTTACCGATACCAAAGGAAAAGAGCAGCACGTTTCGGTGCCCGTGAAGGCCTTCGGCGACGACAAGTTCAAGGACGGTCACGCGTTCGACGGCTCTTCGATCGCCGGCTGGAAGGGCATCGAGGCGTCGGACATGTTGCTCATGCCCGATCCGGACTCCGCGCACATGGATCCGTTCTACGACGAGCCCACGATCGTGCTGTCCTGCGACGTCCTCGAGCCGTCCACGGGCAAGGGATACGAGCGCGATCCGCGCACGATCGCGAAGCGCGCGGAGGCGTACCTCAAGAGCTCCGGCATGGGCGACGTGGCCTACTTCGGACCCGAGCCCGAGTTCTTCATCTTCGATTCCGTCGAGTGGAAGGTCGACATGTCGGGCTGCTCCGTGAAGATCTACTCGGAGGAAGCGCCCTGGTCGTCGGACCTCAAGCTCGAAGGCGGCAACCTCGCGCACCGTCCGCCGATCAAGGGCGGATACTTCCCCGTGCCTCCGGTCGATTCGCAGCAGGACATCCGCTCGGCGATCTGCCTCGCGCTGGAAGAGCAGGGCGTGGAGGTCGAGGTGCACCACCACGAGGTCGCCGCGCCCGGGCAGAACGAGATCGGCACGAAGTTCAACTCGCTCGTGAAGCGCGCCGACTGGATGCAGATCCTCAAGTACACGGTCCTGAACGTCGCGCGCTCCTATGGCAAGACGGCGACCTTCATGCCGAAGCCCGTCGTGGGAGACAACGGCTCGGGCATGCACGTGCACCAGTCGGTGTGGAAGGGCGGCCAGAACCTCTTCGCGGGCGACGGCTACGCGGGATTGTCGGACTTCGCGCTCTACTACATCGGCGGCATCATCAAGCATGCGAAGGCGCTGAACGCGATCACCAACCCGGGCACCAACTCGTACAAGCGCTTGGTCCCCGGATTCGAGGCTCCGATCAACCTCGCCTACTCGGCGCGCAATCGCTCGGCCTCGTGCCGCATTCCGTTCGTGTCGAGCCCGAAGGGGCGCCGCGTCGAAGTGCGCTTCCCGGATCCGACGGCCAATCCGTACCTCGCGTTCTCCGCGCTGCTGCTCGCGGGCCTGGATGGCGTGCAGAACAAGATCCATCCCGGCGACCCGCTCGACAAGAACCTGTACGACCTCGAGCCGGAAGAGGCCGCGAAGGTGCCGCATCCGTGCGCATCGCTCGACGAGGCGCTGGACAACCTCGACAAGGACCGCGCGTTCCTCACGCGGGGTGGCGTATTCACGGACGACATGATCGACGCGTACATCACTCTCAAGATGGAAGAGGTCACGAAGTTCCGCATGACAACCCATCCCATCGAGTTCGAGATGTACTACTCGGCCTAGGCGACACGGCCTGCCGCGGGAAAAGGGGCGGCGCGTCCGCCCCTTTTTTCTTACGCCTTCACGACAGGCTCTCTTGTGTCCAGCCGGCCACGCGACCACAACCTATTGCGGCCTTAGACATCCATCTCATTGATCTCATTGCTTTTTCCATGACCGCTGCCTATCCTGAACGTCCGCATGTCCTAAGGGATGCACGGCATGAAGATCGTGTGGATCGCGGGTCTCGCCGTCGCTGCGACGCAAGCATTCGCGCAGACGACGATCTACAAGTTCGTCGACGAGTACGGGCACGTCACCTACTCCAACAAGCCCATGAAGGGCGCGGTGGTGATGGATCTCGAGCCCCTCACGCTGATGCCGGGCTCGCCGGTGCCGAAGGCGGCGCCCGCGGTCGAGCGCGCCGATGCGCTGAAAGCCGACACGCCGAAGGGCGATGCGAAGCCCGACGTGGCGAAGCTCGACGTCGTCAACGCGAAGCCGGTCATGACCGCGACGCTCGCGGTCGAGCCCCAGGTGCAGAAGAAGCGGGAGAACGATCGCCGCCGCATCCTGGAAGACGAGCTCTCGCACGAAGAGCAATCGCTTTCCGACGTCCACGATTCGATCACGCAGGAGCAGGGCAACCCCATGTTGGTCGCCGCGGTCCACGCGGCGCAACAGGCGCAGGATCCGACGCCCACGCAGATGGCCGAGATGCGCGCCAACATCGACAAGGCCTCCGGACGCATCCGGGGCCTGCAGGCCACCGCGGCCGAGCACGAGAAGAACATCGAGGCGCTCAAGAAAGAGCTCGGCGCACTGAAGCCCTAGCCTCGCGCAGCAGTTCCCGACTCCGGCAACTCCATTTTGCCGACGCGCCAGCCGTCCTGGCTGGCGCGCTAATTGCTTTTTCTTCGTCGTGCAGGCCGTGACTCCGTACGCGGGTCTCGAGCTGCTCTCGACCGCCGTGCTGATGCTCGACGAAGGACTCCATGTGACGTATGCGAACCCCGCCGCAGAGACGCTGCTCGCGCACGGGCGAAAGCACTTCATCGGCGTGGCGCTGGACAAGGCTCTCCCCGGAAACACGGAGTTCGTCGAGCGCCTCCACCATTCGCTCGCGTCCGACGAGGGATTCAACGAGCACGATGTCGAGCTCGAAGTCGGCGGCGAATCGATGCACGTGACCTGCGTCATGACGCCGATGGAGACCGGCGAGGGACGCCTGCTCCTCGAGCTCCGGGAGTTCGGGCAGCAACGGCGCATCGCGCGCGAGGCGAAGATCCTCGAGCAGCAGCAGGCCAACAAGGAGCTGATCCGCAATCTCGCGCACGAGATCAAGAATCCGCTCGGCGGGATCCGGGGAGCGGCGCAGCTTCTCGAGCGCGAGCTTTCGGACGCGGAGTTGCGCGAATTCACGCAGGTGATCGTGAAGGAAACCGATCGCCTCCAGTCGCTCATGAACCGCCTGCTCACGCCGAACCGCCTTCCGCATGTCGCGCCGATCAACATCCACGAGGTGATGGAGCGCGTGCGCATGCTGCTGCTCGCCGAGTTTCCGGAAGACCTCACGATCAAGCGCGACTACGACGCGAGCCTGCCGGACATGGTTGGCGACAAGGAGCAGTTGATCCAGGCGGTGCTCAACGTCGCGCGCAACGCCGCGCAGGCGACCTCGGGCAAGGGCGAGGTGCGATTCCTCACGCGCATCGCGCGCCAGGTGACGATCGCGCGTTGCCGCCACCGCTACGCAATCGCAGTGCACATCGAGGATGACGGCCCCGGCGTGCCAGAAGAGATCGGCGAGCGGATCTTCTATCCGCTCGTGAGCGGCCGCGAAGGCGGCACGGGCCTGGGGTTGTCGCTCGCGCAGAGCTTCGTGAGCCAGCACCAGGGAATCATCGAGTTCGACAGCACACCCGGCCACACCGTCTTCACAATCCTGCTGCCTGTTCGCGAAGCGAAGGACGACACATGAACGCCCGCCACGAAGCCGTGAATCCCGTCTGGATCATCGACGACGACCGCTCCATCCGCTGGGTGTTCGAGAAGGCGCTCGCTCGCGAGGGTATCGCGCACCGCACTTTCGGAGCGGCGCAGGAAGCGCTCGACCAGCTGGCGGGCGAGACTCCCGACGTCGTCGTGAGCGACATCCGCATGCCGGGCGTTTCGGGACTCGACCTCATGCAGCAACTGAAGGCGAGGCTCCCGTCGACGCCCGTGATCATCATGACCGCCTACTCGGACCTCGAGAGCGCAGTGGCCGCGTTCCAGGGAGGCGCGTTCGAATACCTGCCGAAGCCGTTCGATGTGGATCATGCGGTCGAGCTCGTGCGCCGCGCGCTCGAGCAGAGCCGCCGCACGGGCGACGTGCCCCTGCAGGAAGCGGAAACCCCGGAGATCCTCGGGCAAGCGCCCGCGATGCAGGAGGTGTTCCGCGCCATCGGAAGGTTGTCGCAATCGCACGCCACGGTGCTCATCACCGGCGAGTCGGGCACGGGCAAGGAGCTGGTCGCGCGCGCGCTGCACCGCCACAGCCCGCGCGCGGCGCGGGCGTTCATCGCGATCAACACGGCAGCGATTCCGAAGGACCTGCTGGAAAGCGAGCTCTTCGGCCACGAGCGCGGCGCCTTCACGGGCGCGCAAGCGATGCGCCGCGGGCGTTTCGAGCAGGCCGAAGGCGGCTCGCTTTTCCTCGACGAGATCGGCGACATGCCACCGGACCTGCAGACACGTCTGCTTCGCGTGCTCTCCGACGGGCAGTTCTATCGGGTCGGCGGACACACGCCGCTCGCCGCCAACGTCCGTGTGATCGCCGCGACGCACCAGGAACTGGAGGCACGCGTGCGGCAGGGCCTCTTCCGCGAGGACCTCTACCACCGCCTCAACGTGATCCGCCTTCGGCTTCCCCCGCTTCGCGAGCGCCGCGACGACATCGCTGCCCTCGCGCGCCACTTCCTCGCGAAAAGCGCGCGCGAGCTCGGTGTCGAAGGCAAGCGTCTCACGCAGGGCGCGCTGCAATTCCTCGCCGCGCAGGACTGGCCGGGCAACGTGCGCCAGCTCGAGAACGTCTGCCATTGGGTCACCGTGATGGCGCCCGGCCAGGTCGTGGACGTGAAGGACCTTCCGCCGGAAGTGCGCAGCGACCCCGCGGCGGCGTCGACCGACAACGACTGGCGCCGGATGCTAGAACGCGAAGTCGCGAGCCGCCTGGCTCGCGGCGAATCGGGCGTCGCGGATCCGCTCACGCGCGAGTTCGAGACCGCGCTCATCGTGAAAGCGCTCCAGCACACGGGCGGGCGCCGCATCGAGGCCGCGGGCCTGCTTGGCATCGGCCGCAATACGCTCACGCGCAAGGTGCAGGAGCTGAAGATCGATACGAAGGACTGAGGACGCCTAGCCGCGGCGGTAGCGCTTCTCGAACTCCGGGGCCGGAAGCGCGGGGCTTTCGAGGAAACCCTGGTACTCGTCGCATCCGAGGTCGCGAAGGGTGCGAAGCTGGGCGTCGGTCTCGACGCCTTCCGCCACCACGGAGAGGTGCAGCGAATGGGCCATGGCGACGATCGCGCGGATGATCGCCTCGTCGTTGGCGTCCTGCCCGATATCGCGCACGAACGAGCTGTCGATCTTGATCGAGTCGACGGGCAGCGTCTTCAGGTACGAAAGCGACGAGTACCCGGTGCCGAAGTCGTCGATCGCCAGGCCCACGCCCAGCTCGCCGAGGCGATTGAGGAGCGCCGCCTTCTCCGCGATGTTCTGCATCAGGTGCGACTCGGTGAGCTCGAGCTCCAGCGTCCGCGGCTCGATCCCCGAGCGCTGGACCGCGGCCTCCACCGCGCGATAGAGGCGCTCGCCATCCATCATCTGGCCGACCGAGAGATTCACCGAAAGCCTGAGCCCCGGCTTCACCGTGCGCTGCCAGGCGTGAATGTAAGCGCACGCATGCTCCAGCACCCACTCGCCGATGGGCACGATGAGTCCCGAATCCTCGGCAACCTCGATGAAGCGCTCGGGCATGAGCATGCCGCGGCGCGGATGTTGCCAGCGAAGTAGCGCCTCCACGCCCACGAGCTCGCCGGTGTCGATGCGCAGGCGCGGCTGGAAATGCAGCGCGAGCTCGTTGCGCCGCAGCGCGAGGCGCAGGTAGTTCTCCACCGAGAGCCGCTCCTGCGCCCGCGAATTCATGTCGCCGGAGAAGAACTGGTAGTTGTTGCGGCCCTTCTCCTTGGCGAAGTACATCGCGACGTCGGCGTTCTTCATGAGCGTGGCGCTGTCGCGGCCGTCGTTGGGGTAGAGGCTGATTCCGATGGAGCACGAGGTCGAGAGGTGCTGGCCCTCGATCAACATCGGCGCGCCCATGGCCGCGATCATCTTTTCGGCGACCTGCTGCGCGCCCTCGTCGTCGTCGCCGCCCAGGTTCTCGAGTATCACGGCGAACTCGTCGCCTCCCAGGCGCGCCACGGTGTCGGAGGCGCGGACGCAGGCCGTGAGGCGGGAGGCCACGCGCTTCAACAGCTCGTCACCCACGTGGTGGCCGAGGGAATCGTTGATCGTCTTGAAGCGATCCAGGTCGATGAACATGAACGCGAAGCCCGTGTGGTGCCGCGCGGCGTTGAAGATGCCCTGCTCGAGGCGATCATGGAGCAGCACGCGATTGGGCAATCCGGTGAGTGCATCCCTCGTCGCGAGGTACTCGGCGCGCTCCTCGGCATGCTTGCGCTTCGTGACGTTGTGCGAGGTGCCCGTCATGCGCGAGGCGCGTCCCGATTCTTCGCGCTGCGTGACCTTGCCTCGCGAGTGGAACCACACCCACTCGCCGGACGCATTGGGGACGCGATACTCGCAATCGAATTCGTCGCTCACGCCCTTCAGCGCGTTGGCGAGCGCGGCGGCGAAGACTCCGCGATCGTCCGGATGGTTCCAGCCGGCGACCTCGTCGCCCGTGAACGTGGACTCGCGCGGATCTCCCCCCAGCAACGACGACCAGCTTTCGTTGAAGTACACCTTGTTGTTGCGCAGGTCCCAGTCCCAGAGCGCGAGGCGCGAACCGGTGAGCGCCAGGTCGAGGCGTTCCTTGGCGCGGACCATCTGCTGCTCGGTGCGCTTGCGCAGCGTGATGTCGCGCGCGACGCCGACCATGTAGGTGCGCTCGCCGACCCGCAGGGGCTTCCCGCTCACCGCATAAGGGCGGACGTTGCCCGCGCGATCGACGATCTCGGCCTCGAGGGACATCTCGCGGCCCTGGTCGAAGACTTCGCGCATCGCGGCCTCGACGGCGGAGCGGTCGCGGGCCGAGACGAAGTCGAGCGGATGCATGGTGCCGATCTCGGCGCTCGTGTAGCCGATGGCGGCGGAGAGCGCCGAGTTCCAGCGCAGGATCACGCCATCCGAGGAAACGAGGAAGAAAGCGCCCGCGAGGCTATCGAGGACCGCCTCGGAGAATTCCCGTTCGCGCGCGAGGTTCTCCTCGGCCGCCCTGCGCTTGCGCGTCTCGTCCTCGAGGCGATCGACGGGACCGCGCATCGCCCGCGCGGCGCCCGCCGCGTCGTTGCGCCCGGCTTCGAGGCGCGCCATCGCGAGCGATGCGATGTTGCCGAGCGCGGTGCGCTCGGCGCTGCCCAGCTTGCGCGCCGATCCGTCGAGCACCGTGAGCGTTCCCACGACGAATCCGTCGGGCGCGGCGAGCGGAAGGATTCCGATGAAACGCGCCTGCGGGCCGGAGGCCACGAGGGGATGGGTCGCGTGCTCAGTGGCCGCGAGATCCTCGATGAAGACGGGCTGTCGCGGCGCTTCGGTTCCGAAAGCGAACGATTGCTCGCGCGGCAGGTATGCGAACGACACGCCGGCGCGAGCGCGCAGCCGTTCGCGCCTTCCGTCGAAGAACGACAGCCACGCCATGGGAAACGACGCGACGTCCTGGGCGCGCCGCACGAGCTCGTCGAGCGCGGGCAGGGGCTGGTCGGGATCGAGCACGCCGTAGGCACGCAGCCTCGCGACGCGATCTTCCTCTTCCGACATCATCTTCACGTGGCGATCTCGCAGACGACGGGCGCGTGGTCGGACGGCCGTTCGAGCTTGCGTGGCGCGAGATCGATCGCGCACGACCGGCATTCCTCGGCGAGCGCAGGCGAGAGCAATGCGTGGTCGATGCGCAATCCCATCTTGCGACGGAACGCGTTCATCCGGTAATCCCACCAGGTATACGAGCGCTCGGGCTGCTCGAAGAGCCGGAACGAATCCCTGAAGCCCAGCGCGAAGAGGCGGCGCAGCGCCGAGCGCTCGGGCTCGCTCGCGAGCACCTGTCCCGCCCATGCCGCGGGATCGTATACGTCGCGATCGTCGGGCGCGATGTTGAAGTCGCCCAGGACCGCGAGGCGCGGATGCGCGACGAGCTCCTGCGCGAGC
Source organism: Usitatibacter sp. (assembly GCA_035308545.1). Taxonomy (GTDB): domain Bacteria; phylum Pseudomonadota; class Gammaproteobacteria; order Burkholderiales; family Usitatibacteraceae; genus Usitatibacter. Next base: position 106,379 of record DATGGI010000161.1, read on the forward strand.
CATGAGGCGAGCGCCTCGAGCCAGCGAAGCTTGTACTCGTATTTGTCGGATCCGACGCTCTGCCCGTTGGGCACGTAGATGCTCACGACGCGCGCGCCGTCGGCGTCCATGGCGATGACGCGGCTTTGCTCGTCGGGAAAGCCGGGAATTCCGCGGCTCACCGCCGCGCCCTCATCGCGCGAGAGGATGGCCACGCCGTTGTAGGCCCGCTGCCCGAAATGGATGGATGCGTAGCCGGCGGCCCGGAGCTCGTCCGCCGGGAACGCCGAGTCGTCGCACTTGGTTTCCTGCAGGCACATCACGTCGGGGCCGTTCGCGGCGAGCCAATCGACCAGGTGCGGCAGGCGGACCCGGAGCGAGTTGACGTTCCAGGTCGCCACCTTCACCGAGCCACCCCTTCGATCGTTACTTCGTGCCCTCGGGGAGCCTGCGCATCGATCCCTGGCCGGGCAACCGGGTGCGCGAATATCCTGCGGAATCCAGCGCCGCGTTCCAATCGTCCTCCTGGTATCCCTTGATCGGGGTGCTTCCCACCACGAGCACCGGAAGATAGAGTCCCCCGACGAGGGTCTTGAGCGTGTCCTGGTCGGCGGCGCTCTTCGCCGGATCGCGCTCCGTGTAGGGGACGCCGCGTTTCTCGAGGAGGTCCTTGGCGCTCACGCACGAGTCGCCGCACGAGGGCGACGTGTAGAGCGTGACGGGATTGCGCTGCATCGCCAGCTGCGTCGAGGCGGGAAGGTTCGCGTTCTGCGAATCGCCACCGCCGCCCATCGTTTTCTCCGTCGTCTTCACGTCGGAGTCGGGCAGGGTGTCGGAAAAGTGCACCTTGCCGTCCTTGTCGGTCCATTTGTAGACGGTGGTCTGCGCTTGCGCCGCGGATGCGACAAGCGCGGCAGCCAGGAATGCGAGTGCGATCTGCGTCGACTTCATCGGTCCCCCGTATCAGCCCCCTGCGATGGCCGTCATCCCATTATGACGCAGAAGCGCGTCGATCTGCGGCTTGCGCCCGCGAAACGCGACGAAGGACTCGAGCGCCGGGCGGCTGCCGCCGGCGGCAAGGACCTCGCGGCGGAACCGCGCCCCGGTCTCGGGGTCGAGGACACCGGCCTCCTCGAAGGCGCCGTACGCGTCCGACGAAAGGACCTCGGCCCACTTGTAGCTGTAGTAACCCGCGGCGTATCCGCCGGCGAAGATGTGTGAGAACTGGTGCGGGAACCGGTTGTACTCCGGCGGATGGACCACCGCCACCTCGTCGCGCACCTTCCCGAGCAGCGCCATCATGTCGCCGTTCGCGGCGTCGAAGCCGTGGTGCAGGCGCATGTCGAAGATCGCGAACTCGAGCTGGCGAACGAATCCCGCGCCGCTCTGGTAGTTCTTCGCCGCGACCATCTTGTCGAAGAGCGCGCGGGGGAGGCGTTCGCCCGTCTCCACATCCCGCGTCATCGACGCGACAACGTCCCATTCCCAGCAGAAGTTCTCCATGAACTGGCTGGGCAGCTCCACCGCGTCCCATTCGACGCCGTGGATGCCCGAGACGCCTAGTTCGTCGACCTGCGTGAGCAGCTGGTGCAGGCCGTGGCCGAATTCGTGGAAGAGCGTGTTCACTTCCCGGTGCGTGAAGAGCGCGGGCCTGCCGCCCACCGGAGCCGAGAAGTTGCACGTGAGGAAAGCGACGGGCGTCTGCACCCGCGAGCCGAGCCGCCGGCGGCTGACGACCTCGTCCATCCAGGCGCCGCCCCGCTTGCTCTCGCGCGCGTAGAGGTCGAGATAGAACTGGCCTACGAGCGTGCCCGAGCGGTCCACGATCTCGTGGAAACTCACCGTGGGATGCCACACTTCCGACTTGCCCGGGCGGATCGACAGGCCGTAGAGCGTCTCGACGAGGCGGAAGAGGCCCGCGAGCACCTCGTCCTGCGGGAAGTAGCGCTTCACCTCCTGGTCGGAGAACGCATAGCGGCGCTGGCGCAGCTTCTCCGCGACATACGCCACGTCGCTTGCGCGAACCGAGTCCATGTCGAGCTCCTCGCGGGCGAACGCGCGCAGCTCTTCCATGTCGCGCGCGGCAAAGGGCTTCGAGCGGCGGGCGAGATCGTCGAGGAACGCGAGGGCCTCGCCCGGCGTGGCGGCCATCTTCGTGGAAAGCGAGACCTCCGCGTACGACGAGAAGCCCAGCAGCGCGGCCGCCTCCGCGCGCCGCTCCAGGATGCGGCGCATGTTCGGCGTGTTGTCCCAGTCGGGTTTTCCGAACTCCGATGCGCGCGTCGTGTATGCGCGGTACATGCGCTCGCGAAGCCCGCGATCGTCGCCGTATTGCATCACCGGCATGTAGCAGGGCATGTGCAGCGTGAGCTTCCAGCCCCCGCGGCCTTCCTTCGCCGCGGCTTCGCCTGCCGTCTGCACGACGTCGGCGGGAATGCCCGAGAGCTCGGATGCATCGTCCAAGTAGAGACCGAAAGCGTTGGTCGCATCGAGGACGTTGTCTTCGAAGCGCGCGCCGAGCTTCGCGAGCGACGCCTGGATCTCGAGGAAGCGCGCCTTCTTCGGTGGCGGCAGCTCGGCGCCTCCGAGGCGGAAATCGCGTAGCTGGAGCTCCACGTGGCGGCGGCGCGCGGCCGGCCACGACGCGAAGCCCTTCGACGCCGCGAGCGCCTTGAACCCGGCGTGCAGGCGTTGGTCCTGGCCCTGCTCGGAAAAATACTCGGTGACCTTGGGCAGCGCGGCGTTGTATGCATCGCGAAGCTCCGGCGTGTTCACCACGGCGTTCATGTGCGATACCGCCGACCATGCGCGCGCGAGCTTCTCGTTGGCATCGTCGAGCGGTTCGACGAAGTTCTCCCATGCCGGCGCCGAATCGAGCGCGGCGAGCCGCTCGATCGTCGCGCGGCCGCTCGCGATCAGCGAGTCAACCGCCGGTGCGACGTGTTCCGGGCGGATCGATGCGAAACGCGGAAGGGACGAGAAATCGAGAAGGGGATTGGACATCGGGATCTCCCGCGAAAACGTTTCAGGCGCCGTGCACGGTGCGACCGTTCAGGAGCGTTCGCACGACGCGCCCCGTGAGCTCCAGCCCCAGGAATGGCGTGTTCTTCCCCTGGCTCGCGAGCGCCTGCGCCTGCACGACCCAGGCACGCGCCGGATCGAAGAGGCAGATGTCCGCGTCGGCGCCGGCCGCGAGCGTGCCGGAAGGCACGCCCAGGATTCGCGCCGCGCGGTGTGTGATGGCCCCGAGCGTCTGCCCGAGGTCCAGCTTCATTTCGCGGCCCCATTGCAGCGTGAGGGGCAGCAGGAGCTCGAGCGCGGTGGCGCCGGGCTCGGCTTCGGCGAACGGAACCTGCTTCGCATCCTCGTCGATGGGCGTGTGGTCGGAGCACACCGCGTCGATCACGCCCTCAGCAAGGGCGCGGCGAAGGCGATCGCGGTCCGACGGATCGCGAAGGGGAGGCGCGAGGTTGCATTGCGCGTCGAAGTCGCCGATGTCGCGGTCGCAGAGATGAAGGTGATGGATGCCCACGTCGCAGGTGATCGTGGCGCCCTTCGATTTCGCATCCGCCACGAGCGCCACGCCCGCGCCGCTCGACAGCCGCGCCACGTGGACGCGGGCGCCGGTGACGGCGGCGAGCTCGATGATCGTGCGCAGCGCGACGGTCTCCGCCACAACCGGGATCGCGGCAAGGCCCAGGCGCGTGGCGACCTCGCCTTCGTGCGCCACGCCGCCCGCTGCGAGTGAAACGTCCTGCGGACGCAACCACACCGTGTATCCGAAAGTCGCCGCGTAATTCATCGCCTGCAGCAGCGTGCCGAGCGCGGGAAGCGGCGCATTCGCCTGGAAGAATCCCACGCAGCCCGCTTCCGTGAGCTCGGCCATCTCCGCGAGCCGCGCGCCCTTCAGCCCCACGGTGAGCGCGCCCAGCGGATGGACGCGCACGCTCCCGAGACTCGCGGCGCGACGCTTCAGCATCTCGACCAGCCCCGGTTCATCGAGGGGCGGGTCCGTGTCGGGCGGGCAGGCGAGCGTCGTGACGCCGCCGGCCGCCGCCGCGCGCATCTCGGATTCGAGCGTGGCCTTGTATTCGAAGCCCGGCTCGCGAAGCCGCGCCGAGAGATCGACGAGGCCTGGACACGCGACGAGCCCGTTCGCATCGATCGTCTCGTCGGCCCTGAAGGACGCGGGCGCCTTGCCGATCGCGGCGATCCTGCCGCCGTCGATGAAGATCGAAGCCTTCTCATCGCGCTTCGAAGCCGGGTCGATCACGCGGGCGCCGCGGATTTCGGTCTTCATGCGGATCCCAGCATCGACATCACGGCCATCCTCACCGCGATCCCGAAGGTCACCTGCGGCATGATCACGCTCTGGGGACCATCGGCCACCGGAGAATCGATCTCGACGCCGCGGTTCATCGGTCCCGGATGCATCACGATCGCGTCGGACTTCGCGAGCGCGAGTTTCTCGGCGGTGAGTCCGTAGCACTTGTAGAACTCGCCCGCCGACGGGAGCAGCGCGCCGTTCATGCGTTCGTTTTGCAGGCGAAGCATGATCACCACGTCGCAGCCCTTCAGTCCCTCGGCCATGTCGTTGAAGACGCGCACGCCGAGGCGATCGACGGCGGCGGGGATCAGCGTCCGCGGCCCGATCACGCGAAGCTCGGGCACGCCGAGCGTCTTGAGCGCGTGGATCTGGGAGCGCGCGACGCGCGAGTGGAGCACGTCGCCCACGATCGCCACGGTGAGGTTCGAGAAATCCTTCTTGTAGTGGCGGATCGTGTACACGTCGAGCAAGCCCTG
>DATGGI010000162.1:0-9229 GCA_035308545.1 Usitatibacter sp.
TCGCGCAGGACGCCGCCATCGACGCGGTGGCGAAGGACCTCCATGCCGTGAGCCTCGGCATGAAGCGCGTGCAGTATCGCCTTCGCGACTGGGGCATCTCGCGCCAGCGCTACTGGGGCACGCCGATCCCGATCATCCTCTGCCCCGAGTGCGGCGACGTGCCGGTTCCCGACGACCAGCTTCCCGTGGTGCTCCCCGAGGATCTCGTGCCCGACGGCACCGGCAGCCCGCTCGCGAAGTCCCCGGCCTTCTACGAGACCCGGTGCCCGATGTGCGGCGGCGCCGCGAGGCGCGACACCGACACCATGGACACGTTCGTCGATTCGTCCTGGTACTACATGCGCTACGCGAGCCCCGGCGCGGAGACGATGGTCGACAAGCGCGCCGACTACTGGATGCCGATGGACCAGTACATCGGCGGCATCGAGCATGCGATCCTGCACCTGCTCTACGCGCGCTTCTGGACGAAGGCCATGCGCGACCTCGGCCTCGTGAAGATCGACGAACCCTTCACCAACCTGCTCACGCAGGGCATGGTGCTGAACCACATCTTCTCGCGCCGCGGCGAGCGCGGCGGAATCGAGTACTTCGCGCCCGACGAGGTTGAAACCGTCGCGGACGCGGACGGTCGAATCACGGGAGCGAAGCTGAAGCGCGATGGGAGCCCCGTGGACTACGAAGGCATCGGCACGATGTCGAAGTCGAAGCGCAACGGCGTCGACCCGCAGGACATGATCGAGCGCTACGGCGCCGACACGGCGCGCTTCTACGTGATGCAGGCCAACCCGCCGACGGACACCGTGCTCTGGAACGACGAGAGCGTCGACGGGTCCTTCCGCTTCCTGCGCAAGCTCTGGGCGATGGTGCACGAGCACGTCGAGCGCGGTGTGACGAATCCCTATCGCGGCGAAGGAGAGCTCACGCCCGAGCTGAAGGCGCTGCGCCTGAAGCTGCACCGCGCCATCGACAAGGTGAGCGACGACTACGGCCGGCGCATGCAGTTCAACACCGCGATCGCCGCGGTGCGCGAGCTCCTGAACCTCTACACCGACGGCAAGTACGAAACGCCGGTCGCGAAGGCGGTCGCGCAGGAAGTCCTCGAGAACGCGATCCTCCTCCTAACGCCGATCGTGCCCCACATCGCCACGCAGCTCTGGCGCCACCTGCGGCCCGGCACGGAGTTGATCGCGATCCCGTGGCCCAAGGCCGATCCCGCCGCCCTCGTTCAGGACACGATCGAGCTCGTCGTGCAGGTGAACGGAAAGCTGCGCGGCCACGTCAGCGTCGCGGCCAACGCGAGCCGCGAGGAGATCGAGAAGGCGGCGCTTTCCAACGAAGCCGTGATGAAGTTCGTCGCGGGACAAACACCGAAGAAGGTGATCGTGGTGCCCGGAAAGCTGGTGAACATTGTCGTTTAGACATTGGGTCGCGGCCTTCGCCGCGATGACAACGATCTCCTGCGGCTTCCAGCTGCGCGGCGATCCCGAGGTGGGGATCAAGAAGATCTACATCTCGAGCGTCGGGCCTTCGCAGGTGCAGGCGGACATCAAGCGCATGCTGGCGACGGGCCCCACGCGCATCGTGCTCACGGCGCCCGAGGCCCAGGCGCACCTGCACATCCTCCAGGAGACGCGGGAGAAGACCGTGTCGACCGTGACGGGCGAAGGCCGCGTGTATGAATTCCAGCTGCGCCTCGCCGTGCGCTACGAGCTGCTCGTGCCGGGTCGCGAGGAGCCGGTGATCGCGCCCACGGAGCTGTCGACGCGGCGCCTCATCACCTACAGCCAGAACGCGCCGACGGCGAAGGACACCGAGGAGCAGCTCCTCTACAAGGACATGCAGAAGGACCTCGCGCGCCAGATCCTGCTGCACGTGGCGTCGATGAAGGCGGAGCTGTAGCGATGAAGATCGGCACGCGCCAGCTCGAAGCCAACCTGAAGAAAGGCCTCGCCCCGCTCTACGTGGTGCACGGCGCCGAAGCGCTGCTCGCGCTCGAGGCCGCCGATCGCATTCGCGAAGCGGCGCGCAAGGGCGGATGCACCGAGCGCGAGACGTTCTTCGCCGAGCCCGGCGCGGACTGGGCGCGCTTCGGAGCCGGAGCCGCGAACCTCTCGCTCTTCGCGACCCGGCGCCTCATCGAGCTTCGCATTCCCACGGGCAAGCCCGGCGTGGAAGGCGCGCGCGCCATCGAGGCATGGGCGTCGAAACTTCCCGACGACGCCGTCGGGCTCGTGCTGCTGCCCGAGCTCGAATGGCAGCAGCTGAAGAGCAAGTGGTTCGAGGTGCTGGAAGGCGCGGGCGTCGTGGTCGAGGCCAAGGCGGTGACGCGCGACGAGCTGCCCGAGTGGCTCGCCGAGCGCCTCGCGCGCCAGGACCAGCGCGCTTCCGTGGAAACACTCGAGTGGCTCGCCGATCGAGTCGAGGGAAACCTTCTGGCCGCCAGACAAGAGATAGAAAAGCTCGGGCTGCTGCTGCCGCGCGGTGAGATCTCGCTGGAAGCGATCCGCGACAGCGTGACCGACGTGTCGCGATTCGAGCGCGACACGCTGCTCGACGCGATCCACGCGGCGGATATCGCGCGCATCGTGCGCGCCGTCGCCTCGCTCGAGGCCGAAGGCGAGCCGCTGCCGCTGCTGCTCTGGACGCTCGCCGAGGAGCTTCGCCTGCTCGTGGCGGTTTCGTCGGGGCAGCGCCCGCGGCGCTATCTTCCGCCCGATCGCATGGCCGCGCTCGACCGCACGGCGAAAAAGCACACGCGCGCGAGCTTCGACAGGGAACTATTGCGGGCCCACGTGATCGACCGCATGATCAAAGGCGTCGAGGCCGGCAATCCGTGGGACAACGTGACGGAGCTGGCCCTCGGCATCGCAGGGCGCCCCGTCATGAAGGAAATCGCAGCGTAATGGACCTGAACTCGACACCCCTCCACGCCATGGTGCTCGCCATGGGCGAACGCGCCCGCGAAGCGGGACGTGCCCTCGCGCGCGCCACGACGGCGCAGAAGAACCGCGCGCTCGAAGAGGCGGCGACGGCCCTCGTGGAGCGCGAGAAGACGATCCTCGCCGCGAACGCCCACGACGTGAAGGCCGCGCGCGCCGACGGCAGGGACGACGCGTTCATCGATCGCCTCACGCTCACGGCGAAGGCGGTCGAGGCCATGGCCGAGGGGCTGCGCGAGATCGCGAAGCTGCCCGATCCCATCGGCGAGATCACCGGCCTCACGCAGCGCCCATCGGGGATCCGCGTGGGACGCATGCGCATGCCGCTCGGCGTGATCGCGATCATCTACGAGTCGCGCCCGAACGTGACGGCGGATGCGGGCGGGCTCTGCCTCAAGTCCGGCAACGCGTGCATCCTTCGCGGCGGAAGCGAATCGATCAAGTCCAACCAGGCGATCGCCGCGTGCCTCGCGATCGGGCTCAAGGCCGCGGGGCTCCCGGAAGAATCCATCCAGCTCGTCGACACGCCCGACCGCGCGGTCGTGACCGAGCTCGTGACGCTCGACAAGCACATCGATGCCATCGTGCCGCGCGGCGGCAAGAGCCTCATCGAGGCGATCGCGCGGGATTCGCGCGTCCCCGTGATCAAGCACCTCGACGGCGTGTGCCACGTCTTCATCGATGCGGGCGCCGACGCGGCCAAGGCCATCGCGATCGCCGACAACGCGAAGACGCAGCGCTACGGCACCTGCAACACGATGGAGACGCTGCTCGTGGCGCAACCCATCGCGGCCCAGGTCCTCGGCGAGATCGGCAAGATCTACGCGGGCAAGCGCGTCGAGATGCGCGCCTGCGCCGAGTCGCGCGAGATCCTGAAGAAGGCCGGCATCAAGGGCGTGAAGGCCGCCGCCGAAGAGGACTACTACGCCGAGTACCTCGCGCCGATCGTCTCGATCCGGGTGGTGCCGGGCCTCGACGAGGCCATCGCGCACATCGCGAAGTACGGCTCGCAGCACACCGACGCCATCGTGACGGAGAGCTGGTCGAACGCGCAGCGGTTCCTGCGCGAAGTCGATTCGAGCTCGGTGATCGTGAATGCGTCGACGCGTTTCGCCGACGGCTACGAATACGGGCTCGGAGCGGAGATCGGCATCTCCACCAACAAGCTGCATGCGCGCGGTCCCGTGGGACTCGAGGGACTCACGTCGCAGAAGTGGATCGTGCTCGGCGACGGAAACGTCCGCTGACCTGATGGCACTCGGACTCTTCGGCGGCACCTTCGATCCCATCCATTTCGGGCACCTGCGCCTCGCGACCGAGCTGGCCGAGGCATTCCGCCTCGACAAGGTCGTGTTCCTCCCCGCGGGCCTGCCCTACCATCGCGGCCGCGACGCCCACGCCACCAACGACCAGCGCCTCACGATGCTCAAGCTCGCCACGCAGCGCGACGCGCGCTTCGACGTGGACGACCGGGAGTTGCGGCGCGGGGGCAACACCTACACCTACGACACCCTGGTGGAGATCCGCAACGAGCGCGGCACCGGGCTGCCGCTCGTCTTCCTCGCGGGCACGGACGCCTTCGCGAAGATCGACACGTGGCATCGATGGACGGAGCTCTTCGACCTCGCGCATTTCGCCGTGGCCGTTCGCGCCAACGATCCGGACTGGTTCGCCAGGGGTCCCGGCACGATTCCGCGCGACGCATGGCCGCGCATCACGCTCGATCCGAAGGAACTTGCCGCGGCGCCCGCGGGAAAGATCATGACGTTCGCGATGACGCCGCTCGCCATTTCGTCGACGGCGATACGCGCCCTCGCGGGCGAAGGCTCGTCCATCCGCTACCTCACGCCCGACCCGGTGGCCGATTTCATCCGCACCCACGGCATCTACGCGAAATGAAGAAACTCTCGACCCCCGCCCGCAAGAAGCTCGTGATCGACGCGCTCGAAGACATCAAGGCCCGCGACATCCAGGCGATCGAGGTGCACAAGATCACCTCGATCTGCGACTGGATCGTGGTGGCGACGGCCGAGTCGGCGCGCCAGGGCAAGGCGCTCGCGCGCCACGTGCGCGATGCCCTCCGGGAAGCCGGCGTCACGATCGTCGGCACCGAGGGCGAGGACACCGGCGAATGGATCCTCGTCGACGCGGGAGACGTCGTCGTGCACGTGATGCAGCCGGCCGTCCGCGAGTACTACAACCTCGAGGAGCTCTGGAGCGACGGCAAGTTCGACAAGGTCGTGAACTCGTCGGTGCCCGTCGCCACGAAGCGGCCCGCGTCGAAGGCGCGCCGCAAGCCCGCGAAACCGCGGCACGGCTAGCGCGCCCATGCGCGTCACGATCCTCGCCATCGGGCACAGGATGCCGACGTGGATCCAGGAAGGATTCTCCGAGTACACGCGCCGCATGCCGCCCGAGATCCGCGTGGAGCTCGTGGAGCTCAAGCCCGGCAGGGACAAGAACGAAGAGGGCCGGCGCCTGCTCGAGGCCGTCCCCCGGGGCGCGACGCTCGTGGCGCTCGACGAGCGCGGCAAGGCGGTCACCACGGCGGGACTCTCGGTGATGCTTTCCGGGTGGATGGGCGACGCGAGCCATCCGGTCTTCGCGATCGGCGGCGCCGACGGGCATTCCGACGAGGTGAAGGAGCGCGCGGCGAAGCTCGTGTCGCTTTCGACGCTCACGCTGCCCCACCAGCTCGTGCGCGTCGTCGTCGCCGAGCAGCTCTACCGCGCGTGGACGATCCTCGCCCGCCATCCCTATCACCGCGAGTGAGCGCGCGCGCCACCGAGGCCCTCTTCCTGCCGGCCTTCGATGGCGACGCACGGTTGCGCGACGAGTTCACGTCGACACTCGCGGATTGGTCCCGCGCCAGGCACGCGCGGCCCACTCGCGGGATCGGCTATCCCAATCGCACGCTGGGCTCCCTCGAAGGCTACTGGCGGCACGTGGCATCGCAGGTCTCGGCCGATTCGCGGCCCGTGCTCATCGCCGAATCGTTCTCGGGCCTCGTCGCCGCGCGCTGGGCCGCGAGCGATCCGCGCATCGCCGGGCTCGTGCTCTGCGGCGCGTTCGCGCGCAATCCCGCTCCGGTCGCGGCGACGCTGGGCGCGTGGATGCCGGCCGTGGCTCACCTCATCGGCTCGACGCTGCTGAATCCGTTCCTGGCCGTGCGGCCCGAGGCGCGCCGCGACGGCTGGTCCAGCGCGCTTCCCGCGGCGATCCGCGCGCTCGACCGCGCCGTCGTGGGCGAGCGATTTCGCCTCATCGCGCGCGAGGACATCGGCGCGGACCTCTCGGCGCTGCGCATTCCGGTCGTGCTGGTGCAGTTCGAGGGCGACCGGGTCATCGGCCGGGCCGCGCAGCGCCACCTGGAATCGGTCTGTCACAATGCACGGATCGTGCGCCAGCCCGGCCCCCACTTCGCCATCGAGACACGGCCCATCGAGTGCGCGCGGGCGATCGCCGCCTGCCTCGCTCCCCTTTTCGAATGAGCATCTACCTCGCATCCCGGAGCCCGCGCCGCCGCGAGCTCCTCGCGCAGATCGGCGTGAAGTTCGAGCCCCTCCTCTTCCGCGAAGGCGCGCGCGCCGATGCCGACACGAGCGAGGCCGTGCTTGCCGGCGAGCCGCCCGACGACTACGTGCGGCGCGTGACGCGATTGAAAGCCGATGCCGCGTGGCAACGCGTCGTGATGCGCCGCGGCCTGCAAAGGAAACCCGTGCTCGCCGCCGACACGACCGTCGCCCTCGACGGCGCGATCCTCGGCAAGCCCGCGGACCGCGCGGAGGCGGAGCGGACGCTGGCCGCGCTCTCGGGGAAGGAGCATCGCGTGCTGACGGCTGTCGCCATCGAATTCGAGGACCGCTTCGAGATGGCCGTGAGCGAGTCGCTCGTGACCTTCGCCGCGCTGGACGAGGCGCGCATCGCGGCCTACGTGCAATCGGGCGAGCCTTTCGACAAGGCGGGCGCCTACGGCATCCAGGGACGCGCGGGCGGCTTCATCGAGCGCATCTCCGGCAGCTACTCGGGAATCATGGGGCTTCCGCTCTTCGAGACCGCGGAATTGCTCCGGAAGTTCGGAATTGTCGTACCCTAGGGGTAACCAAAGCTTATCAACCACGGATGAACACAGATGAACACAGATGATCGAGGAGAAGTATTGGGCTGACGAGTGACTCGGCTAGTGGCTTCGAGCGCGATGCGATTCAGATCGCCCGGTCCATCTGTGTTCATCTGTGTTCATCCGTGGTTGATCAGAAACCACAATGAACGAACAGATCCTCATCAACGTCACGCCGCAGGAAACGCGGGTGGCGGTCACCGAGCAGGGCGCGGTGCAGGAGCTGCACATCGAGCGCGACTCGAGCCGCGGCCTCGTCGGCAACGTGTACCTCGGGCGCGTCTGCCGCGTGCTTCCCGGCATGCAATCGGCCTTCGTCGAGATCGGGCTGCCGCGCGCCGCGTTCCTCCACGTGGCCGATATCTGGACGGCGCGCAACGGCAACGGCGGAGAAGTGCGTCCCATCGAGCGCATCCTCTCCGAAGGCCAGACGCTGCTCGTCCAGGTCGTGAAGGATCCCCTCGGCAGCAAGGGCGCGCGGCTTTCCACGCAGGTATCGATCGCGGGGCGGCTGCTGGTGTACCTGCCGCAGGATCCCCACATCGGCATCTCCCAGCGCATCGAGGACGAGGCCGAGCGCGAGCATCTGCGCGAGAAGGTCCACGCGCTGATGCCCCAGGGCGAGACCGGGGGCTTCATCGTGCGCACCGTGGCGGAGGCGGCAACCGATGCGGAGCTCAACGCCGACATCGAGTACCTCGTCACGCTCTGGAAGCAGATCCAGCTCGCGGCCCAGACCGCCGCGCCGCAGGAGCTGCTCTACCAGGACCTCTCCCTCGCGACGCGGGTGCTGCGCGACCTCGTGACCGACTCCACCGAGCGGATCATCGTCGACTCGAGGGAGACGTTCGCGAAGGTGCAGGAGTTCGCCAACAAGTACACGAAGCAGGCCCTGCCGATCCTCGAGCACTACCAGGGCGAGCGGCCGCTCTTCGACCTCTTCGCCGTCGAGGACGAGATCGAGAGGGCGCTCGCGCGCCGCGTGGACCTGAAGAGCGGCGGCTACGTGATCATCGACCAGACCGAGGCGCTCACGACGATCGACGTGAACACCGGCGGCTTCGTCTCCGGGCGCTCCTTCGACGACACGATCTTCAAGACGAACCTCGAGGCGGCCCAGTCGATCGCGCGGCAGCTGAGGCTCCGCAACCTGGGCGGAATCATCATCGCGGACTTCATCGACATGGATTCGCAGGAGCACCGCGACGCCGTGCTCGCGGAGTTCCGCAAGGCGCTCGCCCGGGACCGCACGCGCGTCACCGTGAACGGCTTCTCGCAGCTGGGCCTCGTGGAGATGACGAGGAAGCGCACCCGCGAATCGCTCGCGCACGTGCTCTGCGAGCCGTGTCCGGTCTGCAAGGGCCGCGGCGAGCTGAAGACGCCGCAGACGATCTGCTACGACATCCTTCGCGAGATCCTGCGCACGGACCGGCAATTCGGCGCGAAGGAATACCGCATCCTCGCTTCGCAGAAGGTGATCGACCTCTTCCTCGAGGAGGAGAGCGCGAGCCTCGCGCAGCTGGGAGACTTCATCGGCAAGCCCGTGTCGATGCAGGTCGAGACCGCGTACATGCAGGAACAGTACGACGTGATCGTCGTCTAGACGCCGAGGAACTTGTGCAGGATGTCGGGCTGCGCCTTGATCTCGGCGGCCGGGCCCTCGTGCACGACGTGGCCGTTGTTGAGCATGTACACGCGCGTCGCGAGGGCCAGCGTCGCGGCGATGTTCTGCTCCACGAGCACGATCGTCTGGCCCGCGGCGGCGAGCTCGCGGCACGCGCTCATGAGGTCGCGCACGATCACGGGCGCGAGGCCCTCGAAAGGCTCGTCGAGCAGGATGATCTTGGGATCTCGGACCAACGCACGCGCGATGGCGAGCATCTGCTGCTCCCCGCCGGAAAGATCCGTGCCGCGATTGCGCCGCCGCTCCTTCAGCCGCGGGAACATCGTGTAGATGCGCTCGAGCGGCCATCTCTTCTGGGCCGTGAGTCCCGCGAGCACCAGGTTCTCTTCGACGTCGAGGCTTCCGAAGATGCGGCGATCCTCATGCACGAGCTGCATGCCCGCGCGCGCGATCGCGTAGCTCTTCTTGCCCGACATCTCGACGCCGTCCAGCATCACCGAGCCCGACTGGGGCGTGACCACGCCCATCAGGCTCTTCAGCGTGGTG
>DATGGI010000163.1:0-58093 GCA_035308545.1 Usitatibacter sp.
GCGCACATCGACGTCGTCGCCGCGCACAAGGAAGACTGGACCGGCGGCCTCGATCCTTTCAAGCTCACCGAGCGCGACGGCTACTACTACGCGCGCGGATCGATCGACGACAAGGCGATGGCCTCGATCTTCGTCGCCAACATGATTCGCATGAAGCGCGAAGGCTTCAGGCCGAAGCGCGACATCGTCCTCGCGCTCACCGCCGACGAGGAATCGGGCAACCGCAACGGAGTGGAGTGGCTCATCAGGAATCGCCGCGACGCGATCGACGCGCAGGTGGCGTTGAACGAGGGCGCGGGCGGATCATGGCGCCACGGCAAGCCCTTCATCCAGGGCGTGCAGGTCGCCGAGAAGGTCTATCACACCTTCGACTTCGAGCTCACGGGACCGGGCGGCCACAGCTCGGTGCCGGGCCGCGACAACGTGATCTACGACATGGCCGCCGCGCTCTCGCGGCTTTCGGAGCTGCAGCTTCCCGCGCACGTGGACGACGCCGCGAAGCGCTTCTTCGCCGCCGTGGCGCCGACGGAGACGGGATCGCTCGCGGCCGCGCTCGAGGCCGTCGCCAGGGGCGAGTACACGGACGCGCAGTTGAAAGAACTTTCCGCCTCCCCGCGATTGAACGCGCAGCTTCGCACGACGTGCGTCGCGACCCGCATCGAAGGCGGCCATGCGGACAACGCGCTGCCGCAGCGAGTGCACGCCACCGTGAACTGCCGCATCTTCCCGGGCGAGAAGTCCTCGTTCGTCGAAGCCGAGCTGAAGCGCGTCGCGGGCGACCGCATCAGGGTCAGGCCGCGCGGAGAGGAGCATCCCAGCGGACCGATGGACATCAACTCGCCCTTCATGAAGACGATCGAGCGCGTGTCCGAGACCATGTGGCCCGGCACGCCCGTCGTCCCGATCATGGGCACGGGCGCCACGGATGGCGCCAAGCTTCGCAACGCGGGCATTCCGGTCTATGGGGTGAGCGGAATCTTCCTCGAATACGGGGAGAACCGCCTGCACGGACAGGACGAACGGGTGCCGGTGAAATCGCTCCTGGACAGCCGCGAGTTCCTCTACCGGCTCGCCCGGGCATTGGCGTCCTGAGGCGGTTTTCGGTTATAATTCAAGGCTTCGTTTCGTTTAATCGAATTTCAACGTTGCCCGTTCTCAACGGGAAGAAAGCAAACGACATGGTCGTGATCCGCATGGCGCGCGGCGGTGCCAAGAACCGCCCCTTCTACAACATCGTCGTCGCCGATTCGCGCATGCCGCGCGACGGGCGCTTCATCGAGCGCCTCGGCTTCTACAACCCGAAAGCCGCCGAGTCCGAGGAGCAGTTCCGCCTCGCGCTCGATCGCGTCGAGCATTGGGTCGGGAAGGGTGCGCAGCCTTCCTCGGCGGTGAAGAAACTGATCAAGCGTGGCAAGGCCAAAGTCTCCGGCAAGGTCGAGCCCAAAAAAGCCAAGTAACGGGGCCGTTCCCTTCGCGGGGACCGAATCCTCGTTGGTGGTGATGGGCCGCATCGTCGGCTCTTTCGGCATCGCGGGCTGGGTGAAGGTGAAGGCCTTCACGGAATCGGCCGAAGGACTCGGCGAATACGGCGAATGGATCGTGCGCACGCATGAGGGCTGGCGCGCGATGGAGCTTGAGGAATTCGAGGTCCATTCGAAGGGCCCGGTCGCGAAGCTTGGCGGATGCAACGACCGGGACGCAGCCGACGCGATGCGCGGCTTCGACGTCGCGGTGACCCGCGAAGCGCTGGGCGATGCGGGCGAAGGTTCGATTTACTGGGTCGACCTGGTCGGCCTGGACGTTGTGGATGCAAGCGGCAAGTCCCTCGGCAAGGTGGAGGGATTGTTCGAGACGGGCGACACGAGCGTCTTGGTCGTGAAGGATGGGGCGGACCCCTCGCGTGGGAAGGAAACGATGATTCCCTTCGTGGCTGAATATGTGAAGTCCGTAGACAGGGATGCCCGGCGTATCACGGTGGACTGGAAGGCGGAGTGAGGCGTGAAGCAGTTCGACGTGATCACGATCTTCCCGGCGATGCTCGATGCGATCGCCGACCACGGGATCACGGGTCGCGCGCTCGACGAGAAGCGCTTCGGATTGAAGGTGTGGGATCCGAGGGACTTCGTATGGGACAACTACCGCAGGGTCGATGACCGGCCCTACGGGGGCGGGCCCGGCATGGTGATGATGGCCGAGCCGCTGCAGCAGTGCATCGACGTGGCGAAGCAGCGCCAGCGCGATGCGGGAGTGGCGGAGCCGAAGGTGATCCTGATGTCGCCGCAGGGCGAGCGGCTCACCGAGGCGCTGGTGCGGGAGCTTTCGAATGAAGAGGGCCTGGTGCTGATCGCCGGGCGCTACGAGGGCGTGGACGAGCGGCTGGTGCGGCGCTCGGTCGATCGCGAAGTGTCGATCGGCGACTACGTCACCTCGGGGGGCGAGTTGCCCGCGATGGTGCTCATCGATTGCCTGGTGAGGCGCATCCCGGGAAGCCTCAACGATGCCGAGAGCGCGGCGCAGGATTCGTTCTCGGCGGGATTGCTGGACTGGCCGCACTACACGCGGCCGGAAGATTGGCAGGGCGCGGCGGTTCCGGAAGTGCTGTTGTCCGGGAACCACGCGGCAATCGCGCGCTGGCGCAGGAAGCAGGCGCTGGGGCGCACGTGGGACCGCAGGCCCGACTTGATCGACGAGTCGAAGCTCGCGAGGGAAGACCGCCAGTTGCTCGAGGAATATCGTCGCGAGCGGCAGGCACAGGAGCAGCAGCAACAATAAACGGCATGCAACCGCCAAGCGACGGGCGGCTCTGCGTGAAAGGCC
This sequence comes from Usitatibacter sp., assembly GCA_035308545.1. Taxonomy (GTDB): domain Bacteria; phylum Pseudomonadota; class Gammaproteobacteria; order Burkholderiales; family Usitatibacteraceae; genus Usitatibacter. The sequence continues at coordinate 2,818 of DATGGI010000163.1, forward strand.
AGACGGCCGGAATCGAAAGGACATCGAAGATGGATCTCATCCAGAAGCTCGAGCAGGAAGAAATCAAGCGGCTGAACCGCAACATTCCCGAATTCGTCCCGGGTGACACCGTGATCGTGAAGGTGACGGTCATCGAGGGCGACAAGAAGCGCGAGCAGGCCTACGAAGGCGTCGTGATCGCCAGGCGCAATCGCGGCCTCAACAGCTCGTTCATCGTGCGCAAGATCTCCAGCGGCGAGGGCGTGGAGCGCACGTTCCAGCTCTACTCGCCGGCGCTCGCCTCGATCGAGGTGAAGCGCAAGGGCGACGTGCGCCGCGCCAAGCTCTACTACCTGCGCGGACTCACCGGCAAGGCGGCCCGCATCAAGGAGAAGCTCGAGGCGGCCGAGTACGAGGTGATGGAGGAAGCCCCGGCCGAAGGCGACGCCTCGGCCCCGGGTGGTGCGCCGGCCAAGACCAAGAAGGTCAAGGTCAAGAAGAAGCGCATCGACAAGGAAGCCAAGCGCGGCACCGACAAGCGCTAGAGAAAACGCCCCGGACCTCCGGGGCGTTTTGCTTTCAGAGAGGGTTCGCGCCGAACGTGTCGCAGTCCTTCACGCGGCCGTTTTCCATGCCGCGCTTGAACCAGCGCACGCGCTGCTCGGACGTTCCATGGGTGAAGGACTCCGGCACCACGTAGCCCTGCGCCGCTTTCTGCAGGCGGTCATCCCCGATCGCCGTGGCCGCAGCAAGTGCCTGGTCCACGTCGCCCGGGTCGAGCTGGCCCTTGGCCTGGGCATGGTTGCCCCACACACCCGCATAGCAATCGGCCTGCAGCTCCATACGCACCGAGAGGCGGTTCGCGTCTTCCTTCGAGGCGCGCCCACGCGCCGCATCGACCTTGTCGGAGATGCCCGTAAGTTTCTGCACGTGATGGCCCACCTCGTGCGCGATCACGTAGGCCTCCGCGAATTCGCCCGGCGCGTGGAAGCGCTGGCGCAGGTCGTTGTAGAACGCGAGGTCGATGTAGACCTTCTCGTCGGGCGGGCAGTAGAAGGGGCCCATCGCCGCTTGCCCCATTCCGCAGCTCGTCCTCGTCGCCCCCGAGAAGAGCACGAGAGTGGGACGGCGATACTCGCGTCCGGCCTTCTGGAAGATTTCGCCCCAGACGTCCTCGGTCGAACCCAGCACCTTCGACACGAAATGGCCCAGGGAGTCGCCGGGCGCACCGCGCGGCGCGCTCGACGCGTCGGGCGCGGGCGACGCTTGATGCTGCACGTCCTGCACGACGTTCATGACGTCGGATGGGTCGTACCCCAGGAACGCGGCGATGATGACGATCACGACACCGCCGATGCCGAGGCTGCCGACGCCGGCGCCTACGCCCATGCCGCGGAGGTCTTCGACGTTTTCGCTTTCCCGCTGGTTGTCGAGTTCCATTTCGCCACCCTACACCGGAACGGCCATCCAGAGCGGCAGCGTCACCATGGAAATCACGGTGCCGATCGTGATTTGCGCAGCCACGGCGCGCCCGTCGCCCGTCATCCGCACGGCGAGGATGTATGCGTTCGACGCCGTGGGCAGCGCCGCGCAGAGGATCACGATGCTCGCATCGATGCCGCCGATCCCCAGGATCGCGACGAGTCCCCATGCGACCGCAGGAACCGCCGCGAGTTTCACAACTAGCCACCATGCATGCGCGGCGATCGGACCCACGCCTTCCTCGATGCGCATCGCGGCGCCCACCGAGAGAAGGCCCGCGGGCAGAGCGCAGATCGCGAGCAGGTTCAGCGTCTGGTCGGCGAATCCGGGCAGCGGCAATCCCAGCGCATTCCACGCGAGGCCCGCGAGCGACGACACGAGCAGCGGGTGCGTCGCCAGCTCGTGGAGGAAGCCGCGGCTGCCGTGGGCCGCGAGCATCGCCACCGCGTAGAAATTGGCGACCGGGATCATCACGCCCAGGAGCAGGGCCGCCATCGCCACGCCCGGATTGCCGAAAAGGCTTCCCGCGATCGCAAGCCCGACATAGGTGTTGAAGCGATAGCCGCACTGCGATCCGCTCGCGTTCAACTTCCTGTCGAGGCCGAAGATCGGGCCGGCGGCGATCGAGAGTCCGAATCCGACCGACGTGAAGACGAGCGTCGACGCGATCGGAAGCGCCGCCGCCGCGAAGTCGATCCTGGCGATCGCGAGCGAGCGGAAGAGCAGCGCGGGGAAGAGCAGGTAGTAGACGAGCTTCTCGAGGCCCGCCCAGAAGTCGCGGCCGAAGTCGAAGCGGCGCGCGAGCACGAGCCCGATCACGATCAGCGCGAAGTTCGGCAGGATGAGGAGCGCGGTCTGCACTCAGACTTCCTTGCCGAGCGTGTTGTGGTAGTCGTGGCGCGCCGTGTTCACGCGCGACAGGCGCAGTTCCACGGGCCGCTCGCGGAACGTGAGCGCCACGCGGCGGATCTCGAGCAACGGCGTGGCCGTCGCGACGCCGAGCGCCTGCGCCACGTCGCGCGGCGCGAGCACCGCGCGAAGCCTCTCGTCGGTGCGCAACACGTTGATGCCGTAGCGGCTCTGGTAGAGGTTGTAGATCGTGTTGTCGCGCGCGAGGAAGATCTTCTCGGAAAATCCCGGGAAGAGCTCCGCGGGCAGCGTGATGTCGTCCACGATCACGGGAGCGCCGGCGAGCGATAGCACGTTGCGGATCCGGATCACCTTGTCCGAGGGCGGGATGTGCAGCGCCGCCGCGGTCGCGGCGTCGGCGCGGTCGCGCCGGAACGAGAGCGTGCGCACGGTGGGATACGACTTGTCCCCGACGCGCGGCACGATGTGGAAGAAGTGGTACATGAGGCGGCGCCCGTCGTGCGCCGCGACGTAGGTGCCCTTGCCCTGGCGCCGGACGAGCGCCTGCTCGGCCACGAGGCTGTCGACCGCCTTCCTCACGGTGCCGATCGCCACCCGGAACGTCGCCGCGAGCCGCGCTTCGGTCGGGATCGCCTCGCCCGCGCGCCACTCACCGGCCGAGATGCCTTCGATCAGCCGCGCGCGGACCTGCTCGTAGAGGTGCGCCATGGGGCGGACGATAACATGCAACTCATCTAGTTGACTTCGGGCCCTCCCGATCCATAGCATCATGGTCCCGCATCAGGAGGCGCATATGATCCATTTCGTGGTCCACGACGAGCACGATTCCGTCGGCGTCGTCGTGGTCGAAGGCGTGAAGTCCGGCCAGAAGCTGAACGGCTGGATCATGGACCAGGACAAGGACATCGCGGTCGACGCGAAGTCCGACATCCCGATCGGGCACAAGCTCGCCATCAAGCCGCTCGCGAAGGACGCGACCGTGATCAAGTATGGCGTCGACATCGGCCGCGTGATCGCGCCGATCGCGGTGGGCGAGCATGCCCACGTGCACAACATCCGCACGAAGAGGTGGTAACCATGGAGCTCAAGAACTCGACTTTCCAGGGCTACCGGCGCGAGAACGGCCGCGTCGGCGTGCGCAACCACGTGATCATCCTGCCCGTGGACGACCTGTCGAACGCCGCGTGCGAGGCCGTGGCCAACAACATCAAGGGCACGATGGCGATCCCGCATCCGTACGGCCGCCTGCAGTTCGGCGCGGATCTCGACCTGCATTTCCGCACGCTGATCGGCACGGGATCGAATCCGAACGTGGCCGCCGTCGTGGTGATCGGCATCGAGGACGGATGGACCAAGAAGATCGTCGACGCCATCGCCGCCACCGGGAAGCCCGTCACGGGCTTCGGCATCGAGGGCCATGGCGACCACGACACGATCATGCGAGCCTCGAAGGCCGCGAAGGAATACGTGCAGTGGGCGAGCGAGTTGAAGCGCGAGGAGCGTCCGCTCAAGGACCTGTGGGTCTCGACCAAGTGCGGCGAGTCGGACACGACCTCGGGCTGCGGCGCGAATCCCACCGTGGGCAACGCGTTCGACAAGCTCTACCCGCATGAAGTGACCCTCGTTTTCGGCGAAACCACGGAGCTCACCGGCGGCGAGCACCTCGTCGCCGCGCGCTGCCGCAACGACGAAGTGCGCGCGAAATTCCAGAAGGTCTTCGACCAGTACCAGGAGATCATCAACCGCCATAAGACGAGCGACCTGCGCGACTCGCAGCCGACCAAGGGCAACATCGCGGGCGGCCTCACGACGATCGAGGAGAAGGCGCTCGGCAACATCCAGAAGATCGGGCGCAAATGCATCGTCGACGGAATCCTCGACAAGGCCGAGATGCCGTCGCATCCGGGCCTGTGGTTCATGGATTCGTCCTCGGCGGCGGCGGAGATGGTCACGCTTTGCGCGGCCGCGGGCTACGTCGTGCACTTCTTCCCGACGGGCCAGGGCAACGTGATCGGCAATCCGATCCTGCCGGTGATCAAGCTCTGCGCGAATCCGCGCACCGTGAAGCTCATGAGCGAGCACATCGACGTGGACGTCTCGGGGCTCCTGCGCAAGGAGATGACGCCGGACCAGGCGGGCGATCGCCTCCTCGAGTGCATGTTCCGCACGGCCAACGGGCGCCTCACCGCCGCCGAGGCGCTGGGCCACCGCGAATTCGTGCTGACCCGCCTCTACGAGAGCGCCTGACACGTGAAGTGGAAAGCGCTCTGGCCGGGCCTCGCGGTGGCCGCGGTCGTGGGCATCGCGGCGACGTTCCTGTCGAACCAGTACAAGGCTTCGGCGATGCTCTTCGCGCTGCTGCTCGGCATGGCGCTCAACTTCCTCGCGGAAGAAGGGCGCTGCCTTCCGGGCATCCAGGCCGCGTCGACCGTGGTGCTGCGCACCGGCGTGGCGCTCCTCGGGCTTCGCATCACGATCGCGCAGGTCGAGGCGCTCGGGTGGGGAACCATCGCGCTCGTGGCGGTGACGGTCACGCTCACGATCCTCTGCGGAATCGTGGTGGCGCGCCTCTTCAAGCTGGGTAGCGCCTTCGGCACGCTCACGGGCGGCGCGGTGGCGATCTGCGGCGCGTCCGCCGCGCTCGCGATCGCCTCGATCCTCCCGAAGCACGCCGAAGCGGAACGCGACGCGAGCTTCACGGTGATCGGCATCACGGCGCTGTCGACGCTCGCGATGATCCTCTATCCGATCGTCGTTGCGCACCTGGGCCTCGATCACCATGCGGCGGGCGTTTTCCTCGGCGGCACCATCCATGACGTGGCGCAGGTCGTGGGCGCGGGCTACAGCCTTTCGCAGGAGACGGGCGACACGGCCACGATCGTGAAGCTGCTGCGCGTGGCGATGCTGCTGCCCGCATGCCTCGCGATCGGACTTGCGCTGCACGTGCGCGGCGCGACCGCGGCCCACGCCGCGCCCATCCTTCCGTGGTTCGCGGTGGCCTTCGCGGCGCTCGTCGGGATCACGAGCCTGGGCTGGATTCCCGCCCCGGTGATCGATGCGGGTTCGGTGATCTCGCGCTGGTGCCTCGTGACCGCGATCGCCGCCATCGGTATGAAGACGTCGCTCAGGTCCCTCGTGGACATGGGCCTCAAGCCCGTGATGCTCATCGTGACCGAGACGCTCTTCCTCGCAGCGATCGTGGTCGGGGTGCTGGCATGGAAGTAGCGACGCTGCGGGTCTCCGTGTGGCGCGGGGGCGCCGAAGGGCGCTTCCAGGATTTCGACGTGCCGCGCCGCGAGAGCCAGACGGTGCTCGACGCCGTCACATTCATCCAGCGCCATCTCGACCCCACGCTTTCCTACCGCTTCGCCTGCCGTGTCGGGATGTGCGGCTCGTGCGCGATGACAGTGAACGGCCGGCCGCGATGGACGTGCCGCACCCACGTGGACAAGGTGGCCGCCGACGGGCGCCTGCGCATCGGCCCGCTCGAGAACCTTCCCATCGTGAAGGACCTCGTCGCCGACATGCGCGAGTTCTTCGACAAGTGGGCGAGGGCGAGGGGACAGTTCAAGCCGACGGCCACGCGCGACGACGAGTTCGCGGCGGTGCGCCCCGATTCGGCGCCGCGGCGCGAAGCCGATGCCGCGATCGAATGCATCGGTTGCGGCGTCTGCTATTCCGCGTGCGACGTCGTGAAATGGAATCCCGACTACCTCGGCCCCGCGGCATTGAATCGCGCGTGGACGCTCGTGAACGATGCGCGCGACGGCGGCAAGCGGGAAAGGCTCCACGCGGTCGCGGGCGACGCGGGCTGCCACTCGTGCCACACGATGATGAGCTGCACCGAGCATTGTCCGAAGCAACTCTCGCCCACGCGGTCGATCGCGGGACTCAAGCGCGCGACGATCGGCCTCGTCCTCGGGGACGACGCGTGAGCACGCGCGGCGGCGCGCGCCTCTGGGTGGCGCAACGCGCGACCGCCGCCGTCCTCGCCTTCTGCGTGCTGGTGCACCTCGTGACGATCGTCTACGCCGTCCGCGCGGGACTTACCGCCTCGCAGATCCTCGATCGCACGCATGGAAACTACGCGTGGGGCGCGTTCTACGCGGTCTTCGTCTTCGCCGCCGCGATCCATGGCGCCATCGGGCTGCGCACCGTCGCATCGGAGTGGCTCGCCTTTCGCGGCACGGTGGCGGACGCGACGATGGGCCTCGTCGCCGTCGCGATCCTCGCGCTCGGCGTTCGCGCCGTCGCGGCGGTGATGCTGTGATCAGGCCCGCGCGCTCCCATCCGGGCTGGTGGGCCTTCCTCGTCCACCGCATCTCCGGTGTCGCGCTCGCGCTCTTCCTGCCCGCGCACTTCCTCGCGCTCGGCACCGCGATCGAGGGCGAGGCGAAGCTCGAGGGGTTCCTGCGCTGGAGCGAACAGCCGGCGGTGAAGATTGTCGAATGGGTTCTCGTGATGCTGCTCGCGGCGCACTTCGCGGGGGGGCTGAGGCTCCTCGCGCTCGAGTTCCTGCCGTGGCGCGAGTGGCACAAGGCGCTGGCGGCGCTGGGCGCGGCGTTCGCGGTCGCAGTGGGCCTCGTATTCGCGCTCGCGCGTTGAGCGCTATGCTTCGCGGACAAGACCTGTAACGTGGAGGCAGTCCGATGATGAGGGGTTTCACTTCCAGGCTCGCGGCCCTTGCGTTCGCGGCGCTCCTGCCCGCGGTCGCCGCGGCGCAGGCGTGGCCGGCGAGGACCGTGAAGATGATCGTCCCGTTCCCCGCGGGCGGCGCCACCGACGTGGTCGCGCGACTTCTCGGCCAGAAACTCGGCGAGGCGTGGGGGCAGTCGGTGGTCATCGAGAATCGCTCGGGCGCCGGCGGGAACATCGGCGGCGAGGCGGCCGCGCATTCCGCGGCCGACGGATACACGCTCTTCATGGCGTCGGGATCGATCGTCACCGCGAACCCCTACATGTACAAATCGCTTCCCTACGATCCGGCGAAGGACTTCGTCGCCATCACCAACGTGGCCACGGGCCCGCAGGTGGTGATCGTGAATCCCGAAGGACCCTTCAGGACGTTGCCCGAGCTCATCGCCTACGCGAAAGCGAATCCGGGGAAGGTGACCTTCGGCAGCGCGGGCATCGGCACGCAGACGCACCTCGCCGGCGAGAATTTCGCGTATTCGGCCGGCGTCGACATGACGCACGTTCCCTACAAGGGCGAGTCCTACGCGATCACCGACGTCATGGGCGGACAGATCTCGACCGCGGTGATCAACTTGTCGGCGGCGATCACCTTCATCAAGGCGGGCAAGCTTCGCGCGCTCGGTGTGACGAGCAGGGAGCGCAGCCCGCAGCTGCCCGATGTCCCGGCGGTGGGAGAGACGGTGACCGGATTCGAGAATGCCGGATGGTTCGGCCTGCTCGCGCCCACGGGCACGCCGAAGGAAGTCGTCGACAGGGTCTATCGCGACAGCGCGAAGATCCTCGCGACCGACGAGTTCCGTGAATCCCTCGCGAGGCTCGCGATGTTCCCGGTGGGAAACACGCCGGCGGAATTCGCCGCGGCGATCCGCGACGAGAGCACGCGCTGGGCGAAGATCATCCGGGAAAGGAAGCTGCAGGCGAACTGATGAAAGTGGAACCGGCCCAGGTCGAGGAAGTCGCGCGCGAGCTCTACGTCCGCGCGCTGAAGATCCTTCCGCCCGACATCAAGGAAGGATTCGCGCGCCTCGCCGCGGGCGAGACCGACGCGACCGCGAAGAAGGTGCTCGGCACGATGATCACCAACATCAAGGTCGCGGAAGACACGGAGAACCTTCTCTGCCAGGACACGGGCATCCCGATCTACAACGTGAGGATCGGCCGCGGCGTGCAGATCGACGGCATGGAGTTGCAGGCGGCGATCCGCCGCGGCTGCGAGCGCGCGACACGCGAGCATCCGCTGCGCTCTTCGGTCGTGCATCCGATCACGCGCAAGAACGAGCACACCTCGTGCGGCCCGGGCGTGCCGCCGATCCACATCGAGTTTTCCGCGGACGAAGGCCTCGTGATCGAGATGGTTCCGAAGGGCAGCGGCAGCGAGAACAACTCGTGGCTCAAGATGGCGGTTCCCGCCGAAGGCGTGAACGCGATCAAGTCGTTCGTGGTCGACTGCGTGCTCGATGCCGGCGGCAAGACCTGCCCGCCGACGATCGTGGGCGTGGGCATCGGCGGGACATCGGACCTCTGCGTGTCGCTCGCCAAGCGCGCGGCCACGCGGCCCCTGGGCACGGCCTGTCCCGATCCCGAGGGCGCGGCGCTCGAGAAGAGCCTCACCGCCGCGGTGAATTCGCTGGGCGTGGGCCCGCAGGGACTCGGCGGCGATTCGACCGCGTTCGCGGTGCATGTCGAGATCGCCGCGACGCACATCACCATGAATCCCGTGGCCGTGAACATGCAGTGCCACTCGGCGCGCCGCGCGTCGGCTTCCTTCACGCCCGCCGGAATCGAGTACGGTTTCTGACGAGTCCGGCGCCATGACTCATCACGCGTTCACCATGCCGATCACCGAAGCCCAGGCGCGCGGCCTTCGCGTGAACGACACGGTCACGATCGAGGGCGCGCTCTTCGGCATTCGCGACGCCAACCAGATCGCCCTTTTCGACAAGGGGCGCAAGACGCGTTTCGACATGAACGGCCACGCCGCGATCCACACGGCCCCGAACGTCCGGAAAGTCCCGCGCTCCGCCGAGCACCCCACGGGCTACGAGCCCGTCTGTGTCGGCACCACCACCTCCGCGCGGATGGAGCGCTTCACGCGTCCGATGCTCGAACAGCTCGGGGCGCGGCTCATCATCGGAAAGGGCGGCCTCGGACAGGCCTCGCTCGATGCATTCCGGGAGTTAGGGGGTGCTTACCTCGCGATCATCGGCGGCACGGCGGCGCTGGAAACGACGTGGGTCGAGGCGATCGAGGACGTCGACCTGGACGACCTCAATCCGGAGTCGCTCTGGAAATTCCGCGTTCGCGGCTTCGGTCCGCTGCTGGTCGCGATGGACAGCCACGGCGCGAGCCTCTACGAGGATGTGGACCGCGCCGCACGCGGGCGGCGCGCGCAGGCACTCGCCAAACTGGGTGTCAAGCCAGCCTAACATTCCCATGTAACAGTGTGTTTACCGACATTTCCGAAATACTTCGGATTGCGGTAAAATCGCGTGTTTTTCCGAAGCTGGCGCGGGACTTACGGGGAGAATAAGAGCCCGCAGCCATCCAGACTACGGCGTCGCCACGAAGCGTCGCCACGCAACGGGCAGGATCCTGACATGGGTCCTCGCTGCAGCAAGGAGGTCGGAGAGTGAATTACGCAGAGCGCGAGAGAAGCCTGGCGAATCATTTGCCAAGCATCGCCATGGTCGTACTCCTTCACATTGCGCTGGGGTACGCCTTGCTCAATGGGCTCGGCCGAGCGGTGATCGAGGTCCTCAAGAAGCCCCTCGAGACCAAGATCATCGAAGAGATCAAGAAGCCGCCGCCCGATACGCCGCCGCCGCCGCCGCCGAAGCTGGCCGCGCCGCCGCCGCCGTTCATCCCGCCCCCCGAGATCAACATCCAGGTCCCGGTCGTGCAGGCGCCCGCGGCGATCACGCAGACGACGACAGTGAAGCCGACGACGCCGCCGCCCGTGATCCAGGCGCCGCCCGTCCAGCAGCCCGCGATCCGCAAGGAGTACACCGCGAAGTCGCGCGTGAACCCGGCCTACCCGCGAAACCTCATGCGTGAGGGCGTCGAGGGCAAGGTGGTTGCATGGGTGCACGTGGCCCCGAGCGGAGACGTGACCAACGTGGAGATCCGCCAGTCCACCAACCGGGCGTTCGACCGCGAGGTGATCCGCGCGCTGTCGCAGTGGAAATTCAACCCGGAGCCGGTGGGATTCATCGGCGAATACGAAATCATTTTCAACCTTAAGGACTAGTGTCCGCCAGGGACGCAACGGAGACATAAAGATGAAATTGACCAACCAACTGTCGGCGCTCCTCGTGGCCGCATTCATCGGCTTCGCTTCGATCGCCGCACTCGTCGTCACGCCGGGCAGCGCACATGCCCAGGCCGCGGATGCCACCAAGGCTCCGGCCCCGCCCCCGGGCGCGGGCCAGGATGCAACCACGCAGAAGGAAGTGATCGAGAACCCCTACGGCCTCGAGGCCCTGTGGAAGCAGGGTGACTTCATCTCGCGCGGCGTGCTGGTGATCCTCGTGATCATGTCGATGGGCTCCTGGTACATCATGTTCGTGAAGGTGTACGAGCAGGGCAAGCTCTTCCGCCAGGCGAAGGAAGTGCAATCGAAGTTCTGGGGCGCCAACTCCGTGAGCGACGGCGCGGGCCAGCTGAAGGAAGGCACCGCGTTCCGCTACATCGCCGAGAGCGGCATCTCCTCGACGACGCACCACGAGGGCAAGCTCCTCGAGCAGATCGACCTCAACACCTGGGTCACGATGTCGCTGCAGCGCGCCGTTGACAACGTCGCCTCGCGGCTCCAGGACGGCCTCGCGTTCCTCGCGACCGTGGGCTCGACCTCTCCCTTCGTCGGCCTCTTCGGCACGGTGTGGGGCATCTATCACGCACTTACCGCCATCGGCATCGCGGGCCAGGCCTCGATCGACAAGGTCGCCGGTCCCGTGGGCGAGGCGCTCATCATGACGGCCTTCGGCCTCGCGGTCGCGGTGCCGGCGGTGCTCGGCTACAACTGGCTCGTCCGCCGCAACAAGGTCGCCCTCGAGCAGCTGCGCGCGTTCGGCGCCGACCTGCACATGGTGCTCATGAGCGGTGGCGGTGCCGCTTCCAAGCGCGCCCCGCAAGTCGCAGCGCGATAGGGTCGGCCAGCCAGGAGGCGAAACATGGCAATGACAGTCGGCCAGGACGCCGAAAGCGCCGAACAGGAGGTGATGGCCGCCATCAACACCACGCCGCTCGTCGACGTGATGCTGGTGCTGCTCATCATCTTCCTCATCACAATCCCGGTGGTGGTGCAGAACGTTCCGCTCGAGCTTCCGAAGGAACGCAACGTCGTCACGCAGACCAAGCCCGAGAACATCGTGATCTCGGTCAACAAGGACGGCGACGTCTTCTGGCAGCTGGAATACATGAAGGACTCGAAGGCGCTGTTCGAGAAGCTGAAGGGCATCGCGACGATCGTGCCGCAGCCCGAGGTGCACATCCGCGCCGACGGGAACGCCCGTTACGAATCGGTCGGCCGCGTGGTGGCGACACTCCAGCGCGCCTCGATCCTCAAGATCGGCTTCATCACCGAACCGCCCGTGCGGTCGCTCGCGGGCGAGTGACGCCCGCGGAGAACAAAGGAATGCAGCAATGGCAATGAATGTCGGAAGCGGGGGTTCGAACAGCGATCCCGAAGTGATGGTCGACATCAACACCACGCCGTTGATCGACGTGATGCTGGTGCTCCTGATCATGCTCATCATCACGATCCCGATCCAGACGCACGCGGTGAAGCTCAACATGCCGGTGGGCAACCCGCCGCCGCCGCCGGAGCCGCCCGTCGTCGTGCAGATCGACGTGGATTTCGACGGCACCGTGCTGTGGAACGGCGACCAGGTCGACCTTCCCACGCTGGACGCGAAGTTCCGCAGCGCCGCGGAGATGCCGGTGCAGCCGGAATTCCACCTGCGGCCCAACAAGCTCGTGACCTACAAGCACGTCGCCCACGTGATGGCCGCGGCGCAGCGCCTGGGAGTCACGAAGATCGGCCTCGTCGGAGCCGAGCAGTTCCTGGATTGAACGGGAGATCGAAGTGATGAAACGCATTGCGTTGCACGTCGTCCTGTGCGCAGGCCTCGCGTTTGCCGCGAGCAGCCTTTCCGCGGTGGCCGCCGAGGGCGTGCGCCCGGAGGTCGGCAAGCCGCTGCAGGCCGCGCAGGCCCTCATCAAGCAGCGCAAGGGACACGAGGCCATGGCGGAGATCGCCAAGGCCGAAGCCGTGCCCAACCGCACGCCCTATGAGAACCAGATCATCGCGCAGATGAAGGCCGCGGCCGCATCGGCCTCGGGCGACAACGACGCCACGATCCGCGCCAACCAGGCGCTGCTCGACTCCGGCAAGGTCTCGGGACGCGACGCGACGGCGCTGGTGCAGGGCATCGCGGTCGCCTACTACAACAAGAAGGAGTACGCGGAAGCCGCGAAGTGGACGCAGCGCTACTTCAAGGAAGGCGGCACCGACGCTTCGATGCGCACCGTGCTGCTGCAGAGCTACTACCTCGGCAACGATTGCGGATCGGTGAACAAGATGCTCGGCAACGGCAGCGCGGACGAGTCGCGCAAGCCCTCCGAGGAAGAGCTGCAGATCCTCGCCAACTGCTACCAGCGCCAGAAGGACACGGGCGGATACGTTTCGGCGATCGAGAAGCTCGTCATCTACTACCCGAAGAAGGACTACTGGGTCGACCTGCTCTCCCATGTGCAGAGGAAGCCCGGATTCGCGTCCGACCGCCTCGGCGTCCACGTCTATCGCCTGCGCATGGCGCTCGGCATGCCGCTCGACACGAACGACTACATGGAGATGGCGCAGCTCGCCCTCCAGGCCGGAGTTCCTTCCGAAGCGAAGGCGATCGTCGACAAGGGCTACGACGCGAAGGCCCTGGGCAACGGCAAGGAAGCCGAGCGCCACCAGCGCCTGCGCGACCTCATCAACAAGAGCGTCGCCGATTCGCAGAAGACGCGCGCCAAGGACGAGGCCGACGCGATGGCGTCGAAGGACGGCAACGACCTCGTGAAGGTGGGTCTCAACTACGTCTACGAAGGCAAGGCCGACAAGGGCCTGCCGCTGATCGACCAGGGCATCAAGCGCGGCGGGCTCAGGCGCCCCGACGATGCGAAGCTGCTCTACGGCGAAGCGCTCCTCCAGGCGCACCAGAACGCCAAGGCGGCTTCGGTATTCAAGGAGGTGCGAGGCTCCGACGGCACCGCCGACCTCGCGCGCCTCTGGGTCCTGCAGTCCCGCGCGTGACCCGGTAGCATCCGCGTTTGCAAAAAACCCGGCCTCGCGCCGGGTTTTTCGTTTCAAACCCCTCTAGAATCGAAAAAAACAGACCGGTCCAGCGAGAGGAGAGCGACGTTGAGCGAGCCGATTGCAGGGGGCGACCTTTCGCAGGAGCAGCTCGCAAAGGTCGAGGAGTTCATCGAGGAGGAAGAAGGCAGCTTCAACAAGTATCGCGGCTGGCTCGCGATCTTCCTGTCCGCGGTGGCGGTCGGCTGCTCGGCCTTCCATCTCTACGCCGCCGCCTCGATCGTCCGCACCGATCTCCTGCGCGAGATCCACGTGGGGCTGGTGCTCTTCCTCTCGTTCATGCTCTTCCCGATGGCGAAGCGCTGGCGCCACAAGCTCAAGTGGTGGGACGTTGTCTTCGCGCTCACGGCGGTGGCGAGCATCGTGTGGATGATCGCGAGCGGCGACGACTTCATGGACCGCACGACGACGCCGAACAACTGGGACATGTTCTTCGGCATCGCGCTCATCCTGCTGGTCGTCGAGGCCACGCGCCGCACCTCGGGCTGGGTGATGCCGATCGTGATCGGCGCATTCGTCCTGTATGCGTTCATCGGACCGTGGCTTCCGTCGCCGTGGACGCATCGCGGCTACGACCTCTCGCGCCTCGTGGGCCACATGTACATGACGCTCGAGGGCATCTTCGGCACCGCGGTGGATGTCTCCGCCACCCTCATCATCCTCTTCACGATCTACGGCGCGTTCCTGCACTACTCGGGCGCCGGGAAATTCTTCCTCGATTTCTCGTTCTCGCTGCTGGGCGGCAAGCCCACGAGCGCCGGGCGCGCCGTCGTGCTCGCCTCGTTCCTGCTGGGCGGGCCCTCGGGCTCCGGTGTCGCCACCACGGTGACGATCGGCTCCGTCGCGTGGCCGATGCTCGAGAAGTCCGGATATGGAAAGGACGCCGCGGGCGGATTGCTCGCCGCGGGCGGCCTGGGCGCGATCCTCTCTCCGCCCGTCCTGGGCGCCGCCGCTTTCATCATCGCCGAGTACCTGAAGATCTCGTACCTCGAGGTCATCAAGATGGCGACGATCCCGACGCTGCTCTACTACTTCTCGCTCTTCCTCATGGTGGAGCTGGACGCGCGCAAGTACGGCATGAGCGAGGCGGCGTTCAAGGTGGTGGAGAGCGCGTGGACGCTCGCCAAGCGCTACTGGTTCCACTTCCTGTCGCTGGTCTCCATCGTGATCTTCATGATGTGGGGATTCTCGCCGACCGTGAGCGTGTTCTGGGCGACCGTGACGGCCTTCGTCGTGAGCTTCTTCCGCCGCGAGACGGCGATGTATCCGAAGCGGTTCGCCGCTGCCATGGAAGCGGGCACCACGGGCGTGCTCAACGTCGCCGCCACGTGCGCGGCCGCGGGGATCATCGTGGGCGTCGTGACGCTCACGGGCCTGGGCCTCAAGTTCTCGTCGATCATCCTTTCCTACGCCGGGGGCAGCCTCGCGCTCACCGCGCTCTACACGGCGCTCATCGTGTGGATCGTGGGCCTCGCCGTTCCCGTGACCGCGTCCTACATCATCTGCGCGGTGATCACGGCGCCGGCGATGATCCAGCTCGGCGTTCCCGATTTCGCGGCGCACATGTTCATCTTCTACTACGCGTTGCTGTCGGAAGTGTCGCCGCCCACGGCGCTTTCCCCCTTCGCGGCGGCGGCGATCACCGGCGGCGATCCGTACCGCACGACGATGCAGGCGTGGAAGTACACGATGCCCGCGTTCGTGGTCCCGTTCTTCTTCGTGCTCGATCCCGACGGCGCGGGCGTGCTCCTCAAGCTTCCGCCGGGCGGTTCGTGGGCCGACGCGGCGTGGATCATCTTCCTCGGCTTCTTCGCGATCGCCGCGCTTGCCGCGGGACTCCAGGGATGGATCCTGCGCAAGGCGAACTGGATCGAGCGCGCATTGCTGCTGGGCGGCGGGCTCCTCGTGATCCTTCCCTTCAACCACCTGGATCTCGTCGGCGTCGGCATCGCGCTCGCCGCGGTATTCGCGCAGGCGGCGCGCAAGACGGCGCCCGCTCCCGCGTGAGACGCGCGAAGACCGACGTCCTCATCCTGGGCGCGGGCGGTGCCGGCCTCTTCGCGGCGCTGCACGCGAAGCGCGCGCACCCGGGGCTCTCCGTCACGATCGCGGTTAAGGGACTCCTCGGCAAATGCGGCTGCACGCGCATGGTCCAGGGTGGATACAACGTGGCGCTCGCCGAGGGCGATTCGGTCGAGCGCCATTTCATGGACACGATCGAAGGCGGCAAGTGGCTCCCGGACCAGGAGCTCGCGTGGACGCTCGTCACCAAGGCGATCGAGCGCATCCACGAGCTGGAGAACGAGCTCGGCTGCTTCTTCGACCGCAATCCCGACGGCACGATCCACCAGAAGGCGTTCGCGGGGCAGACCTTCGATCGCACGGTGCACAAGGGCGACCTCACGGGCATCGAGATCATCAACCGCCTCGCCGAGCAGGTGTGGGTCTCGGGCGTGGAACGCCTCGAGGAGCATCGCGCGGTGGACCTCGTGAAATCTTCCGATGGCGCGATCGCGGGCGTGGTGATGATCGACATGCGCGAAGGCGACTTCGTGTTCGTCCAGGCGAAGAGCGTCCTGCTCGCCACCGGCGGCGGACCCACGATGTACCGCTTCCACACGCCTTCGGGCGACAAGAGCTGCGACGGGCTCGCCATGGCGCTTCGCGCGGGGCTCGTGCTGCGCGACATGGAAATGGTGCAGTTCCATCCGACGGGATTGCTCGCGGGCGCCGGCACGCGCATGACGGGCACGGTGCTCGAGGAAGGGCTTCGCGGCGCGGGAGGACACCTGCTCAACGCGGACCAGGAGCGCTTCATGCACAAGTACGACCCCCGCAACGAGCGCGCCACGCGCGACATCGTCTCGCGCTCCATGTTCGCGGAGATGCGCGCGGGCAATGCCACGCCCAACGGCGGCCTCTATCTCTCGATGTCGCATCTCGGGCCCGAAAAGGTGCGCGCGAGCTTCAAGGGCATGGTGGAGCGCTGCGCCGATTGCGGATTCGACCTCGCGGGCGGAATCGTCGAGGTGGTGCCCACGGCGCACTACATGATGGGCGGCGTCGAATTCACCGGCGATTGCACCACGTCGCTCGAAGGCCTCTTCGCCGCGGGCGAGGACACGGGCGGGGTTCACGGCGCCAATCGCCTGGGCGGGAACGGTGTCGCCAACTCGACCGTGTTCGGCGCGATCGCGGGCGATGCGATGGCGAAGTGGACCGCGGAGCAAGGCGAGTGGCGGGAGCCGGCCGCCGGCGCGCTCGAGGAGGCCGAAGCCCGCGCGAGCGTGCCGCTCTCGCGCCCCGCGGGCGACCTCGAGGCGATCCGCGAGGACCTCTACCGCACGATGTGGGAAGACGCGGGCATCGTCCGCGATGCGGCGAGCCTCGGCCGCGCCCAGGCGTCGCTCGAGGATATCCGCGCGCGGTTACATTCGACCGGCATCCACGGCGGCGACCTTCGATACAATCTCACCTGGCACGACTGGCTCAACCTCGCGAGCCTGGTGGACGTGAGCGCGGCGATCTGCGCCGCGGCCCGGGCGCGCACCGATTCCCGAGGTGCGCATTTTCGCGAGGACCATCCGGAGACGGGCGACCTTGCGCGATCGGAGTTCACGAGGGTGCAGATGGAAGGCGGCGATCTCGCGGTCTCGTGGAAACCGGTGGAGTTCACGCGCGTGCGCCCCGGCGATTCGCTGGTAGCCTGATGATCACTGGAACCTGATGGCCGCGAAGACGATTCCCCTCGACGAGCTCGAAGCGCTGATGGCCGCGGCGCTGCGGCGTTGCGGCGCATCGCCCGCCATGGCGACCGCCACCGCGAGGGCGCTCACCGCCGCGGAAGCCGAGGGAATCGCTTCCCACGGCGCTTCGCGCATTCCGCAATACTGCGGCCACCTCAAGAACGGGCGCGCGAAGGGGTCCGCCGTTCCCGAAGTCGTGCGCGACTCGAAAGCCGCGGCGCTCGTCGATGCGAAGCTGGGGCTCGCGTTCGATGCGTGCGCGCTCGCGATCGAGGAGGCGGCCAAGCGCGCGCGGCAGTTCGGCGTGGCGTTCGTCGCGGTGACCAACAGCAACCACTTCGGCGTCGCGGCCTACCACCTCGAGGCGCTCGCTTCCGCGGGCTTCGTGGGCCTTGCCTTCGGCAACTCGCCCGCGGCGATGCCTGCGTGGGGCGGCAAGCGCGCGCTCTTCGGAACCAATCCGATCGCCGCTGTTTTTCCGCGCCGCAATGACGCGCCGCTCGTGATCGACCTTTCGCTCTCGGCGGTGGCGCGCGGCAAGATCATGGTGGCGGCGCGCGACGGCAAGCCCATCCCCGAGGGCTGGGCGATCGACAAGGACGGAAAGCCCACGACCGATGCGAAGGCCGCGCTCGAGGGCAGCATGCTGCCCATGGGCGGCGTGAAGGGCTCGATGCTGGCGCTCGTGGTCGAGCTCCTCGTCTGCTCGCTTTCGGGCGCCGCGTACGGATTCGAGTCCGACAGCTTCTTCACGCAGGAAGGAAGGCCCTCCCGCATCGGCCAGGCGTTTCTCGCGATCGATCCCGCCGCGCTCGCCGGTGAGGACGCCTACCTCGACCGCGTGGAAGCGCTCGTGGAAGCGATGCTCGAGGATCCCGGCGTGCGCCTGCCGGGAGAGCGCCGGATGCACAACCTCGAGCGCGCTTCTCGCGAGGGCGTGAGCATCCCGGAAGACCTGCTCGACAACATTCGCGCGCTTGCCGCCGAGAGCACCCATGCGTGACGCATCGTTCGACGCCTGCGTCCGAACCCCGTTCGCCACGCTCGGCATCACCGTGACCCATACTCACGTGACCGGCATCCGGTTCCTCGCGCCGACGGTGGCCGCGAAAATGCCGAAGCGCAACAGCATCGCGCATCTCGCCTGCGTGCAGCTCCAGGCTTACCTCGAAGACGCGGCGTTCGTGTTCGACGTGCCGATCCGGTTGTCGGGCACGCATCATCGTCTCGCGGTCTGGGAGGCGATGCAGCGCATTCCGGCGGGCAAGACGCGCACCTACGGGGAGGTCGCGGCGTCGATCCGCTCATCGGCCCGCGCCGTGGGCGGAGCCTGTGGCGCGAACCCGATTCCCGTGATCGTGCCGTGCCATCGCATCATCGCGTCGGGCGGCGACATCGGTGGATTCATGGGCGCCCGGGGGAACGAAGGTTTCGAGATCGGCATCAAGCGCTGGCTCCTGGAGCATGAAGGCGCTCTCTGAGGCGGACGGACGGGTCCTCGACCGCTTCGCCGACGGGCTGTGGCTGAACGACGGCCTCGCGCGAAACACGCTCGAGAGTTACCGCCGCGACGTCTCGCAGGTCGCCGTGTGGCTTGCCGATGCGAACGGCAAGTCGTTGCTGGATGCGGACTCCGCCGACCTCCTGCGCCATCTCGCCTGGCAGGTGGAGACGCGCCGCGCGAAGCCGCGCACCACGAGCCGCCTGGTCTCCTCGCTCAAGCGCTTCTACCAGTTCGCGTTGCGTGAGGGATTGCGAAGCGACGATCCCGCGGCCGAGCTCGACTCGCCGAAGCTTCCGCGATCGCTTCCCAAATCGCTCTCGGAAGAAGAGGTCGAGGCGATCCTCGCCGCGCCCGACGTGGAGACCGCGCAGGGCATGCGCGATCGCGCGATGCTGGAGACGCTTTACGCGAGCGGGCTTCGCGTCTCGGAGCTCGTGGGATTGAAGGGCGTGCAGGTGAGCCTCGACATGAACGTGGTCCGCGTCCTCGGCAAGGGCTCGAAGGAGCGCCTCACGCCGCTGGGCGAGGAGGCCGCCGAATGGATCGCGCGCTACCAGCGGGAGGCGCGGCCGCGGCTGCTGGGCGCGCGCAAATCCGACGCGCTCTTCGTGACGGCGCGCGGCGGTCCCATGACGCGGCAATCGTTCTGGTCGCTCGTGAAGCGCTACGCGAGCGCCGCGGGCATCCATCGCGCGATCTCGCCGCACACGCTGCGCCACGCGTTCGCGACGCACCTCATCAACCACGGGGCGGACCTTCGCGTGGTGCAACTCCTCCTGGGCCACGCCGACATCTCGACCACGCAGATCTATACGCACGTCGCCCGCGAGCGCCTGAAGGCGTTGCATCGCAAGCACCACCCGCGCGGATGATCGACCTCGGGCACCTGAACGACCTCTCGCCGTGGCTGATCCTGCTCGCCCCGGTCGTGATCGTCATCGCGTACACGGTGTTCGGGCTTTCGGGATTCGGCTCGACCGTGATCTCGGTTCCGATCCTCGCGCACTTCCTGCCGGTGTCGTACCTCGTGCCGCTCATGGCGCTGCTCGACATGGCCTCCGCCACGATCATGGGCACGCAGGGGCGCGAGCACGTCGCGAAGGAAGAGATCAAGCGCATCATCCCGTTCATGTTCGTGGGCTTCGTGATCGGCGCCACCGTGCTCGTGGGCGTTCCCGACAAGTACCTGCGGCTCGCGCTCGGCGTGTTCGCCGTGGGCGTGGGCCTCTACAGCATCTTGAATCCCGTGGTCGCGCGGAAGTTCTCCACCTGGTGGAGCATCCCCGTGGGCATCGTGGGCGGTTCCATCGCGACGATCTTCGGCGCGGGCGGCCCGATCTACGCGACCTATCTTTCCGGGCGCCTCGACGACAAGACCGTGATCCGGGCCACCATGTCGGCGCTGATCGCGATCTCCGCGTTCTCGCGCGCGCTCGTCTACGTGGTCTCGGGCCTCATCCTCCATGCGGCGATCTTCGCGGGCTTCGTCGTGCTGGCGCCCTTCGTGTGGCTGGGCCTGAAGCTCGGACATCGCATCCACACCGGGCTCACGCAGCAACAGATGCGCCGCGCGATCGGCGGCCTGCTCGTGCTCACGGGCGGATCGCTCCTCGCGCGGATGTTCTTCTGATGGCGAAGCGTTCCGTCACGCCCGCCACCGCGTTCCTCGCGAAGCACGGCGTCGCGTTCACGGAGCACGAGTTCGAATACCTCGAGCACGGCGGGACGGGCCACTCCTCGAAGATGATGGGCGTGCCCGAGCATGCCGTCGTGAAGACGCTGATCATGGAAAACGAGAAGGGCGATCCCCTCGTGGTGCTCATGCACGGCGATCGCAAGGTCTCGACGAAGGAACTCGCGCGCAGCGCCGGAGTCAAGAAGATCGCCCCCTGCAAGCCGGAGGTGGCGACGCGGCACTCGGGTTACCTCATCGGAGGCACTTCGCCTTTCGGGACGCGCAAGAGCATGCCGGTTTATCTCGAGAGGAGCGTGCTGGAGTTGCCGCGCATCTACATCAACGGCGGAGGGCGCGGCTATCTCCTCGGGATGGAGCCCGCCGTGCTCACGTCGCTGCTTTCCCCCGTGCTTGTTGACGTCGCCATCGAGGAGTAGCCTCCGCCCCATGGACACAGCCGCCGCACCCCAAGCCGCGCCGCTCGATCCCGGGCTCCAGCTCGTGTTGCCGGGACGCAGCGTCACCTTCGGCCAGGCGTTGAGCTGGATCCCGCGCAGCTGGACGCTCTTCAAGAAGGCGCCGCTCATGTGGATCCTCTCGCTCCTCATCCTCATGGTGGGCAACGTCGTGCTGCAGCTCGTCCCGGTCATCGGGGCGATCGCGGTGAACCTGCTGCAGCCGGTGTACATGGCCGGGTTCGCCGTGGCGTGCCGCTCCCTGGAGACCGGGGGCGAGTTCGAGCTCGAGCAGATCCTCGCCGGATTCAAGACGCGATCGACGGACCTCCTCATCATCGGCGCGTTGCTGCTGCTGGGCATGCTCGTCATCGTCGCGGTGTTCGGCGCGCTTTTCGTGGCGCTCATCGGATGGGCCGCGCTTTCCGGCCTTGTCGACGCGGTCATCTCCAACGATCCCCAGCGGGCCGCGGATCTCGTCCAGGGAATGTGGCTGCCGACCTTGCTGGCGTTCCTCACGGCGATGCTGCTGGTCGTGCCGCTGATGGCGGCCTACTGGTTCGCGCCGTACCTCACGCTCATGCACGCCGTGAAGCCCGTCGCGGCCATGAAGGAATCGCTCATGGCGTGCGTCCGGAATTTCTTCCAGATGTTCGTCTACGGCCTCGGAATGCTCGTGGTGGGCCTCGTGGTCGCCCTTCCCGCGATCATCCCGATCCTCGGGTGGATCTTCACGATGTGCGCCTACCTCGTGCTCGCGATGATGTCGATCGCCGCGATCTACACGAGCTACCGGGACATCTTCACCGAGGAAGTCTCGCGGCCCGCGGCCGCGACGGTGACGCTCTAGGGCGGGCCCTACTCGCCCGGATCGCGCCGCCTCTCCAGCGTCACGCCCACCTTCTTCACGTTGCGGATGTGCGCGAGCTTCGCGACGGACAGCCGAACCCAGGGCGCCTTGAATTCGTTGGTGACGATCGCGCAGACGTGTTCGGCGAGCGCCTCGAGCAGCTTGAACTTGCGCGTAGACAGCTCGGCGACGACCCGCTCGACCACTTCCCCGTAATGCACTGTGTCGTGGATGTTGTCAGTGCGGCCCACCTCGTTGCCGGGGATGCCGATCTCGATCTCCATCTCCAGGGTCTGGGGGCGCTGCTTTTCCCACTCGTAGATGCCGACCCAGGCGTCGACGCGAAACTCGCGGATGAAGATCGTGTCCATGGGTCGTACTTTACAATATGGCAATGGCGCTGCTCGTCTGCATCCTCGGCGGATACCTCGCGGGCTCGATCCCTTTCGCGATCCTGGTGAGCCGGCTCATGGGCCTGCCGGATCCGCGCACCTATGGATCGGGGAACATAGGCGCGACCAACGTGCTGCGCTCGGGCAAGGTCGCCGCGGCGGTGCTCACGCTGGTCGGCGATGCGGGCAAGGGCTGCGCCGCGGTGCTCGCCGCGCAGGCGCTCGGCGCCGACGGCGAGCAGGCGGCCCTGGTCGGGTTCAGTTCGTTTATCGGACACTGCTACCCCGTGTGGCTGCGGTTCCGGGGAGGCAAGGGCGTCGCGACGGCGGCCGGCGTGCTGGTCGCGCTCGACTGGCGTATCGGAGTCACGGTGATCGCGGTTTGGCTCGCCATCGCCGTGGTTAGCCGGTATTCTTCACTCGCGGCCATCGTGGGGGCGGTGGCGGCACCCCTGGCATCATGGTATTTCCTCGGCGCGGGGCCCGTCCTGGCGTGCGTGGCGGCGATGAGCGTGGTGCTCGTCCTGCGCCACCGGGCCAACATCGGCAAGCTCCTGCGCGGCGAGGAGAGCCGCATCGGCGAGAAGAGGGCAGTGACGCAATGAGCGCATCCGACGACGACGACCTCGACTTCACCAGTCCCCAGAAGGCCGCGCCCCCGCCGCCGCCCGAGAAGGTCGCGAGCGCCAAGAAGGAAGCGACCACGGGCAGCCCGCAGCTCCAGAAGAGCGGGTTCTACGTCGCCATGGCGCGCAATGCCGGCCAGCGCATCCTGCCGCGCAACGGCCAACGGCATTCGATCTTCATCGTCGAGGACGACAAGTCGCTCTCGGACCTCGTCGGCGAAGTGCTCGCCAAGGCGGGCTTCCTCACGCGCTTCGCGAAGAGCCGCGCCGAGATCAACGCGGAGTTCAACAAGCCGCCGCTGCCGGACCTCGTGCTCCTCGACGTGTCCCTGCCCGACGCCGACGGATTCCAGATCCTCGAGCGCATCCGCGGCAACCCGAAGATCAAGACGC
Organism: Usitatibacter sp.; assembly: GCA_035308545.1. Classification (GTDB taxonomy): domain Bacteria; phylum Pseudomonadota; class Gammaproteobacteria; order Burkholderiales; family Usitatibacteraceae; genus Usitatibacter. The sequence goes on from DATGGI010000163.1 coordinate 25,843, forward strand.
TCCCGGTGATCATGATGACGGGCAAGTCGGAAGTGACCGACGTCGCGCGCGGCCTTTCCCTCGGCGCCGACGGCTATGTCACCAAGCCATTCCGGATCAGCGGCCTCGTGCAGGCGGTGAACACGGTGCTCGGCATTCCGACCCCTGGCGGGGACTGAAAACTAGTCCGGAAACACGGAGAGCACCGAGGCACACAGAGGGCCACAGAAGAAAGACAAAACACTGATTGCTTTTCGTGCCCAAGCTAGCCGAGTCACGAAGCACAAGCATTTTTTGCTTTTTCTCCGTGGTCCTCCGTGTGCCTCAGTGTTCTCCGTGTTTCCGGCTTTGATTATTCAAGCCGGCGCCAGCGCCGCTTTCAGCTTGGGATACGGGTACAGCATGTTGAGCGCGGCCGTCTGGCCGTTCGCCTGCACGATGCGGCAATGCTCGCGCTTCAGCAGCCGCGGATGCGCCACTCCGCACGAGTGCGCGATCATCTCGATGTCGTGGTTCATGCCTTCGGCGTAGTTCGCGACGCGCTGGAATTTCTCCTCGACCACGAGGCCGCGCTGCAGCCGCGGGTTGTGAGTGGTGATTCCCGTCGGGCATGTGTTCGTCTGGCAGCGCAGCGCCTGGATGCAGCCGAGCGAGAACATGAAGCCCCGCGCCGTGTTGATGAAATCGGCGCCCACGCAAAGCGCCCACGCCGCGCGCGCCGAGGTCACGAGTTTTCCCGACGCAACCAGGCGAATGCGTTCCTTCAACCCCGATTCGACGAGCACGTCGGCCGCGCGTGGCAGCGCCTCGTCGATCGAAAGGCTCATGTGGTCGAAGAGCGCCTGGGGTGCCGCGCCGCTGCCGCCTTCGCCGCCGTCGATCACGAGGAAGTCCGGCGCGTAGTCGAGGCCGCGGCGGAGCACGTTGTCGGCGAGATCGTTCAGGAACCACCATCCCCCGATGGCCGTCTTCACGCCGACGGGCCGCCCGGTGAGCTCGCGGATGTACTTCACCTGGTCGAGGAGCTCCTGCGTGTTGGCGATGTCGCGATGGCGATTCGGACTCAGCGAAGCCTCGCCCACGGGAATGCCGCGCGTGGCCGCGATCTCGGGCGTGACCTTGCCGCCGGGCAGCACGCCGCCCTTGCCGGGCTTCGCGCCCTGCGACAACTTGATCTCGAAAGCCTTCACCTTCTTCGCGAGCTCCTTCGCGCGCTCGGGCGAGAAGCTGCCGTCGGCGTTGCGCACGCCATACTTCGCCGTGCCGATCTGCGCGATGATGTCCGCGCCGCCTTCGATGTGATAAGGCGACGTGCCGCCTTCGCCCGTGTCCATCCAGCAACCGGCGGTCGCCGCGCCGCGAGACAGCGCGAGCACCGCGGGCTTCGAGATCGCGCCGAAGCTCATGGCGCTGATGTTCACGAGGGAGCGCGCCGTGAAGGGCAGGTCGCAGTAACCGGCGCCGATCACGAGCGGCGGCGTGGGCTGCCTTTCCCACTCCTGCACGGGGAAGGCCGCGTTCACGAAGAGGATCGCGCCGGGCGCCTTCATGTCGTAGGTGGAGCCGAATCCGATGATGCCGCCGCCGTCTTCCTTCTTCGCCACGCGGTAGACCCATGCGCGGGTCGCGCGGTTGAAGGGCATCTCGTCGCGATCGCCCGCGAAGAAATACTGGCGAAAGTATTCGCCCTGCTTCTCCAGGAAGTAGCGCAGGTGCCCGATCACCGGGTAGTTGCGCAGCACCGCGTGCTTCTTCTGGGTCACGTCCTGGATGAACAGGAACACGATCACCGCGAAAGCCACGATCGCGAGCAGCGTGCCGACGCCGATTGAAAGAATGCTTAACACTTCCGTCATGAAGGGCCCTCGTGCGCTGTCGAGAGAGCGGCTAGTATAGCCACGGTCGATTACGGAGGGTCGAATGGGCAAAGCGCTTCGGATCTGCATCGCCATCCTGGGCACCATCGCCGGCGCAGCAAGCGCCGCGCAAGCTCCATGCACGGACGCCAACGCGAGCTGCACGGAAATGCTCGCGCTGCCGGGCGCGAAGGGTGGAGTCGTCGTGTACCGGAGTTACCCGCTCGACAAGGCGGAGCCGGCCATCACGCGGGCGCTCATCGTGGTCCATGGCCTCGGCCGCGACGCCGACAGCTACTACGCGAGCGCGCTCGCCGGCGGCCTCACGGCCCATGCGCTCGGCGACACGATCATCGTCGCGCCGCACTTCAAGTCGGCCGAGGCCTCGTGCAAGGACAGCCTCGACGCGGGCGAGCTGGGATGGCATTGCCAGCCGCGCAACGATACGTGGCGCACCGGTGGCGAAGCGGTGGATGGCGGCGTGACGTCCTTCGATGCGATCGACGAATTGTTGCGAAAGTTGAACGACAGGAAGGTGTTTCCCAACCTGAAGTCGATCGTGGTCTCGGGTCATTCCGCCGGCGGCCAGTTCGTCGAGCGCTACGTGATGGCGAACACGGTGCACGATTCGCTCGCGGTGAAGCCGACCTACGTCGTGATGAATCCTTCCTCGTATGCGTACCTCGACGACCTGCGCCCCACGGCGAGCACGTTCGCGGCGAACATCGAGGCGCAGGCGCCGGGGTTCCACGAGGCGCCGCCCAAGCGCGAGCACGCGGATTTCGCGCGCTTCCACGATGCGGAGAGCTGCACGGGCTTCGACCGGTGGCCCTATGGCCTCAAGGACCGCAACGGCTATGCGGCGAAGGTTTCCGACGAGCAGCTGAAGAAGAACATCGTCGAACGGCCCGTGACCTTCCTCGCCGGCGAGTACGACATCCTTCCGCTGCATGGCTTCGATGGGAGCTGCGCGGCGATGGCCCAGGGCAGCACGCGTCTTTCACGCGCCTTCGCGTTCGCCAGGTACATCGACGACAAGTACGGCGCGAAGCACGCGGTCCATGCGATCGACGGTTGCGGCCACAGCGGCCGCTGCATGCTCGGCGCGGGCCAGTCGCTGAAGGTCCTGTTCCCTTGACGGTCACCCTCGCGTAGGCGGGGGTCCAGTCTATTTCAACAAAGTCTGCTTCGCGAACTCCACGGTCGCGTAGAACTGGTAGTCGGCGTTGGGTTTCTTCGCGAAGCCGTGGCCCTCGTCGTTGGCGAGGATCCACCAGACGGGCGTGCCGCGCTTCTTGAGGTCGGTCACGATCTGCTGGCCCTCGGTCCAGGGCACGCGCGGATCGTTCTTGCCGGTCACCACCATCAGCGGCTTGGTGATCCTGTCGATGCTGTTGAGCGGCGAGATCGCCTCCAGGATGGTGCGCATCGCGGGGTCGCGCTCGTCGCCGTATTCCACGCGGCGAAGGTCGCGGCGGTAGCTTTCGGTATGCTCGAGGAAGGTGACGAAATTGGAGATGCCCACGATCTCCACCGCGCTCGCGATCCGGTCGGAATACCGGAACGCGCAGGCGAGCGTCATGTAGCCGCCGTAGCTGCCGCCCGTGATCATGATGCGCGATCCGTCGAGGTACGGCTGCTCCTTGATCCACGCGATGAGCGCGCCGATGTCGCGAACGGAATCTTCGCGCAGCGCCCCGTTGTCGAGCTTGAGGTACGTCTTGCCAAAACCGGCGGATCCGCGCACGTTCGGGTAGATCATCGCCACGCCGAGCTCGCTCACGAAATAGTTGTTGCGCCCGATGAAGCTCGGCCGCGACTGCCCCTCGGGGCCGCCGTGGATGTTGATGATCACGGGGCGCTTGCCTTCGAACTTCGTCGGCGGGCCGTAGTAGAACCCGCTCACCTCGAGACCGTCGAAGCTCTTCCACTTGATGAGGCGTGGCTCGGCGAACTGGCTCGTATTCACGCCAGGCGCGTTGCCGTTGGTCCAGCGCGTGAGCGTGCTGGCCTTGAGATCGTAGGTGAAGACGTCGCCCGCGGATCGCGCCGAGCTCATCGTCATCGCGATCTCCATCGACTTCGGGCGCCAGGCGAGGTTCGCGATCACGCCGTCGACGAGCGGCGGGCGCGGCAGCTCCTTGAATGTCGTGAGGTCCATGAGCCTCAGCACGTCGGATCCATCCTCGTTCGTCGTGAAGGCGATCCGGTTCACGTCGAATGAGATGTCGAACGTATCCACGTCGAACGGGAGCCTCGCCGTGAGCACGCGCGGCTTGCCTCCGTCGAGCGGCAGGTAGATGAGGCGGTGGAATTCGCTGCCCTCGTCGCTCGTTGTGAGCAGCCCCTTGCCGTCTTTCGTGAAATGGGGAAAGCCGTAGAACACGGCCTCTCCCTTGGAGGAAGGCGTGACGCGGCGGGACTTGCCGTTCGCAATCTCCATGACCCAGAGATAGCTCTCGTTCGCCGAGACGAATTGCACGAAGCAGAGCCGCTTGCCGTCCTCGGAGAACCGGAAGCCCGCCCATCCGCCGCCTTCGAGCTCGGCCGCGACGCGATCGGATTCGGGATGCGCCGGATCGACCAGGTGCACGCGCGTGACGACCTTGTGGCCGGGATTGTTGCGATCGACGGGAAGCGTCGTGTAGACGGCGAGGTCGCCCTTGCGCGACCACTCGATGAACGACGCGCGCTCGCCCTCGGGGCTGATCGGCGTCACGGCCTTGGTCGCGAGGTCCTGCCGGAAGAGGCGGAAGGTCTCGTCGCCGCCGGCCGCGCGCGCGAACACGAAGTAGTCGCCGGTCACCGGATGGAAGGACGCGAAGGCCACCGCGTCGGGATAGTCCGTGAGCGGATCGGGCTTCTCGCCCGGCGCGGCGACGAGCTGGATCTGGGTCGTTGCATCGAGCCTTCCGCGCACCAGCATCTCGCGCTTCGCCGGGTGCCACGAGACGATGCCGTGCGCGCGGAAATCCGCGTAGGGAGCGACCTTCGCGACCAGGTCGTCCGCGATCGGCGGGACGCCATCGATCACGAGGCTCGTGGGCGGCGCGATGTTCCCGGCGAATGCGTTCATCGCGAGCCACGCGGCAAGGGCGAAGAGGATGTTTTTCATTGTCGTCATGCCTTCGGGGATATCGGGCGCGTTGGATCGGCGACCCACTCGCTCCAGGAACCGGGATAGAGGCGGCCTTCGGGCAGCCCCGCGATCGCCATGGCGAGGATGTTGTGGCACGCCGTCACGCCGGAGCCGCACATGTGCACCACGTGATCGCCCGGCATGCCCGCGAGCATCTCGTCGAATTCGCTTCGCAATTGTTCCGCCGGCTTGAAGCGCCCGTCGGCGTCCAGGTTCTTCTGCCAGAAACGGTTCGCCGCGCCGGGGATGTGTCCCGCGACCGGATCGATCGGTTCCTTCAAACCCTTGAAGCGCTCCGGCGCTCGCGCATCGAGCAGCCTGATTGAGGGATCTTCATGGAAGCGCTCGACGAACGGCGCATCGACTGTCGCGCCCAGGCGCGGCCGCGCGACGAAATCGCCCTTGCGAAGCGGCGGCACCTCGGTCGTGACGGGGCGCCCCTCCTTCTGCCACTGTGGCCATTCGCCGTCGAGCAGCGCCACGCGATCGTGGCCGAGCCACCGCAGCATCCACCACAGGCGCACCGCGAAGTTGCCGCCGAGATCGTCGTACACCACGACCTGCTTGCCGGGCGCCACGCCGCGGTCGTTGATCTTCGCGGCGAAGACCGCGAGGTCGGGCAAGGGATGGCGGCCGTTCCTGCCGTTCTTCGGCCCCGAGAGATCGTCGTCCACGTGGAGGAAGTACGCGCCGGGGATGTGTCCCGCGGCGTACGCGCGCCGGCCCTTTTCCACGTCGCCCATGTCGTGGCGCGTGTCGAAGATGATCCAGCCCGGATCGCCCAGGTGCTCCGCCAGCTCCGCGGTCGTGACGAGGTTCTTTTCCATGCGGAAATTTTAACCCGGCGGGCGTTCGAGGCTACCATTGGCGATATGAAGGCCTTCGGCATCATCCTCGCGTTCGTCCTGCTGGTGTGCGGCGGATTCTTCCTGTCCGCCCGGCAGTCGACGAAGCGGATTCACGCCTTCTGCGACACCGTGACGACGTCCACGAAGATCTCGGACCTCCAGGTCCTCGCGGGGCAGCAGGGCGTGAAGCTCGAGGGCCCCGTGGAATCGTTCGGGCCGCAGGGAAAGTTCGTCTCCGCGTCGGCGTCCAATCCGTTCATGATGGGTGAATACGCATGCCGCATCCGGGGCGCGACGATGACGGGATACGTCACCAGCAAGAGGCTCGGCACGCAGTGAGCCGGGTTGCCGCCGTCCTGGCTTTCCTGTTGCCTTCGTTGCTCGCCGGCGCCGCCGAGGCAACGCAGCGCACGTGGATCTCCAACGTCTCGATCATGTCGCCCGAGAAGCTCGATCGCATCGAGGCCGGCAACGTCCTCATCGAGGATGGCCGCATCGCGCTCGTCGATCGCGGGGGCAAGGCTGCGAAGCCGCCGGGAGCGACCGTCGTCGACGGCAAGGGGAAATTCCTCGTTCCGGGGCTGATCGACTCCCACGTGCACGTCACATCGTTGCCCGGAGTCGGCGACCCATCCAGGTTCAAGCCGGAAATCGCGAAGGCCTACTTCGAGCAACTGCCGCGCTCCTACCTCTACTACGGATACACGACGCTGGTGGACCTGGTGGCGACGGACCAGAAGCTGCTCGACGACTTCAGGCATGCGCCCCTGCATCCGGACCTGATGGATTGCGGGCCGCTTCCGTTCGCCAACGGCTATCCCATGAATTTCGCGCCGCCGGGCGTGCGCTTCAAGCCGTGGACGAATTTCGTCTACGACACGAAGCACCCCGGGAACATCCCGGCGGAGTACAAGCCGGAGGATCACACGCCCGAGGCCGATGTGGCACGCGTGCGCGACTCGGGCCGGCCCTGCGTGAAGACCTTCATCGAACGCGGCTTCGCGGAAGATCGCAACCTGCCCGTCATGGACGCGGAAACCCTCGCGCGCATCCGCAAGGCTTCGAAGGATGCGCACCTCCTGCTGTTCATCCATGCGAACTCGTTCGAATCCCAGGTCTCCGCCGTCGACGCGAACGCCGATGTGATCGCGCACGGCCTGTGGAACTGGAACCAGTTCGACGGACAGCCCGGCCTGCCTTCCGAAATCAAGGCCCACCTCGACCGCATCGTCGAGAAGAGGATCGGCTACCAACCGACGATCCAGGTGATCGGCGGACTCGCCGCGCTGTTCGATCCCGATTACCTAAAGATGCCGGCGATCCTGAAGGTGATCCCGGCCTCGATGCTCGAATGGTTCAGGAGTCCCGACGGCCAGTGGTTCAAGAAGGTGCTCGCCGCGCCCGGCGTCACCGACGCCACGATGGCCGAGCGCTTCGAAGTCCCTCGTGGCCAGGTGCAGCGCGCCGTCGCCTATCTCGCGAGCCGCGACGCGAACCTGCTCTTCGGCACGGACACGCCCTCGGCTCCCACGTACGGAAACCTCCCGGGACTGAATGGCTATCTCGAGATGCGGCAATTGCAGAAGGCCGGCATGTCGCTCGCGCAGATCTTCAAGGCCGCGACGATCAGCAACGCGCGCGAGCTCGGGATCGATTCGAAGGTCGGCACGATCGAGGCCGGGAAGGTCGCCAACCTCGTGCTGCTCGCGAAGTCCCCGCTGGAAAGCGTCGAGGCCTACGACAGCGTGGTGACGGTGTGGATCCACGGGAATGCCCTCGCGCGCGACTCACTCGCGATTCACTGACTTCAGGGCAGGAGCTCCCTCAGCGTGACGGTTGGCGCGAGGTGCTCGCCTTTTCTTTCCACCTCGAACGCGACGCGGGTGCCTGGCGCCTGGCGCACCCTTCGTCCCAGATCGGTGAGCGAAAGGTTTGCGGCCGGGATGCCATCCACGCGCGTGATGAAATCGCCGGCCTTGAGCCCGGCTTCGGCACTCGGTCCTCCGCGAACGACGCTCGCCACGATGAACGCGTCGGGACGATCCTTGGTGACGCTCAGTCCCGCGCGGCTGAAGGGCGGCGCGGTGAACCCGGGCACGGACAGGAACCAGAGCTCGCCGCGCCCGTAGTCGAACTCGACCGTGAAGTTGGCGAGGATGTCGTTGCCGACGTTGCCCGCTTCGACGATCGACGCGAAGGATCCGCCGTTGTCGTTGGAATACCGCGTGAGGATCCGCGGCAGCGCGGCGCCGCCGATCTCGAAATCCGCGCGGCTCGCCCAGTTGTGGCTCGCGCCGCCCATCCCGAAGCCCGTGACGTCGAGTCCCTTCTCGAGGCCCTGCGAAAGCCCTTCGCGCTTCGCCCAGCGGCCCTGCACGATCAGCGAACCCGTGTTGCCGGTGTCGATGCCGAAATCGCCGGTTCGTCCCATCAACGCCGCCTTCACGAGCGGCTCGTCGTCGTTGAAGAAAAGCGGCAGCGCGGTGCCCGGGCCCGTGTGGCGATACGTCTCCAGCGGCGTGAGCGTGAGGCGCTTGCGCCGGTAGTCGATCTTCACGGCGAAGCGCTCGAAGAGCTCGAGGCCGATGATGCCCGAGAGCGGCGGGCGCGGATCCCGTTCCACCGACCCGTGGGGCATGGGCAGCACGGTGAAGACCTGGTCTCGCATCGTCATGGAGCCGATCTGCAGCCGATCGACGCGCACGTATTGCTCCGTGACTTTTCCCTCGCCGGATCCGCCGGACAATCCCGCGCCCTCGGGGCGCAATCCGAGCGCCGCGACGGCCGCGGGCGTGAGGATGTCGTGTCCGCCGGTATCGAGGATGAATTCGAGCAGCTTTCCGTTGATGCGCGCCCGGACGACAACGTATCCGTCGAATCCGATCGGAACCGAAGTGCTCCCTCCCGCGACGGTCCAGTCCTTGCGGGGTTGCGGACGCGCGAGCTCCGCTTCGGACGCGGCATTGAGCCGGTATGACGAGGCCACGCTCGTCGACGCCGAGGCGGGATCGTCGCCGTCCACGATCCTGAAGGGAAGCTTCACGCCCTCGACTTCGCGGTAGTCCGAGTATTGCTTCGTCTCGGTGTCGACGTTCATGCGGCGCACGGTGCGCGCGAGCAGGTGCGTCGCGGGATCGAACCAGAGCTCCACCGGCTGGCCATCCACGGGCGTGGCGGTCACCGCGACGAAGGCCGCATCGCCGCTCTTGCGGGACTCCTCGGCGGACACCGCGGCGCCCGCGCCATCGGCCTGCAGGTAGCGCCGTTGCGCGAGCCACAGCTCCGTGCGCGCGGCCTGCTTGCCGAATTCCGAATCGAGCGCGTGGACGCCACCGCCGTTGGCCTGCCGCCAATGGGTGCTTCCCGACCAGACGCTGTCGTAGCGGACGATGCCGAAGTCGTCGCGATGCATCATCCGCGGCTCCGCGAAGTCCACCACTTCCCGCCAGGTGCCCTTCATCCCCGGGCTCTCCTGCGGGCCTTCGGCGACGAGCGATCGAACGTGTTCCCACGCCGCGCCGCCCGCCGCGCCGCGGGCTTGCTCGAATACGCGGACATTCGCCGCGTGGGCCGCGCTCGCGATGGCGAGCAGGATCGTCGCGGCGCAGGACAGGGCTCGCATCGGATGCTCCGTGGATTGGATCGGGAGCATTCTGCAACGGCGCTTGTTGTAATTGCAACGGTCACGGCGCCGCGGCCTCCGTCCGGACCCGCCGCAGGTCCTGCGCCACGCGGCCGCCCTGGAGCACGATGACCCGTTCGGCCGAGGCGATCGTCTCGGGCCGGTGCGCGATGATGACGCGGGTGAGCTTCAGCGAGCGGATCGCGTCATTGACCGCCTTCTCCTTCGCGACGTCGAGCGCGCTCGTCGCTTCGTCGAGGAAGAGGATGCGCGGCCGCTTGTAGAGCGCGCGAGCCAGCAGGATCCTTTGCTTCTGGCCTCCCGAGAGCGCCGCGCCCATGTCGCCGATCAGCGTGTTGTACGACATCGGCATCGCGGCGATGTCGTCGTGGACCGCGGCGAGCACCGCGAAGTGCTCGATGGCGGATTGGTCCGGCGCCGGATCGAAGAACGAGATGTTGTCCCCGATCGACCCGGCGAAGAGCTGGTCGTCCTGCATCACTGTGCCGACGAGCTTGCGGTAGCGGTCGATGCCGAGTTTCTGGATGTCGATGCCGCCCACGAGGATCTTGCCGTCGGTGGGCGCGATGAGGCCGAGCATCAGCTTCACGAGCGTGGTCTTTCCGCCGCCGGAAGGGCCCACCACGGCGACCGATTCGCCCGGAGCCACCTCGAGCGAGCAGTTCAGCAGCACGAAGGGCTCCATCTCCGAGTACCTGAACGACAGGTTGCTCACCTCGAGGGACGCGTCGATGGGATCGGCGGGCATCGAGCTCGCGTCCTCCTCGGGCGCGGTGAGCACGATGTCGGCGAGGCGGTCGGCCTGCAGGCTCAGCATCCGCATCTCGATGCCCTTGTCGATGAGTCCCGCGACGCGCGCCGAGAACTGGTCCTTGTAGGCCATGAACGCGAAGAGCATCCCGACCGAGAACCCGCCATCGAGGATGAGCAGCGCCCCGAGCCACACGATCGCGATGCGCTCCACGCCGAACACGAGTCCGTTTGCGGAACGGAAGCCGAGCCCGAGCTTCTGCGTGACCAGGTCCTGGTTCACCGCGTCGACGACCAGGTTGAGCCAGCGCGACCGGCGTTCCTCCTGGCGGCCGAAGAGCTTGATCGACTGCACGCCGCGCACGGTCTCGAGGAAATGGCTCTGTTGCTTGGCCGTGTGCACGATGTGCTCCTCGGTCGCGCGCCTCAGCGGATCGTAGAAGATCCAACGCAGCGTCCCGTAGGCCGACACGGCGCCCGCGGCGATGAACGTGAGCGGCGCGCTGTACACGATCATCATCGCGAGCGTGACCACCGCCATCACGCCATCGATGAGCGCTTCCACGAAGCTCGAGGTCATGGTGAGCTGGATGCTGTTCACGGCGCCGAATCGCGAGACGACGTCGCCCAGGTGGCGCTTCTCGAACCAGCTCACGGGAAGGCGCAGCAGGTGCGTGAACACGCTCGCGAGCCACTGGAGGTTGAGGTTCGTGCTGAGGTAGAGCACCACCCACGAGCGCAGCGCGGTGAGGCTCACCTGGACCACGGCGAGCATCAGGAATCCGAGGCCGAGCACGGTCAGCAAATCGCGGTCGGCGGAGACCACGGCGCCGTCGATGGCCCATTGCATGTAGAAGGGCGTCACGATGGCGATGCCCTGCAACGCGAGGGCGAGGACGAAGACCTGCGCGAGCGAACGGTGGAGTCCGACGACGGGTCCGAGCAGGTCGCGCAGGCGCACGTGGCGCCGGTCGTCCGCGGGATGGAATTCGGGAGTGGGCGAGAGCTCGAGCGCGATTCCGGTGAAGTGCTTCGAGACTTCGTCGAGCGCGAGGCGCCGGATTCCGAAGGCCGGATCGTGGACGACGGCCCCGCGCGCGTCGGCGGAGCGAAGGACGACGAAATGGTTGAGGTCCCAATGCAGGATGCACGGCGTTCTCAGGTGCGCGAGCTCCTGGAGATCGAGCTTGAGGGGACGCGGCGCGAGGTGCAGCCGGCCCGCGACCTGCATCAGGTAGGCGAGCGTCGCGCCCTTGAGCGACACCGTGAATCGACGCCGCATCCCGGCGAGGTCGATGCGATGGCCGTGGAAGCACGCGACCATGCCGAGGCTCGCGAGGCCGCATTCGGCCGCCTCGGTCTGCAGGAACATGGGAAGGCGGCGCCCGCCGCCGAAGCGCACGCCCGGGATCGAATCCATCACGTCCTTCCGGCGAGTCCGAGGAGCGGCTCGAAGATCCACTCGATCAATCGCCGCCGGTCGAGAAGGATGTCGGCCTCGAACTGCATCCCGGGCTGGAGCTGTTCGAGGCGATCGTAGGCATTGATCGCCTGGGAATCGAGCGCCGCCTTGATGCGATAGACGGGTTCCCGTGTTCCGTCGACCGGCGTGAAGCCGAGCTCTCCGGGCAACATCGGATTGCGCGACACCGCCACGATCGTCGCGCGGTGCATTCCGAATTTCTGGTGGGGGTATGCGAGGTAGCGCAGGAGCACTTCCTCGCCCTCGTGAACGAAGCCGATCGATCGCGATGGCGCGTAGAGCAGCGCTTCGAGCGTCGCGTTGGAGGGAACGATCGCGACCAGCGGCGTGCCGGCCACGACCATCTGTCCCGGTTCGACGAGGACCGTGGCCACGGTGCCCGCGGCGGGCGCGACGATGGCCGCGTGGAACTGCGATTCGCGTTCGATGCGCTCCTGGTCGAGCGATGCCCGCTGCATCTCGATGGCGGCGACCTGCGCGCGGCCCCGCGCGGAAGCGCCGGCCGCGTCGAACTCGAGTGCAGCGGAATCCCGAAGCAGCGACGATCGCGCGCGCTGCAATTGCTCGAGGCGCGACTCCTGGTCGAGCGCCGTGTCGCGTTCGCGGTCGAGCGCGGCCTGCGAAAGGAAGCCGATGTCCTCGAGGCGGTTCGCGCGGTCCACGCCCCTGCTCGCGAGGCCGAGGCGCGCGCGCTGGGTCGCGATCTCGGATTCGAGCTGGGCGATCTCGTTCGCGAGCCCCGAGCGGCGTTGCGCGTAGGAAGCCTGTTCGGCGCCGGCAGCGGCGATCGCGAAGGCGCGCTGCTCGAGCAACGCGCGACGGCGTTCTTCCAGCCTCAGGATCACCGCGGCGCCGAGCTCGCCGCGATCGCGCGCGGTGCGCCCGTCGCCGAGCACGATCATGGGCTCGTCCTTGCGCACGCGGCCGCCTTCCTTCGCATGGACCGCTTCGACCACGCCCGATTGCGGCGCGAGGATCCTCGCCACGCCTTCCCGCGGCGCGAGCACGCCCGTCACGCGCGCCTTGCGCGTGTATTCGCCGAAAACGAAGAAGGCGGCGAGCGATACGGCGAAGGCGAGCGCCCACGCCGTCATGAAGGCGAACGATACGGGACGGATCAGGACGACCTTCCCGAGCCAGCGGGTCGAGCGGGCCTGCTCCGACTCTCGCCGGAAGAGCGAACTGGGCATGCGTGGCTAGCGCGTGGGGCGGAATCGCCGCCAGAAGATGTACGCGACCGGGAAGAAGAGGACGGCGACGATCATCTCCGGGATCCAGTTCGAGAGGTCCTGGATCGACGCGTGGTTCTTCACCCACACGACCTGCCCGAGGAGGGGATCGAATACGAGGAGGTTGTATGCCGCGTGCATCGCGATGCCGGGCCACAGGCTGTCGTACTTGAGATAAACGAGCGCAAAAGCAAATCCCATCACGGCCGCGAAGAGCGCGTGCTGGCGGTGGAAGAGGCCGAACACGATCGACGATGCGATCACGCCGCCCCACACGCCCCATCTCGCGATCCACAGGTTCATGAGGAAACCCCGGTTCATCAGCTCTTCCGCGATCGGGGCGAGGAGCACGGAACCGAACGCGATGGCGAAGTGCCTCGCGCCCAAGGGGGCCATGGTGTCGTGGAATCCCATCGCCGTGAACCACTCGGGCTTCACCTGCATGAGCGGCGCGAGGAACGCGGTGAGGTAGATGCCGTATCCCCAGCACAACATCGCGAGGAAGGCCCACATGAGATCGGTCGCGCGCGGCTTCGAGCTCGGCATCGCGAACAGGATGGGAAGCGAACGGCGAAATTCCGGCACGATCAGGACGAACACGAGCGCGATGAGCGCGTTGATGCTGCCATTCAAGAGCGGATAGAGCTGGCCGCGGACTGTTGGGTCGAGGCCTTGCGTGAGCTTCGTTGCGGCGACTTCGGCGACCACGTACGCGACGAGGAGAATGAAAACGACGTGCCAGGCGCGCACCGCGCCCCTCACGAGCACGTCCTTGGGTCTTCCGGGCATTTCGAGCGAAGGTGTCATGGCGGTGAGCCCCGGAGGAGCGCTCCGGGGATCATGGACGTCAGTTGTTCTTCACGGCATTCACGACGCGCTCGATCACGTGCGAGGTCACGTCCACGAAGCCCTCGTAGATGGCCACGAGCGCGGCGCCCGTATCCGGCCCGGGTTGGGTGACGTTGATGCCCGAAGTGCCGACGGTCGCGCTCGCACTCCCGTCGCCTCCCGCCACGTTCGTCACTTGTTCGGGCGACAGCGTTTCGCCGGCGCCTGCCTTCACGGGTTTCGTTTCTTCCATGGGAATCTTCCTTCGCTTACTTGCGGTTGAACTTCGTTTCGAGCGGACCGGTCGTGACCGGGCCCGCGGGATTGCGCGGATAGTCCGTCGCTTCGGCGGCGGCGGCGCGAGGCGCGATCGATCCGGCGCCGTTCGCCGCTCCGCCTGCGACCGCCGCGACTTCATCGGCGGTGATCATCGTGCCGCCCCTGCGATGCATGGTTGCGAAGCACCGGCGGGATTCTATGGCGTGCTTCATCGCCTAGAGCTCGACGTGCCGCGGTTTCCCGTCGCCGAGCGGATCGTTCGGGTCGATGGGGACGGGTTGCGGGAGCGTCGGCGTGTTCGTGATCGGCGGGATGATCGCGACGTTCGCGCCGCCGGCCTGTCCTCCGGTGATTCCCGGCAGGTCCTTCCTTTCGACTTCCTTCATCGATTTCTCCTTGCTTCGTCGGTTGCGGGTAGCGGGATCGCCTTCGGGAGCAACCAGGCCCGGGACGATGGGGCGGCCGGAATCGCGGCGCCGCTCTCGCCCGGATCAGCGCGGCTCGGCGTCGCGAACGCCCGGCGGAAGCATCCGCGAGGCATCGACGGCCTCGCTCGCGGCGGGCTGCGGCGCACGGTAGGTGAGCTCATCAAGCGCAGCAGTCACCGGAACGCCGCCGGCGATGCGCAGCACTTCCTCGAGGCTGAGTTCCTTCACGACTTCCTCCCATGAAGCGGGTGCCTTTGGATCCGGCGGGATCGGTTTCGCGCCCGGCCGGTGAGACGAATCCTAGGCGGGCGTTCGCCGCGGTTCACTCGAGAATCGCCAACGCGTTCGCGGGATTTCGCGGCGTGGGGCTCGCGGGCGCGCGTATGTTTCCGGCATGGCCACGACGGCGCCACGTTTCCGCATCGCGATCCACCGCGCGAAGGGCAGCTACTTCGCGCAGGTGCTCGACTTGCCCGGCTGCATCGCGCGCGGCGCGAGCGAAGTCGAGGCCGTTGAGAACGCGCGCTCGGCGATTCGCGCCTATCTGATGGTCGCCCAGGCCCTCGCCGGAGATCGCGCCACGGTCCAGCTGGAGATCTCGGCATAAGCTTTTGCGCCGGTGTAATCTAGGCTTCACATCCCCCGCGACTATTTTTTGCTGCGAAGCAGCAGGAAGGAGTCATCGCCATGGCGAAATACACCACCGAGAACATCCACACCGTGGCTCTAGTGGGCCACGGCGGGGCGGGCAAGACCACCTTGACCGAAGCCCTGCTGTGGAAGACGGGAGTGATCGGCGCGATGGGCAGCACCGAGCGTGGCTCCACAGTCGCCGACTTCGATCCCCTCGAGAAGACCTACGGCCACTCGCTCAACTCGTCGATCGTCAACTTCCCCTACAAAGGCATCCACGTCCATCTCGTCGACACGCCCGGCATGCCGGATTTCGCCGGGCAATCGATCGCGGCGCTCGCGGGCGTGGACCTCGCCGTCATCGTCGTCAACGCGCAGAACGGCATCGAGCTCAACACGACGCGGATGATGCGCGCCGCGGCCAAGCGCGGCATCGACCGCATGATCCTCATCAACAAGATCGACGCCGAGAACGTCGACCTCGAAGGCCTGCTTGCGCGCATCCAGGAAGTCTTCGGCAAGGAATGCCTGCCGATCAACCTTCCGGCCCATGGCCGCAAGGACGTGGTCGACTGTTTCTTCAATCCCGACGGCGACGCGGATTTCTCCACGGTGAAGGCGGCGCACTCGGCGCTCGTCGACCAGGTTGTCGAAGTCGACGAGGACCTGATGGCGATCTATCTGGACCAGGGCGAGGAGCTTTCTCCCGAGCAGCTGCACGCGCCCTTCGAGAAGGCGCTGCGCGAAGGCCACCTCGTTCCCGTGTGCTTCGCATCGTCCCGCACCGGCGCCGGCGTTCCCGAATTCCTCGACATCCTCGCGAAGCTCGCGCCCAACGCGACCGAAAGCAATCCGCCGCCGTTCCTCAGGTCCGCGACGAGCGAGGGCGAGGAGTTCCACGCCGAGCCCGACCCGAAGAAGCACGTGCTCGCGCATGTCTTCAAGATCATCATGGATCCGTACGTGGGCAAGGTCGCGGTGTTCCGCGTGCACCAGGGCACCATCAGCAAGGACACGCAGCTCTACATCGGCGAGGGCAAGAAGCCCTTCAAGACCGGGCACCTCTACCAGTTGCAAGGCAAGGATTACGTGGAAGTCGATTCGCTCGTGCCCGGCGACATCGGCGCGGTCACCAAGATCGAGGAGATCGATTTCAATTCCGTGCTTCACGATTCCCACGACGAAGACCACATCCGCCTGCGCTCGCTGGAATTCCCGACGCCGATGCACTCGATCGCGGTCGAGACGAAGAAGAAGGGCGACGAGCAGCGCCTCTTCGACGTGCTGCACAAGCTCGAGGTGGAAGATCCCTGCCTCTGGGTCGAGCGCCATCCCACGACTCACGAGACCGTGATCCGCGGGCTGGGCGACCTGCACATGCGCACGAAGCTCGAGAAGCTCGCGTCGCAATACAAGATGGACGTGGCGACCAAGCCGCCGAAGATTCCCTATCGCGAGACGGTAACCAAGCGAAGCGAGGGCCACTGCCGCCACAAGAAGCAGACCGGCGGCGCGGGCCAGTTCGGCGAGGTGTTCCTCAAGATCGAGCCGCTCGCGCGCGGCACGGGCTTCCAGTTCGCGAGCGAGGTGAAGGGCGGCGTGATTCCCACGGTGTTCATCCCCGCGGTCGAGAAGGGCGTGAAGCAGGCGCTCGACCATGGCGTGGTCGCGGGCTATCCCGTCGAAGACCTCAAGGTCATCGTCTACGACGGCAAGAGCCACGACGTGGACTCGAAGGAGATCGCGTTCGTGACCGCGGGCCGCAAGGCCGTGGTGGACGCGATCCTCAAGGCCTCGCCGATCATGCTCGAGCCCATCGTGAACATCGAGATCACGGCCCCCGACCGCTTCGTGGGCGACCTCGCGTCCGACATCTCCAGCAAGCGCGGCCAGGTGACCGGCACGGAATCCACGGGCGGGGACCTGATGGCGATCAAGGGCATGGTGCCGCTCTCGGAAGTGACCGAGTACCAGTCGCGGCTTCGTTCCGTCACCGGCGGCCAGGGCGCCTACACGATGGAGTTCAGCCACTACGCGCCGGTGCCGCCGCAGATGCAGGCGCAGCTCGCCTCGCAATTCAAGCTGCACCAGGAAGAGGACTAACTTCCGCTGGCAGCCGGGAGGGCCGGCCGCGAGTTTTCCACAGGTCTATCCACAGCCGCGAAAGACATTGGATTTCCGGTTGACTTCGCGCGGCGCGAGTAGCAATTTGTTACTCGCAGGGCAGAAGCGTCGCACAACAAAAAATCAGCGGTTGCAGGGAGGCTCCATGATCGTGATCCGCGACCAGCAGCTCCGGCTGCTCGTGCTTGGCCAGCTCATTCGCGAGTTGCAGCAATCCGCGCACGACAAGACTCCGCCGCCGGAAGGGTTCACGGCCGAGCAGGCCGAGGAGCTCGCCGCGATCTCGTCGGCGGAGCTCGTGAAGCTCGCCGAGATGACCGAGCCGCGCGTGGCCGTCCAGATCGACGTGGGCTCGCTCGAGCATGGGCTTCGCCAGGTCGACTATCTCAGCAAGCGCTCGCGCCAGCTCGAGTTCTTCGTGACGCATGGCGCGACCTCGACGATGCTCACGAAACTTTTCCGCATCTCATCGGCGGACGTCACGCTGAAGCGGCGCCTCTTCTCCGGCACGAGCTCCAACCTGCGCCGCCCTTCGATGCCGCCCCACGCGATCCGTGAGAAGATCCAGCAGCGCTGGTTCGCCATCCGCAAGGGCAAGGAGCGCGAGCCGGTGCGCGCGGAAGACTACGAAGAGCTTCACGCGGATTTCCCGCAATACACGTTCGCTACCCTGTGGGCCGTGGTGCACGAATTCGACAACGACCAATAGAACAACAATCCGGAAGGCGGTCCCCCATGAGTCTCCTTCGCCATGCCAGGTTCGCGGCATGCGGTCTCCTTGTCGCGCTGGCGCTCGCTGCCCTGAATGTCCGGGCGGCGGCCCCGGACCTCGCGGTGATCAGCGTCGACGACTCGACGACGACAGTCACTGCCGGCATGAGCACCATCTACGTTTTCCAAATCCAGAACCAGGGCGGGGCGGACGCAATCGGCGCGACAGTCACGGATGTCTTCGGGGCCTTCGCTTCGTCGGTCACCTGGAACTGTGTCGCTTCAACCGGCAGCTCCTGCACGGGCAGCGGGACGGGTGATATCCACGAGACGGTGAACGTCCTGGCGGGCGGCCTTGTGACCTACCTGGTGGCTGTGCAGATCAGCCCCTCTGCCACCGGCGTTTTCGCCAATACAGTCACAGTCTCGGCCGCGGGAGATACGAACCCCGCCAACGACGTGGGCTCGGACCCCCCCGACACGATCCTGGAGAGCGTGGACATCGGCGTCCTGGTGGTCGATGACGGCGTGGCGACGGCGGTCCCGGGCCAATCGATCGTGACCTACCAGGTCATCCTGACCAACAACGGCCCATCGACGGCGTTCAACGTGTCTGTCGTTGATGCGGTCTCATCTTTCCTGACCGGCGTCACCTGGACCTGCACGCCCGACCCCGGGAGTTCCTGTGCCGCACCTGCGGGCGCTGGAGACATCAGCACCACCGTGAGCATCTTTCCGCTCACGGAGGTCCACCTTTCCGTGCAGGGAATGGTCAAGTCTTCCCAGCTCGGCTCGATGACCAATACGGTCAGCATCTCTTCGCCGGATCCGGACGCAACCCCGGGCAACAACTCCGCGAGCGACACCGACACCCTCACGCCGCAGGCGGACCTCGGCATCGCGATGGTCCGCACCACGCCGGTCGTGACGGCCGGCGGCACCGTCGGTTACATGATCACGGTGACCAACAACGGCCCGTCGGACGCATTCAACGCCCCTGTGACCGATTCATTTGCAGCGGCGATCACCACGGCGAGCTGGTCGTGCGTCGGCACGGGTGGCGCCACCTGCACGGCATCGGGCGTGGGCAACATCGGCGACCTGGTCAACATCCCCGCGGGAGCGCAGGTCGTCTATACGGTCAGCGGCAGCGTGAGCGCCGCGGCGACGGGCACGCTCGTCAACGCCGCCCATGTCGGGCCGTCGACGACGGGGCCCGATGCAAATGCCACGAACGACCTGGCGACCGACAGCGTCGCGATCGTCCCCGCTGCGGATCTCGCGATCACAGTGACCGACGGCGTGACGACCGCTACACCGGGCGGGTCGGTCACCTACACGATCACCGCGAGCAACTTAGGCCCTGTCACGGCGACGGGCGCCACGGTTGTAGATACGTTCCCGGCAGCGCTCACCGTGACGTGGACTTGCGTCGGCGCGGGCGGCGGCACGTGCACGGCCTCGGGCAGCGGCAACATCAACGACTCGGTGAACCTGCCTCCGGGTGGCAGCGTCACCTACACGGCGAGCGCCGTGATCAGCGCGGCGGCGACCGGCACGTTGAGCAATACGGCGGCGATCGCCGTACCGGGCGGAGTGACGGACCCGAATCCCGGCAACAACAGCGCGACGGATACCGATACGCTCGGGGCGAACGCCGATCTCGCGATCACGGTGACCGACGGCGTGACGACAGCCACCTCCGGCGGATCGGTCACCTACACGATCACCGCGAGCAACGCGGGCCCATCCAATGCGACCGGCGCGACAGTCGCCGACACGTTCCCGGCCTCGCTCACGGTGACATGGACGTGCGTCGGCGCGGGCGGCGGCACGTGCACGGCTTCCGGCTCGGGCAACATCAACAACACGGTCAATCTCCCGGCGGGAGGAAGCGTCACCTACACCGCGAGCGCCACGATCAGCGCGGGCGCGACGGGCACGTTGAGCAACACTGCGACGATCGCCGCACCAGGCGGAGTGACGGATCCGAATCCGGGCAACAACTCGGCGACGGACTCCGACACGCTCGCGGCGAGCGCCGATCTCGCGATCACGGTGACCGATGGCGTCACCACCGCGACTGCCGGCGGATCGGTGACTTACACGATCACCGCAAGCAACGCGGGTCCATCCAACGCGACGGGCGCGACAGTCGCCGACACGTTCCCGGCCTCGCTCACGGTGACCTGGACGTGCGTCGGCGCGGGCGGAGGCACTTGCACGGCGTCTGGCGCGGGCAACATCAACAGCACGGTCAATCTCCCGGCGGGAGGAAGCGTCACCTATACCGCGAGCGCCACGATCAGCGCGGCGGCGACCGGCACGTTGAGCAACACGGCGACGATCGCGGTACCGGGCGGAGTGACGGATCCGAATCTCGGCAACAACTCCGCGACGGACAGCGATACGCTCGGGGCGAGCGCCGATCTCGCGATCACGGTGACCGACGGCGTCACCACCGCGCATCCCGGATCATCGGTGACGTACACGATCACGGCGAGCAACGCCGGGCCCTCCAACGCGACGGGCGCGACAGTCGCCGATACATTCCCCGCGGCGCTCACGGCCACGTGGACTTGCGTCGGCGCGGGCGGCGGCACGTGCACGGCATCGGGTGCGGGCAACATCAACGACACGGTGAACCTGCCCTCGGGAGGCAGCGTCACCTATACGGCGAGCGCGGCGATCAACGTGGGCGCGACCGGCACGCTGAGCAACACCGCGACGATCACGGCGCCCGCGGGCGTCACGGATCCCACGCCGGGCAACAACTCGGCGACGGACACCGATACGCTCGCTCTCGTGACGTTCTCGGGCCCCAGCGCCACGGGAACCGGCACGATCACCGCCACGCTGGCCGGGACGGGCGCGTGCACGTTCTCGGGCCCGCAATTCATCGGTCCGCCACCGGGAGCGCCGCCCATTCCGCCGACGACCCCGTCGTCGGCCATCATGTTCCCGCATGGCCTGTTCGACTTCTCGGTGACCGGATGCACGGTGGGTAGCACGGTGACGTTGTCGATCGCCTATCCGCAGGCGCTGCCGGCGGGAACGCAATACTGGAAATACGGGCCGACGGCTGCGAACCACACTCCGCACTGGTACGTGATGCCGGCGACGATCACCGGCAACACGGTGACGTTCACGATCACGGACGGCGGCCTGGGCGACGACGACCTGGTCGCCGACGGCACGATCGTGGACCAGGGCGGGCCGGGCGCAGGTGCCCTGCGAATCCCGACGCTCGATGCGCGCGCACTCGCCTTGCTCGCGATGCTGGTGCTCGCCACGGGATTCGTCGCGAGGCGCCGCCTGCGCTAGGAGATCAGCGAATCGGCTCCGCGTGCTGCGCGATCTCGCGGCGGATGAACTCGTGGAAATGGACCATGCCGTCTTCCATCGGCGACTGGTACGGCCCATGTTCTTCGCGTCCATCGAGTAGCAGCGCGCGGCGTCCCTCGGTCATGCGGATGCAGATCTCCTCATCCTCGATCGCCGTCTCGTGGTACGCCTTCTGCTGCGCGGCCATGAAATCCGGTTCGAAGAGCGCGATCTCCTCGGGGTAGTAGAACTCCACCACGTTCAGGTGCTTCTCCGGTCCGCGCGGGTATAGCGTGGAGATCACCAGGACGTGCGGGTACCACTCCACCATCACGTTCGGGTAGTAGGTGAGCCAGATCGCGCCGTGGGGCGGCGGCTCGCCGTTGCGGTACTTGAGCACCTGCTCGTGCCACTGCTTGTAGGTATCCGAGCCCGGCGTGCCGAGGCGCTGGTTCACGCCGACGGTCTGCACGCTGTGCCAGTCGCCGAATTCCCACTTGAGGTCGGCGCACGTGACGAAACGGCCCAGTCCCGGATGGAAGGGACCCACGTGGTAGTCCTCGAGGTAGACCTCGATGAACGTCTTCCAGTTGAAGTCGTACTCGATGGTCTCGACCTTGTTCAGCACGTAGCCTTCGAAGTCGAGCTCCTTCGCGACGCCGAGCCGCGCGAGATCCTTCGCCACGGTGCGCTTGCCGTTGAAGAGCATGCCGTTCCACTGCTGCAGCTCCTGGCGCGGAAGGTCCAGGCACGGCATGTCCGGAAAATCGGGCGCGCCGATGTGCTTGCCGGTGCCTTCGTAGCTCCAGCGATGCAGCGGGCACGTGATGGTGCCGCCGGGCAACGAGCCCGCGCCCTTCAGCATGATGGCCTGGCGATGGCGGCACACGTTCGACACGAGGTCGTGGCGGCCGCCGTTGTTCACGAGCGACCACGCGCCGTTCGCGCGCCAGTCGAGCACGCGATAGTCGCCCGAATTCGGCGCCATCTGCGAATGGCCGACATAACAGGGACCGCGCTCGAACAGGAACTTCGCTTCGAGTTCCGCGACTTTCGGGTCGAAATACCACGAAAGCGGCAGATGGGGATTGGCCCGCGTGAGCTTTTTTTGACTCGCGAGGTCCGTCATTATCGACACCTCCAATACAGATGAAGATGGAAACAACGCGGGCTAATCGAGTCAGCTAGCTTTTAACTCTGCAGCTCCGTCCCGACGGATTTTGCTACTGCGTCTATTTTGGGCCAAGAGGCCTTATTTTTCAAGACCTTCAGCGAAATTTCCGCAAGGGTAGAATAGCGGCCATGGCAGCTTCAACGACCCCGCCGGCCGCGGCCGGACTCACCTTCGAGAAGGCCCTCGAAGAGCTCGAATCCCTCGTCGCGCGCATGGAAGAAGGCAAGCTCCCGCTCGAGGAATCGCTCACGGCCTACCAACGCGGCGCCGAGCTCATCAAGTACTGCGAGTCGAAGCTCTCGGACGCCCAGGCGCGCATCGCGGTGCTCGACGGCGAGACGCTGCGCGACTTCAAGCCCGAAGCGAAGTGAGCGCGCCCGAATTCGACGCGTGGTCGCGCGACGTCGCTACCCGCGCGGAGAGCGTGTTGTCGGAGCAGCTTCCGGCTTCGCGCGTCACGCCGTCGCGCCTGCACGATGCGATGCGTTACTCGACGCTCGGGGGCGGCAAGCGCGTTCGCGCGATGCTCGTGTACGGAGCGGGCGAGGTGACTGGAGCCGATCCGAAACGCCTCGACGTCGTGGCCGGATCGATCGAGATGATCCACGCGTACTCGCTCATCCATGATGACCTGCCATGCATGGACGACGACGTGCTTCGCCGCGGCAAGCCCACCTGCCACGTGGAATTCGACGAGGCCACGGCGCTCCTCGCGGGAGACGCGCTGCAAAGCCTCGCGTTCCAGCAGCTCGCCCAGGCGCGCCTCGCCGACGATGCGGCGGCGCAGCTCGAGATGATCGAGCTCTTCGCCACGGCGTGCGGCTCGCGCGGCATGGCGGGCGGCCAGGCGATCGACCTCGAATCCGTGGGCAAGGGGATTCCGCTCCCCGAGCTCGAGTTCATGCACATCCTCAAGACCGGGGCGCTCATCCGCGCGTCGGTCGTGATGGGCGCGCGTTGCGGCGGCGCGCCGGCCAAGGAGGAGCTCGCGCACCTCGACCGCTATGCCAAGTGCGTGGGCCTCGCTTTCCAGGTGGTCGACGACATCCTCGATGAGGAAGGCGACGCCAGCTCGCTCGGCAAGACCGCGGGCAAGGACAAGGCAGCCGGCAAGCCCACGTACACGACGCTCATGGGGCTCTCCGAGGCGCGGCGTTTCGCCGAGGAATTGCTGGGTGACGCGCTCGGGGCCGTCGAGGGCTTCGGTTCCCGCGCCGAACGCCTGCGCCAGGTCGCGGACTTCATCGTCCACCGCCGGCGCTAGAATGGTGCATTCGATGGCCAATTTCCCCCTCCTCGAGTCCATCAACGATCCGGCCGAGCTCCGGCGCCTCGACCGGCGGCAGCTTCCCGGGCTGGCGGGGGAGCTGCGTGCGTTCATCGTGCATTCGGTTTCGGCCACGGGCGGGCACCTGTCCTCCAACCTCGGCACGGTGGAGCTCACCATCGCGCTGCACTACGTCTTCGATACGCCGGCGGACAAGCTGATCTGGGACGTGGGCCACCAGACCTACGGGCACAAGATCCTCACCGGGCGTCGCGAGGGAATGGGCAGCCTGCGGCAGAAGGGCGGCATCGCCGGATTCCCGCGCCGCGAGGAAAGCCCCTACGACACGTTTGGCACGGCGCATTCCTCCACGTCGATCTCAGCGGCCATCGGCATGGCCGTGGCGGCGCGCCGGCGCGGGCTCGACAATCGCGTGATCGCCGTGATCGGCGACGGCGCGATGACCGCGGGCATGGCCTTCGAGGCGCTCAACAATGCGAAGCAGGCCGGCGCCAACGTGATCGTGATCCTGAACGACAACGACATGTCGATCTCCGAGAATGTCGGCGCGCTCAACAACTACCTCGCCAAGCTGATGTCGGGCCGCTTCTACGCGGCGACCAAGAAGACCGCGGAGAAGGTCCTCGATTCGGTCTCGCCGCCGATGAAGCAGTTCGCCAAGCGCATCGAGGAGCACGCCAAGGGCATGATCACGCCGTCGACGCTCTTCGAGGAATTCGGCTTCAACTACACCGGACCGATCGACGGGCACAACCTCGACGTGCTCATCGACACGCTGCAGAACGTGAAGCGCCTCCCGGGCCCGCAATTCCTCCATGTCGTGACGCGCAAGGGCCAGGGCTACGCCTACGCCGAGGAAGATCCGATCACCTACCACGGCCCCGGCAAGTTCGATCCGGGCGTGGGCATCGTGAAGTCGAAACCCGCGAGCAACGCGAAGCCGAAGCCCGCGTACACGCAGGTGTTCGGCGACTGGCTCTGCGACATGGCGAAGGCGGACGCCCGCCTGATCGGCATCACGCCCGCCATGCGCGAAGGCTCGGGCCTGGTGAAGTTCTCGCAGCAATATCCCGAACGCTATTTCGACGTGGGCATCGCCGAGCAGCACGCGGTCACGTTCGCCGCGGGTCTCGCCGTCGAGGGAATGAAGCCTGTCGTCGCGATCTACTCGACGTTCCTGCAGCGAGCCTACGACCAGCTGATCCACGACGTGGCATTGCAGAACCTGCCCGTGGTTTTCGCGATGGACCGCGGCGGGCTCGTCGGCGCCGACGGTCCCACGCATCACGGCGCGTTCGACCTTTCGTACCTGCGCGCGATTCCCAACATGACGGTGATGGCGCCCGCCGACGAGAACGAGTGCCGCCAGATGCTCTTCACCGCGTTCTCGATCGACGCGCCGACGGCCGTTCGTTATCCTCGCGGCGCCGGACCCGGCGTCGAAGTGCAGGCCGCCATGAAGGCGCTGCCCGTCGGGCGAGGCGAGATACGCCGCGAGGGAAAGCGCGTGGCGATCCTCGCGTTCGGCTCGATGGTCGCTCCGGCGCTCGAGGCGGCGCAGGAGCTGAACGCGACGGTCGCGAACATGCGTTTCGTGAAGCCCATCGACGACGAGCTCGTCTTCCGCCTCGCGACGTCGCACGACCTGCTGGTCACGATCGAGGAGAACGTGATTCGCGGCGGCGCCGGCGCGGCGGTCGCCGAGTCCCTCGCTGCCCAGGGCCTCGCGTCGCAGGTGCTGATGCTCGGATTGCCCGATCATTTCGTGGAGCATGGCGATGCGCAACTGCTCCTCGCCGATTGCGGGCTCGACGCGCCGGGCATCGCCCGGGCCGTGCGCGAGCGTCTCGCCCAGGGTCAACGTTCCGGAAAGGCCGCCTGATGAAGAACAAGAAAACGCTGTCCGCATTTGCCGTGATCGCGATGCTTGGGGGCATCCCGGTCCTCGCCGCCGACAAGCAGTGCACGCGCGCCGACATCGGCAACGCGCAACGCTCCATCGACAAGGTCGTCACGTGGGCGCAGCTTCGCAAGGCCTGGGGCGACTACCGGCAATGCGACACGGGCGACGTCGCCGACCTGTTCACCGACGCGCTGCTGAGGCTCGTGGTCGACTGGAAAGGCGTTGCGGAATACGCCGCGGCCGCGCAGAAGGATCCGGAATACATGGACTTCCTCCTGAATCACCTGCGCAGCCCCGCGGCCAAGGACGACCGGCCGACCGTGTATGCGCGCGCGAAGAAGGAATGCCCGAAGTCGCTCGACGACTTCTGCGCCAAGGTGGCCGACGCGGCGAAGGAAGGCGGGGGCAGCAGCGCCTCGACCGGCAACGACATCGGGATCCAGCCGCTCATGCAGCCGATCCAGGTCCAGACCTCGAAGCCCGAGGTCGGCAAGCCCGCGGCGAAGCCCGACTCGAAGTAATCCCATGAGACTCGAGAACAAGGTCGCGCTCGTGACCGGCGCCGCGCAGGGCATCGGGCTCGCGTGCGCGCAGGCGCTCGCGAACGAGGGCGCCCGCGTGATGCTCGCGGACGTGAATGGCGACGCGGCGAAGCGCGCCGCCGAATCGCTGCGCGCGCAAGGAAAGCAGGCCGCGCACGCCGCGTGCGACGTGTCGCGCAAGGCCGACGTGGATCGCGCCGTCGCCGCCACGGTGGAAGCGTTCGGCCGTCTCGACATCCTCGTCGCGAACGCCGGCATCGTCCACGCGGCGGATTTCCTCGACCTCGCCGAAGCCGACTTCGATCGCGTGATCGGCGTGAACCTGAAGGGCGTGTTCCTCGCGGGCCAGGCGGCGGCGCGGCAGATGGTGAGGCAGGGCGGCGGCGGAACGATAATCAACATGTCGAGCGTGAACGCGGTGCTCGCCATTCCCAACCAGGTGCCCTACGTGGTCTCCAAGGGCGCCATCAACCAGCTCACCAAGGTGATGTCGGTGTCGCTCGCGCCGCATGGCATCCGCGTGAACGGGATCGGGCCCGGCACGATCCTCACGGAGCTCGCGAAGACCGCGGTGCTCGGAAATCGCGAAGCCGAACGCAAGATCCTCTCGCGCACGCCGATGGGCCGCATGGGAGAGCCCGGCGAAATCGCGGGCGTCGCGGTGTTCCTCGCGAGCGACGAAGCGTCCTACATGACGGGACAGACGCTGTATCCCGACGGCGGCCGCCTCGCGTTGAACTACACGGTGCCCGTCCCCGACTGAAGTAAAATACCGCCCTCACCCCAAGAGGCTTTGCCAATGAAAAGAGCCACCGTTGTCGCCGCCCTCGCGATCTGCTTCGCGATTCCCGCCGTCCACGCGGCCGATGCCGCCGCAACCGCGGTCCCGCCGCCCAAGTGCGATCCCAAGCCGGAATATCCCGGCAAGCTCGCGCTGCAGTCGGACAACCGCGCCAAGTCCTTCCGCAAGGAGCTGGATACGTACAAGGATTGCGTGAACGCCTACCTCGCCGACCGCACCGCGGCGGTGAAGGCCAACGAGGCCGCGGCCAACACGATCATCAACGACTACAACGCCGTGATGAAGAAGATCAACGACGCCCAGACCGCGGCGAAGGACGAGTAGCCCTACTTCACGACCGATTTGTCCTGGCCGAAGAGGATCTTGCGTTCCTCCTCGGTCCGGATGGGTTTCGGGTTCGGGTTCACTTCCGCCGCGCGCGCGTAGGCCCGCACGGTCGCGGGACGCGCGCGAATCGCGGCAAGCCAGCGCTTCAGGTTCGGGAATTCGTCGATGTCCTGCCCCTGGCGCTGCGGATTGATCCACGGATAGGACGCCATGTCGGCGATCGTGTACTGCTTGCCGACGATGAAGTCGCGTCCGCCCAGGCGTTTGTTGAGCACGCCGTACAGCCGCGACGTTTCCTTCACGTAGCGATCGATCGCGTAGGGAATCTTCTCCGGCGCGTACATGGCGAAGTGGTGGTTCTGCCCGAGCATCGGGCCGAGCCCGCCCATCTGCCACATGAGCCACTCGAGCGTCTCCACCTGGCCGCGCAGGTCCTTCGGGATGAACTGCCCGGTCTTTCCCGCGAGGTAGAGCAGGATCGCGCCCGACTCGAACACGCTGACCGGCTTCGCGCCGTCGGCGGGCGCGTGATCGACGATCGCGGGGATCTTGTTGTTCGGCGAGATCTTCAGGAACGCGGGATCGAACTGGTCGCCCTTGCCGATCGCGATGGGCTTGAGCGTGTAGGCGATGCCCGCTTCCTCCAGGAACATCGTGATCTTGTGCCCGTTGGGCGTGGTCCAGTAGTACAGGTCGATCATCGCATCGTCTCCTTGGAAGCGCTCGATTCTACCTTCCGAGCGGGCTCACGTCGGCGCGCTTGTAGGGGTCGGGCCACGGGACGTCGACGCCGAGCGCCTTCGCCGCGTGGCGCGGCCAATAGGGGTCGCGCAGCAGCGCACGCGCGAGGAACACCGCGTCCGCCCGGCCGAGAGACACGATCTGCTCGGCCTGCGTCGCGTCCGTGATGAGACCGACCGCGCCCGTGGGAATTCCCGCGCCGGCGCGGATCGCCTCGGCGAACGGCACCTGGTAGCCCGGCCCGAGCGCGATCTTCTGGTCGTGGATGTTGCCGCCGCTCGAGCAGTCGATGAGGTCGATGCCGATCTCGCGCAGGCGCTTGCACAGGGCGACGGTCTGCTCGATGTCCCACCCGCCTTCGAACCAGTCGCTCGACGAGACGCGATAGAAGACGGGCTTGTCGTCCGGCCACACCTCGCGCACGGCGCGCGCCACCTCGAGCGGCAGGCGAATGCGCTTTTCGAGCGAGCCGCCGTAGTCGTCGTTGCGAAGATTCGATAGCGGCGAGCAGAACGAGTGGAGCAGGTAGCCATGGGCGCCGTGCACTTCGACCACGTCGAAGCCCGCCTCGAGCGCGTGGCGCGCCGCGCTGCGAAACTCGTCGACCGTGCGGCGGATCTCCGCGATCGTCATCGCTCGCGGCGGCGGATAGTGGCCGAACGCGATCTCGCTGGGCCCCAGGGTTTGCCATCCACCTTCGGAAGGCGCGAGCGCTTTTCCGCCGAGCCATGGCTTGTTGCACGAGGCCTTGCGGCCTGCATGCGCGAGCTGGATCGCGGGCACGGCGCCATGATCGCGGATGAAATCGGCGACCGGCTTCCAGGCGCGGCCGTGGGCCGCCGACCAGATTCCCGCGTCCCAAGGCGTGATGCGCCCGTCGGCCGTGACGCCGCTGGCTTCGACGCACACCAGCGACGCCCCGCCCACGGCGCGGCTTCCGAGGTGCACGAGATGCCAGTTGTTGGGCATGCCGTCCTCGCTCGAGTACTGGCACATGGGCGAGACGAAGATGCGGTTGTGGAAGGTGACCGAGCGCAGGGTGAGCGGGGAGAACAGGCGCGAAGACATGGCGGGATGGCGTGGGAATGAGAAAATGCGTTCCGCATGATGCCAAATTCCGCCCTCACCATTCGCGCCGGAAAGCGTGCCCTCGCGCGTATCCGCGATGCGGGAATGGCTCCCTCGGATTTCACCATGGTCCCCGGCGCCGCCGGCGGCCCCAAGGGGCTGGGCATCGCCGGCCTCGATCGCGCGATCTTCGGCGAGTGGCTTCCCTCGGCGCCGGGCGTTCGCCACCTCGTGGGCTCGTCGATCGGCGCTTGGCGCTTCGCGGCGGCGTGCCTCGCGGATCCGGTCGCCGCGCTCGCGGCTTTCACGAATGCATACACGGAGCAGCGCTATCCGCCACGGCCCAGCGCACGCCTCGTGTCGCAGTCGGCGCGCGCGATGCTCGTTCGCCTCTTCGCGGGACGCGAGGACGAGATCCTCGCCCATCCGCACTACCGGCTGCACATCCTCGCGGTGCGCGGGCGCTGGCCGCTCACGCGCGCTTCGCGCGCCTCGACGACTGTCGGATTCGGGATGGCGGCCATGGCCAACGTGGTGGGCCGGCGCCATCTCGCGCGCTTCATCGATCGCACGGTCTTCCACGATCCGCGCGAGCGCCTGGCGTTCCTCGACGGGGACCAGCGCTTCGATGCGTTCCGCACGCACGTGGTCGCGCTCGATCGCTCGAATCTCGGCGAGGCGTTGCTCGCATCGGCCTCGATCCCGCTCGTGCTTGAAGGCGTCGCTGACATTCCGCGTGCGCCCGAGGGCATCTACTGGGACGGCGGCATCATCGACTATCACCTGCACCTCCCGTGGCACCGGGCCGAAGGCCTCGTGCTCTATCCGCACTTCGTCGACCGCATCGTTCCGGGCTGGCTCGACAAGGGACTGCCGTGGCGGCGCGCGAGCGGCGATTGGCTCGACAACGTGGTGCTCGTTTCGCCTTCGAGGCAGTACCTGGAGAAGCTTCCCCACGGCAAGCTCCCCGATCGGCGGGATTTCGCGCGCTTCGAAGGCGACGACGCGGGACGCATGAAGTACTGGCGCAGCGCGATCGCCGAGAGCGACCGGCTCGCCGAGGCGTTCCACGAGTTCGCGCGGCGGCCCGATCCGTCGCGAGTGCTGCCGCTCTAGCGGGTCTCCGAGCAGAGGCGGATCGCGTCGGCCGTGATCTCGAGCAGGTCCTCGCGGCCCAGCGTGCGGCGCAGGGATTGTGATTCGCGGAAAAAACGCGCGGCCTGCGCGAAGCGGCGTTGCTCGAGGAGGTCGCGGCCCGCTTCGAAGAGGACTTCGTGCAGGCATCCGGAATGCTCCTGCATCGCGCGGCCCCGGGCGACGAGCTGCTCGAAGAGCGGCGTCGAGATCTCGTAGTGCCGGTCGTGCCGCATGAGTTGCGCGAGCGAGAGCTGTCCCGCGAATTCCGCGCCGCGATCCTCGACGAGCTCGGCGAGCGCGATCGCGGCCGACGCGGTCTTGCGCGCTTCGTCGATGCGGCCCGCGATACGCAGCATCGGCGTCGCCTCGAGCAGCATCGACAGGAGCCTCGCCGGCTGCGAGCGCGCCGCGGTGATGTCGTCCACGCGTGCATCGACCTCGCGCGCGAATGCCGCGGGATCGACGGGCACCTCGCGCAAGCTCGCGTCGAATCGCCAGGCGAGGGCGGGCAGGCTCGAGCTCATTCGACCTCGATTCCCGCGTCCTTCACGATGCGGGCCCACTTGGCGGCCTCGGCGCGCAGGATCGCCGTCACCTCCGCGGGCGTGCTCCCGGCCGGATCGATCCATTGCCGATCCCAGAGCGAGCGCTTCACCTGCGGGTCGCGGATGATCTTCACCAGCTCCGCATTCAAGCGCGCGACGGCCTCGCGCGGAGTGGCCGACGGCGCCATCACCGCCATCCACACCGTGGCCTCGAATCCCGGATAGCCGCTCTCGGCGACCGTGGGAACGCTCGCGACGAGGGGCGAGCGATGCGCGGAGGTCTGCGCCACGACGCGCACCTTGCCGGATTCGACTTGCGCAATGAGCGCCGTCGGATTGAGCGAAAGCACCTGCACGTCGCCCGCGACGAGCGCGGTCACCGCGGGCGCGCCGCCGTTGTAGGGAATGTGCACCATCGTGATCCCGGCCACGCTGTCGAGCAGCTCGATCGAGAGCTGCGAGATGCTGCCCTTGCCGACCGAGGAGTAGTTGAGCTTTCCGGGCTGCGCCTTCGCCCGCGCCACGAGCTCGCCGAGCGTCGAGATCCCGAGCGATGCGTTGACCGCGATGAGATTGGGCGACGTCCCAACGAGCGTGATGGGCGCGAAGTCCTTCAGCGGATCGTAGGGCAGGTTGCGATAGAGCGCGGGGCTCACCGCGAGCGGGCCGTTGGTGCCGACGAGCAGCGTGTGTCCGTCGGGCGCGGATTTCGCGACGAAGTCCGCGGCGATGTTGCCTCCGGCGCCGGGGCGATTCTCCACGACCACCGGCTGGCCCAACACGCGCGAAAGCGGCTCGGCCAGGGCGCGCGCCACGATGTCGGGCTGGCCCCCGGGCGCGAATGGGACGACGAGACGGACCGCGCGAGTGGGCGTCCACTCGGACCACGCCGGGCCCGAGGCAAGGACCGCGCAAGCGAGCGCAACGGGAAGGAAGTGCCGGAGCATCCCGGCATTCTCGCAAAGTTCGCGCGAAACCTGCATTCCCAGAGTGAGAGACGTCACACAGGCGCGGCTTGCCCCGTGGTAGCCTCTGCGACGCGCACCCCTCACGAAGAACAGGAGAATCCCATGCTCCGATTCATGGCATCGTTGCTCGCCGTCCTTCTCGCGATGTCGGCCCAGATGGCCGGCGCGCAACTGAACGAAGAAAGCGGCAAGCAGGTCGCCCAGGAAGTGAAGCTGCTCGTCACCGAAGGAACGGCGGTGATCGGCGACCTCCAGCCCGCGATCAACAGCGGCAAGGCCGAGAAGGACAAGGTCACGCCGGACGCGCTCGTCGCGCAGTTCAAGGCGCGCTACCAGAAGGCCTCGGGAGCCGCGTTCGACACCGCCGCCAAGGGCGCGATCGGCGACGCGCGCCGCGCTTACCTCGCGGCGTTCACGTCGGTCGTGACCCGGTACCAATCCAACATCACCAAGGGCGGCCAGGACGCGTTCGTGCCGGCGTTCTTCCGCGCGCAGGTGCTGA
>DATGGI010000164.1:0-7637 GCA_035308545.1 Usitatibacter sp.
GTGGGCACCGAGCCCGACGACGAGGCGATCTCGCTCGCGGTGATCTAGCTCGCGCGAAGCCTGAGGCTCAAGGTCGTGGCCGAGGGCGTGGAGCGCAAGGAGCAGCTCGATTTCCTGCGCCTGCACGGATGCGACGAGATCCAGGGCTACCTGGTGAGCCGCCCGCTGGCGCCGGAGGATTTCGCGAAACTGCTGGCGGGCAAGACGTAGCGCTTCATCAATTGCACGCCGTCGCCAACGAGGTCGAGAAGAAGATCTGCCGCGTGATGGCCTTCGACTGCGAGACGCCGTTCACGCTGTAGGCGAAGGTCCCGTTACTGGGATCGCTGAACGTGAACGTCGCCGTGCCGACCTGCGACGCATTCACCGGCGCCGACGAGAACGCCGCGTTGTACGCCGGACCCGTCGTGCGATAGAGCGCGCCCGTGTAGCTGCCGGGCGCCGTCTTCGCGCCGTTCGACATCACGAGCCAGAGCCCCTTGCCGTTGGAGTCGTACGTGAACCACGTCGCGAAGAGCGTATCGGCCTGGTGCGTGAGGTTGACGCCCCATCCCGATTCGTTCGGGTTCCACCAGAGGCCCTGGTAGTTCTGCCCGGGTGTCGCGCCCTCGCTGCACACCGGCGCCGCCGTCGTGTAGAAGAGCTCGCGCACGATCGGCTTGGTCTGCGTGAATCCATTCACCGTGGAGGCGAAGGTTCCCGTGTTTCCGTCGGTGAACGTGAAGGTCGCGGTGCCGACGGCGTTCGTCGTGACGCCGCTACCGTTCCAGGGCGACGCGCTGAACGCGGGCCCCGTGGTGCGATAGAGCGCGCCCGTATAGGCATTGCCGGTCCGCGTGCTCGTCGACATGACGAGCCACAGGCCCGTGCCGTCGACGTCGTACGTGAACCATGTCGCGAAGAGGACGTCGCCCTGCTGCGTGAGGTTGATGCCCCATCCCGATTCGGAGTTCGCCGGCGAATTCCACCAGAGGCCCTGCACGTTCACGGCTACGTTGTTGCCCGATTGCTTAGACTCGGCCGTGTTCGGATCGACCTCGATCACCGAAGTGTCGACCGCCTCGAAGTTGCCGCCCGCGATCGACTTCAGCTCGTCGAACATCGTGTCGGGGAATCGCGTGTCGCTCACGCCCTGGAAGTACCAGTTGCTGCCGCCGTCGGCGAGCACGATGCCGTATTTCTTGAATGCGCGAAGCACCACCTGCGTGTTCGCGCTGAAGGACGAGATCTCGAACGACGCCTTGAGGCGGAAGCGGGCGCCCATCGGAGGGCGCGTGGAATCGGTGCTGCTTCCGGAGGCGTGGCGCGCGGGCCACAGGTATTCCTGCTGCCCGTTGTTGCGGCCCCAGATGTTGTTCGCGGTGAAGCGGATCGCGTGCGCGATCTCGCCGGCGGCGATCTCGTCCCATCGCACGAGTCCCGGGAAGATCGGCAGGCCCGCCGCATCCGCCGATGTCCAACCCGCGGGGCGGAGCGCGTTCGAGTTCAAGTCGAACTTCGCGGACGAGTAGACGCTCCACGCGGGCCCGCCGAAGCCCAACAACGGAAATGCGTTGTAGAGCTCATAGAGCACGCAATGCGACGTGTCGATAACGAGCACGTGGCGATCGCCGTCGCTCGAGCTTCCGCCCTCGATGGGCGCTGTCGTCGGGATCGGCATCGGCCCCGGATCGCTTTCGTCCGCATATCCGTTCGAATCGAAATTGATCGCGACGGGCGCCTGGCTCGCATCCACGGTCATGTACGGAATGCCGTAGTTGTCGGCGAGCACGTTGCCCCAGTCGGGATGGAGCTTCGCCGAGGCGCCGATCGAATTCACCCAGGTGTTCGAGCTCGCGTGGACCGGCAGCGTATCGACGGCCGTGTTCCAGTAGTTGTTCGAGGGGAACACCGGGCAGCCGCCGATCGACGGAGCGCCCACGACGTCGCCGAAAGGCGACAGGAAAACGGCGCACGCCACCAGGAATCGAAAAATTCCGTTCGGGATTAATGGCGGCGTTTCACGGGGCGCGCGCGTCAAATGAGTCCTCCGATCAGCGAGGACTCATTATGGACGAGAACGAAAACGTCGAAGAGCTGCGGCCCCTTACCGAGCAGGAGCTCGCGCTCGCGGGCGGAGGCGATGACGCGGTGATGTGGTGACGCCCGCGGCGGCGCGATGGAACGGCCGTTCGCCCATGGCGTTCAGCTGCTGCAGGCTCGCTTCGGCCTCGGCCCATAGCGCATCGGCAGCACGCGTCGCTCCCTTGCGATCGCCGTCGGCACGGCACAGGTGATGCAGCGCCGCGAGCGCGACCTGGCGCATTTCCGGCGCCGAGCTGTCGCTCGCGAGGCGGTTCACGCGCGCGAGCGCCTCGCGTTCGCCCTTGTTCACGACGGCGCGCACCGCGAGCAACAGGTCGTGCTCCTTCACGGTGACGCCGTTGGGCGCGCGCCGCTTGCGTCCGACTTCCGCGATGGTTCGATCCGCCGCGTTCGAGTAGCCGCCGAGGACGAGGAGCATCGCGAGAAGCGCTCCATCGGGCGGCGAGTCGAAGAGCAGCGTGCCTGCGCCACCGGCATCGAAGAGCTTCTTGCCGTAGGCGAAGTCGCCCTTCAGCAGTGCCTCCCATAGCTGGCGCGATTTGCCCCGGCGTTCGAGCATCGCCTTGTCGGCGCGCGTGCCTTTCAATCGCGCCGCGACCTGCCACGTCCTTCCGTATGCGCCGAGCAGCGTGCTCATGGCGCCGAGCGCCGTGAAGAGGTCCGTGCGCATCGCGACATCTCCCACGGTTTCCTCGATCGCGAGCTCCGGCGCCGGCGGCGGTTCCGGCTCGGCTGGCGTGTTCTTCTTGATGCGGTCGAAATACCAGATCACCGCGACGGTCTTGTTGGGCACGCCGATCTTGCGATACAGGTCGTGCAGGTAGACGCGTGTCGTGCCGGGACGGTAGCCAAGCTTCTTCGCGATGGCCTTGCTCGAATCGCCCTTGCCGAGCAGCTCGAGCATGCGAAGGTCCCGCTCGCTGAGTGGAGCCCCTCTCATCAAATATCCCCTCGATCCTGTTGTAGTGCCTCTATGAGCCGATGGAAGGCTTCGAGGCCCGGGCCGGGCGCCGGATCGAGCCCCCGGTCCTGCACCTCCTGCTCGACGACTGCGGTGAAGCGGGTCACAAGGTCCGGATCGAGTCGCGTGCCCGCCTTCTTCTGCAGCGCCTGCAGTGCCTTTCCGATTCCCATCCCTTTCTTCGCGCGGAACCCGCACACCAGCTCATCGTAGGTGTCCGCGACCGCGCACATCCTTGCCGCGAGTGGAATCGACTTTCTGCCGACGCGCCGGGGGTAACCGTTGCCGTCCCACCAGGCGTGGTGATAAAGCGCGACTTCCCTTGCGATGAGGAAGCGGGGATGACCGTCTTCCCGGAGGATATCCGCTCCGGCGTCCGTATGGCGATAGTAGGCCTCAATTTCACATTCGGTTTCATTTCCGGCCGAGGCCGGTCGCGCAAGGATCGCTTCAGGGACCGAAAGCATTCCCACGTCGTGCAATTCCGCCGCGAGGCCGATCTCGAGCGCCCGCAGCGGAGGCTCGCCGCACGCGAGGGCCAGCCTCCTTGTGAGCGCTCCCACGCGAATGCCGTGCCAGCCCGTGGCGTCGATCTTGAGCGCCGCGGTGACCGCGAGCCGGCGAAGCACATCCCAGCCGGCCGGCGCCTCGGGACGCGAGAGCCGCGACTGCAATCGCGCTTGCGCCTGGAGGTGGCCCTGGTCCGCGGAGCCCATCGCGGTTTCGAGATCCGCGACCTCGATGTGGCGGCGCGCCCGCACGATCGCGGTCGAGTACACGTGCTTCGACAGTTCGTCGAAGCGTGCGAGCGCGCGCTCCGGCGAGCCCAGGGTCTCCTCGGCGCGGACGATGCTGGTGAGCGTGTCGCGAAGCGACGCCGGGTACTCGCGCGCCCTCGCGAGCGCCTGGTCGAAACGCGTAAGCGCCACGTCGGCCCGGCCCGTGGCGAGCTCGTAGGTCGCGCGCGCGACCGCCACCGCGATGTGCACGCGTGGGGAATTCGTCTGCGATTCGAGCCTCGACAATTCCTCGACGTGAGGGGCCGCTTCATCCACGCGTCCCGTCGCGACCAGGAGATTCACCAGGTTCCGGTGCAGGAGCGCGAGCGAAAATATGTCCCCGGGCCCGGGCTCCCGCTTTTGCAGCTCGAACGCGCGCCGCGCGTATCGCAGTCCTTCTTCGTAGGTGAAGAGGTGGAACTGGGCGTTCGCCATGCTGGAGTACGAAAAGAAATCGTTCGGGCGGCTCGATGCCCTCTTCTCGATCAGCTCGATGGCCCTTGCATAAGCGCGAGCCGCCAGGGTGGGGCTGCCCGCCATCGCGAACGAGACGCCGATATTGTTCCAGGCCCTCATCGCCTCCACGGGATCGCCTTCGCGCAGCGCGAGGCGAAGCGACTCGAGGTGGAGCTCGAGACCGCCGACCACGTCGAGCGAATCCGCGCAGAGGGTTCCGCAGGCATTGAGCGCCCGGTGCAGCTTCGACATGTCGCGCGCCCCCCGCGCCTCGGTGAGCGCCGCGCGCGCGATCGGGACTCCTTCGGCGGACTTTCCCTCGTAGAAGAGCGCCCGGCAGCGGGCGAGCGCCTGCTCGATGCCGTCGCGCGATTCCATCAGTCGAAGAACGCGCGCGCCGCGAAAGGCGCCATCCGGAATCCGTTGTGCGCGACGCCGGGAGCGACCTCGCCGCGCCACGCGAGTGTCGCGCCGATGCGCTGCGCTTCGCGCTTCGCAACCTCGAGGAAGTGCTTTCCGCGCGCGAATCGATGCGGGCCCTGGCGCATCGCGCCGGCCTCCCTCGGCAGCTCATCGTCGTGCGGATCGATATCGCGATCGCCCAGGTGGATCACGAGCGGCCGCGCGAACATGGATCGCAGCGCCTCGTCGCCGGTGACCGGCGCATTGCGCAATCCGAAGGGAAAATCGTCGCTGGTCGAAGGCAGCGTGTAGCTCCCTGCGTTGCCCGCGACCGCCATCTCGTAGGAAAGCGCACCGCCGAACATCACGAGGCGATGCACGAGCTGCGCTCCGGCCGAATGCCCGAAGAGGTAATAACGCTCGCGCGTCGACTGGGCGCGCTGGCGCGCGTCGTGGAAGATGCCCTCGATCACGGGGAACACCCAATGCTCCGGCGCGGTGAAGCGTCCATCGGAGCCGCACATCGCACCATAGTTGTAGGTGTGCGGATGCGCGTACTGCGCTTCGTTGAATTCCGGGGCCACGATCAGCAGGCCGCGCCGGTCCGCTTCGGCGATCCACGAATCGCGGTATTGGTCGGCGTTGCGCTTGCGTCCCGCGATCACGATCACGATGGGGCTCGATCGCGTGAACGAGGCCGGCCGGTAGGTGTGCACGGCGATCTCACGCAGCGGCCCGGGCCGCGGATCGGCGTAGGTGTAATGGCTTGCGCCGGAGGCGAAAGGCATGACGCCCATTGTTTCACGTCCTTCCGTCCTGCAATAACTCGTCAGCGTTGTGCCATTTTTCCGCCGGAACGCCGCCATTCCCGGGGACCATCTTGGAGCCTCCCAATCCTCCCGGAGGCATCCGTGAAGAGACTCGCCCTCGTCGGCCGCTTCGCAGCGATCGGATTCGTCGCGGCCTGCGTGCTCGTCCCCATCTCGATGATCGAATCGAAGATTTCCGAGCGCCAGCAACGCGCGGGCTCGGTGCTCGCGCAATTCGCCGCGGAGACGGCCGGGCCGCAGACCGTCGTGGGTCCTTTCCTCGCGCTCACGTGCGAGGAGGCGGTCGAGGTCGAGCGCCAGGTGATGCATGGCGGCAAGGCCGAGACGATCCGCGAAGGGAAGACCCTGCCGTGCGGCGTCGGTTACTTTCCGCCGCGTGCGTTCAAGGCGAGCGCCACACTGCCCGTGGAGACGCTGCATCGCGGCCTCTATCCGATCCGCCTCTATCGCGCGGCCATGCAACTCGCGGGGGAGATCGAATGGCCCGGTCCGCCGTCGCAGGAAGGCGCGATCCGTCGCGAGTGGAAGGACGCATATCTCGTGACGTTCGTGAGCGACCCCCGCGGCATCAAGGCGATCGCATCGTCCACGTCGAAGGACGTCCTCGCGCCGCCGCAAGGAGGCCTCGACCGCTTCGCCGTGCGCGAGCGTGTCGGCGCTTACCCCGATCGCAAACCCGGATCCCTCGTCGCGTTTTCGTACGACATGACGCTCGCGGGAACGTCCAGCCTCGCGATCGCTCCCGTGGGTGACACGAGCGACATCCGCATGGGCTCGAACTGGCCGCATCCGTCATTCGGCTCCAACTGGACGCCCGAGGAACGCAACATCGGCGATTCGGGATTCGATGCGCGCTGGCGGATGACGAGCGTCGCCACCGGCGGACAGGCGACGTGGTCGCGGTTGATGGCGGCCTCGACGCCGGGATCGGCGCCCGCCGCGGGCGCATCGCTCTACGATCCGGTGAACGTGTATCTACTCTCCCACCGCGCGACTGAATACGCATTCCTCTTCGTGCTCTTCACCTTCACGGCGCTCGCGCTCGCGGAAGTGACGGCCGGAATCCGCCTGCATCCGATCCAGTACGCGCTCGTGGGTTCGGCCATCGCCGTCTTCTTCCTGCTCCTCATCGCGCTCTCGGAGCATTTCGATTTCGGACTCTCGTATCTCGTTGCCTCCGGCGCGTGCGTGATGCTGCTCACCTTCTACCTGCGCCATCCGCTGGGCTCGTGGCTGCGCGCCGCGGCGTTCCCCGGGATCTTCGCGGCGCTCTACGGAACGCTCTACACGCTGCTGCTGAGCGAGGACAACGCGCTGCTCATGGGCTCGGTCCTCACCTTTGCCATACTCGCGGTCGTGATGGTTGCGACCCGGAAGGTGGAGTGGACGTCGCTTTCGGGCCGCCTCGCGAGCGTATGATTTCCGCTCTCGCCCTCTCCGGGGCGGGCTCCCGGAGGAGATCCCATGAACAACAAGCTCGTCGCAGCCGCCGCAGCCCTCGTCATTGGCACCGTCGCGCCCGTCGCATCGGCCGCGCAGACCAGCGTCGAGATGACGTGGATGTCGATCGCCAACTGGTACTTCAAGGTCGGGGACAAGCGAATCATGATGGACGCGTACATCACGCGCGTTCCCGGCCCGCCGTTCTTCTACCCGCCCAAGAGCTACCCGAACGACCTCTACGCGTACACGAAGGGGCCGTACGGCGTGGACATCGATTCGATCAAGAAGGTGAAGGACGTGGTGCTCGGCCCGGCGAAGCTCGACTACATGCTCGTGGGCCACAGCCACTTCGATCACTCGTGGGATTCGCCCACGTGGTCGAAGATGACGGGAGCCCAGATGATCGGCGGCGCGTCGTCCTGCATGCAGGGGCTCGCGCAGGGATTGCCCGCTGCGCAATGCACGAGCGTTTCCGGCGGCGAGAAGATCTCGCTGGGCGATGGAATCACGATGCGCGTCGTGCGCTTCAACCACAGCGGCGACAACACCAACCCGATCCAGCATTTCGCCCGCGAGCTCTATCAGCCGCCCGTGCCAGATCCCGCTACAGGCGGCCTGCGTGGCGGCGTCGGCGAGGATTATCCCAACGGCGGTGGCAATCGCGCGTATCTCTTCACCATC
>DATGGI010000165.1:0-10234 GCA_035308545.1 Usitatibacter sp.
CCTTCCCATCCCGAACAGGTCCGTGAAACGACGTCGCGCCGATGATATTGCGGATTGCCCGTGAGAAAGTAGGTCATCGCCAGGGCCCTATCCAAAACGCCCGATCTCCACACCGAGATCGGGCGTTTGCTTTTGCTCCGCCTACCAGGGCAGCGGGTTCGAATTGAAGTCGAGATAGGCGCCGTTCCGGCCGGGATGCAGCGTGCACGTCATCTCGGCAATGTGGTCCGCGACAATCGCCGGATCCTGCGTCGCGCTCGGGCCGCCCATGTCCGTGCGCATCCAGCCGGGATGCACCGACACGACGGTGAAGCCTCGCGGCCCGAGCGCGGCGGCCTGCACGCGGCCCAGCATGTTCAGCGCGGCCTTCGACATCTTGTAGGGGGCGTGCACGTCGTCTTGCACGAGGCTCATGGAAGCGTAGTCGGACGAGATGTGCACGATGCGCTTGCATCGACCGCGCTCGAGCGCCGGCAGCAACGCTTCGCTCACTCGCATGGGTCCAAGCGCATTGGTGCGGAAGCAGCGCTCCACCGCATCCGGTTCCAGCTTGCCGATGCGTTGATCGATCGCGATCGCCGCATTGTTGAGCAAGCCGTCGAGCGTGTTGATCTCGGCCCATTCCCGCAATCGGCGGCAATCGTCCTCGGCGTCGACGTCGAGGATCATCGGAATCACATTGCCCTTGATCGCGGCGAGCGACCGGGCGCCGGCGGCATTCCGCACCGCGGCGTGAACCGTGAGGCCGCGCGAAGCGAACGCGCGCACCAGCTCGAGGCCGAGCCCGCGGCTGGCGCCCGTGACAAGGACCGAGCTCATCGCCATTCGAAGAAGATTCCCATCGTGTCGCCTCGCCGCTCGCGAGCGAATGCATAGGCTGCGGCGCCCTGCTCGGGCGCGAAGCAATGGGTGTTCAGGCCGGCGAGCGGAAAGCGCCCGCTTCCATGCAGGCGGAAGAATGTGTCGTGAATGAGCGGCGCGTTCCAGTCGCCGGTCTCGTGGCTGTCGTGCGCGCCGCGGATCGTGAGCCCGCGGAAGAGCAAGTCACCGGTGAGATGCTGCTTGCCCGGGTTGCCATTGTCGCCGAGCAGGATCACGCGCCCGCGGTCGGCGGCGCAAGCGAGCGCATGGGCAAGCACGCCAGGGTGGCCGGTGCAATCGACGACTACCTCCGGCAGCGCGCCGCGCTCGCGCAACGCCGCCAATGCGTCTTCGATTCTCATGGGCAACAGGTCCGTGGCGCCTCCTTCGCGCGCGAGGTGCAGGCGGTCCCCGAACGGATCCAGTGCGAGGATGCGACGAATGCCGTGGGCGCAGAGCCAGCGGACCAGCAT
This sequence comes from Usitatibacter sp., assembly GCA_035308545.1. Taxonomy (GTDB): domain Bacteria; phylum Pseudomonadota; class Gammaproteobacteria; order Burkholderiales; family Usitatibacteraceae; genus Usitatibacter. Next base: position 1,335 of record DATGGI010000165.1, read on the forward strand.
CTGCCCGATCGGGCCGCAGCCGACGACCAGCACGGACTCGGAAGGATTCGGCGCCGCCGCGCGAAGGCCCATCGACGCGATCTTCGCCAGCGCGAACCAGCACGCGTCCCGGGCATCGACTCCCTCCGGCACCGCGGTGATCGCGGCAGCTTCCACGGTATGAAGCGAAGCGTGCGGAAAGCGGCCGCACACCCGCTGTCCCATGCGAAAGCCGGCGACCCCGCTGCCGAGCGCGGTGATGCGGCCGACACAGGCGTAGCCAGGATTGAAGGGATAGCGGACCCAGCGGTCCCAATCCGTTCCGTCCTCGAACACGCGATGCAGCGCGATCAGCTCCGTGCCCGTGCTCATCAGCGTGAACTCGCTGCGCACCTGCACGTGGCCGGGGCCGCACCCGGGAGGGGCGAAGTCCTCGCAGGCGACCTGCGCCTCGCCATGGAACACGATCCGGCGTTCTGGTTTGTCGGGGTGCATGCGCGAATATAGACAATTCATTTCCGCGACAGGTTCACGCCTCGCCTGCGCGTTCCTCCGCATCCGACTACAATGACCTCAGCCGCCTTCAAGAGCGGCTGGACGCTACGGATGCCATTCGATCGAAAGGGGAGCGAATGAAGAAGAAGTTTCCGCCGGCAGTGAGCATCCTCATCGGCATGGTCCTGGGGATCATCTTCGGATACATGATCTTCGTCCAGTTCCCGGACAAGAAGTCCGCGGCCGAGATCGCGGGCTACGTTTCCCTCGTATCGGACATCTTCCTTCGCCTGATCAAGATGCTGATCGGGCCCCTCGTGTTCTCAACGCTGGTGGTCGGGATCGCGCACATGGGAAGCGCGGCTTCGGTGGGACGCGTTTTCGCGAAGTCGATCGGGTGGTTCATCACCGCGTCCCTTGTTTCCCTCGTGATGGGCCTCATCCTCGCGAACATCCTCGAGCCCGGGAAGAACCTGGGGCTGCCGCTGCCCGACATCGGGGCGTCGGCCAACCTCGCCACCTCGAAGTTCACCGTCAAGGATTTCGTGACGCACCTCGTGCCGAAATCGTTCGCGGAGGCCATGGCCAACAACGAGATCCTGCAGATCGTGGTCTTCTCGATGTTCTTCGGCGTCGCGCTCGCGTCGCTGGGCGAGAAGGCGAAGACCCTCGTGGCGGCGATCGACGAGCTCTCGCACACGATGCTCGTCATCACGGGCTACGTGATGAAGCTCGCGCCCCTCGCGGTGTGCGCGGCGATGGCGGCCACCGTCGCCGTGAACGGTCTCGAGATCCTCCTCAAGTTCGCCGTGTTCATGGGCGACTTCTACTTCGGCCTGCTGATCCTCTGGAGCATGCTGATCCTCGCGGGTTTCCTGGTGCTCGGGCCGCGCATCCTGAAGCTGCTCGTCCTGATCAAGGAAGCGTTCATGCTGTCGTTCGCGACGGCGAGCTCCGAGGCGGCGTACCCGAAGATCCTCGACGCGCTCGACCGCTTCGGCGTGAATCGCAAGATCTCCAGCTTCGTGATGCCGATGGGCTACTCGTTCAACCTCGACGGCTCGATGATGTACTGCACGTTCGCGGTGCTCTTCATCGCGCAGGCCTACAACATCCAAATGCCCATCGTCACGCAGATCACGATGCTTCTCGTGCTGATGCTCACGTCGAAGGGAATGGCGGGAGTTCCGCGGGCTTCGCTGGTCGTGATCGCCGCGACGCTGAACCAGTTCAACATTCCCGAGGCGGGATTGCTGCTGATCCTCGGCGTGGACACCTTCCTCGACATGGGGCGCTCGGCCACCAATGCGATCGGCAACTCGATCGCGAGCGCAGCCGTGGCGAAGTGGGAACACGAGCTGATGCCGGTGGCCGACGCGGAAAAATACGCCCGCGAGCTCGATGCGCGCGCCGCCGTTCCCGCGCACGCCTGACGGACACGGCACCGTGCGCCATTCGATCGCGCTCTTCGCCGCGTCGTGGCTCCTCGCGGGCATCGCTTTCGCCCAGGAGGACGCTCCCGTCGAGCTCACGGGCACGCTGCTCAAGGCGCGCACCACGGGGTTCGTCACGATCGCGCACCGCGAATCGTCGATTCCGTTCTCGTACCTCTCCGCGCGCGGCGAGCCCATCGGCTACTCGATCGAGCTGTGCGGCAAGGTGGTCGATGCGATGAGCGCGACCGTGGGCCGCGACCTGTCCGTCAAATGGCTGCCCGTCACGTCCGATTCGCGCATGGAGGCGATCTCATCGGGCAAGGCCGACCTGGAATGCGGATCGACGACCAACAATCTCAAGCGGGCGCGCGAGGTCGCGTTCTCGCCGACGATATTCGTCTCGGGCACCAAGCTCATGGTGAAACGCGGTTCGCCGATCAAGTCGTTCCGCGACCTCAAGGGCAAGACCGTGGTGGTCACGAAGGGCACGACAAACGAAGAAGCGATGCGCGAGATCACGAAGCGCTTCGGGATCGATTTCACACTCGTCGTCGCCGCGGACCACGCCGAGTCGTTCGCGCAAGTGGCCGCCGGGAGAGCCGATGCGTTCGCCACGGATGACGTCCTGCTCTACGGGCTCATCGCGCAGAACAATGCGAAGGGCAAGTTCGCCGTGGTGGGTGAGTTCCTCTCGTACGATCCCTACGGGATCATGTACCGGAAGGGCGATCCGCAGATGGCGCGCCTCGTGAACGACACGTTCCACGATCTCGCGGAGGACGGCGAGGTCGAGCGCCAGTACAAGCGCTGGTTCATGACCCGCCTGCCTTCCGGCGCGAGCATCGACCTGCCGATGAGCCCGCAGCTCGAGACCATCATCCGAACGATGGCAGCCAAGCCCGAATAGGGGGCGGGGGCCATCGCGACCGAGCGCGCCAACGCGGTCCAGAAGCTCAGGGCATTCTGGGAGCGGCTCCGCGCCTCGCCCAGGCTCAAGGGCGGCTTCCTGCTCGGCATCGTTGCCGCGATCGTCGTGTTGCTCGCCACAGTCCCGGGGTTGGACCGTTCGCCGGTCGCGGACGTCGAGCGTTGGGCATTCGACCAGCAGATCCGCACGATCCGCAATTTGCATCCCCGTCCGCTCGCCGACGATGTCGTCCTCGTCGGGATCGACGAGAGCACCTACGCGGCTTTCGACGAGCCATTCGCGCTCTGGCACCGGCACTATGGCGCGATGTTGCGCGCGCTCGCCAGGGCGAGGCCCCGGGCGATCGCGATGGATACGGTCCTGCCGGAGCGTTCCTACGATTTCATCCTGAAGGGCTCCGACATTTCGCTCATGCAGGGCCTCGCGTTGCTCAAGAACGCGCAGGTGCCTTTCGTGTACGTGCAGACCCTCACGGACAGTGGAAAGGCGGCGGCCATCCAGCCGAACCTGGTCAACTACCTCTCGCCCGACAACTTCGGCCTCGACCAGCAGGTTGTCGATCCGGACCAAACCTCGCGACAGTTCTTCCACGCCACAAAGGACCTGAAAGGCGATCCCGTTCCAACGCTTGCGAGCCAGGTGCTGCGGCAGCTGAAGATCCCGGTGAGGGAGGGATACATCGACTACAGCATCGGCGCTCCCCTCGAATACGTTCCGATGCAGGCCGTGGAAAAGATGTCGGACGCGCAGCTGCGCAAGACCTTCGGCGGCCGCATCGTCCTCGTGGGAAGCGTGATCGGCGGCACGGACCGGTGGAAGTTGCCCGCGCAACTCCTCGCGCACGATCCCGTGAGCAAACCGGCGGACGTGTATATCCAGCCGGGCGTCCTGGTGCACGCCCAGGTCGTGCGCAGCCACCTTGGCACGGGCCTCCTGCATCCTGTCCCGGAGGCGGCGCGATGGATCCTCATGGCGCTCGCCGCAACCGCCGTATTCATTTCCGCCTCGCCTCTCGTCGTGATCGGCACGGCGGTCACGGCGCCAATCATCCTGGCCGGGCTGGGATTGGCCTCCATCGTGTCGGCCCAGACGATCCTGCCTCTCGCATCGATGATCATCGCGTTCTGGACCGCCCTCCTGGTGCGCGGCATCTTCGACGCCGTGGAAGCCGTGATCGACCGACTCCGCCTTCAGCAGTCCTTCTCGGGACAGGTGAGCCCCGCAGTCATGAAGGAGATGCTGGGCGGCGGACTTTCGCCCGGAGTGAGCGGCGTTCTCGCGGAGGTCTGCGTCCTCTTCAGCGATGTGCGCGACTTCACAACGCTTTCCGAGAATATGCCCCCGCAGGTGGTCACGACTGTTCTGCAGCGCTATTTCGACCGCATGGTGCATGCTGTCCACCGGTACGACGGAACGGTCGATAAGTTCATCGGCGATGGCATGATGGTCCTCTTCGGTGCGCCGCTGAAATCGAAGGACCCTTGCGGCGAGGCGGTCCAGTGCGCCCTGGCCATGCTGCTGGCGCTCGATTCGCTCAACGAAGAATTCAAGCGGGAGGATCTTCCCACCTTGACGATCGGAATCGGCATCAACTACGGCACCGTGACCGTCGGGAACATCGGTTCGTCCGAGCGCCACAACTATTCGGCGATCGGCGATGCGGTCAACGTCGCCGCCCGCGTGGAAGGGCTCACCAAGGAATTGGGGCGTAAGATCATCATTACGGAGGCCGTGGTGAGCCGGATCGAGGAGCGATTCCACTTCGATCCACTGGGTTCGCACAAGGTGAAGGGGCACAGCCCCGTGAACGTCTGGGGCATCCGCACGGCGAGATCCGCGCCGTCGCTGGCCGATACGATGGAGGTCGTCCGATGAAAAAAGTCCTGCGGGCATTTATTTCGATAGCCGTCTTCTTCTCCGCGGCCGCCTCCGCCGAGGGCATCGCCTTCATCACCAACATGAAAGGCGATGTGGCGCTCGACGGAAATCCGCGGCCCACGCTCCTCGCGGAGCTTGCCAGGGGCCAGAAGCTCACTCTGGGGCAGGATGCCCAGGCCTCGGTGATGTTCGTGGCAAGCGGCAAGGAGTACGCCCTCAGGGGTCCGGGACAGTACGTAGTGAACGACGCGGAGATTTCGGTCTCGTCCGGAGCGGCGCCGGTCACGCGCGACACGCAGTGGCATGCGTCGAACAAGGTGCTCGTGCAGGTGGCGCAGACTTCCGCGGCGAGCGTGCGCATGCGCTCGATCGCCGTTCCCAAGCCCGATACGGATCCGAAGCTCGTCTATCCCACGCAGGGCAACGTCGCCACGCTGCAGCCCACGTTCCGCTGGCGCGGTGCCGATGGCAAGGGTGAGTTCATGCTCCTCGTGGCGGGCCAGGAAAAGCCCGTGCACTCCGCCAAGGTTTCGGGGGGTTACTACAGGATGGGCGCGAAGCTTCGAGCCGACACCGAGTACACGTGGATCGTGGCCGTCGCCGGCAACGAGGTCGGCACCGGACACTTCCGCACGCTGCCCGCGGAAACGCTGGCGCAGGTGGACAAGCAACGACCGTCGGACAAGGCGGACTTCTCCGATCGCGTGATGTTCGCGCTCATGCTCCAGGACCTCGGCGCGACCCAGGATGCGCGCGACTCGTGGGGCCGGCTCGCGCAGGAGCGCGACGACCTGCCCGAGCTCGCCGCATTCGCGAAATGATCCGCACCGCTCTCGGCGCCCTCGTCGGTGTCGTGGCGCTTGGCGGCTGGGCCGCCGAACCGGTCGCGTTCGTCGCCGACGTGAGAGGCAGCGCGAACATCGAAGGCGACGGCAAGGTGAACTTCCTCGCCGAGCTGGCCGCGGGCACTCGCCTGCTCCTTGGCACCGGCGCCTCGGTCTCCGTCGCCTACGCGGCGAGCGGGACGGAATTCTCATTCACCGGTCCCGGCGAATTCACGGTGGCGGAAAAGGAAGTGCGCGCGGACAAGGGAGCGAAGCCCACCCGCAAGGGCGTGCAAGCGCTCTCGGGCAATGCAGTCGTCACGCAGGCCGTGAGCACCGCGGCGGCGAGCGTGCGCATGCGCGGCATCTCCCTGGATGCGACGGCGCCGAAGACTCGCCTCGAATATCCGCTCGACACACGCGTTGCCACGCTGCAGCCGGTGCTTCGCTGGAAAGGCGAGCCCGAATCGAAGGGCTATGCCGTCGTGGTCCAGGACGATGGCGGCAAGGCCGCGTGGAAGGGCACGACAGTCAATCCGGGAGTCAAGGTCGGCGCGAGGCTCGCGCCGGCGACGTCCTATGCCTGGCGAGTCTCCGGTTCGCAGGGTCCGGTCGGCGAGGGACGTTTCGAGACGCTCTCCGCCGAGTCGATCGCAAAGGTGCAGCAGTCCCAGGCGCACGCGAAGACGTTCTCCGATCGCGTGATGCATGCCTTCCTCCTTCAGGACCTGGGCGCGAGCCAGGAAGCCCGGGAAGCCTGGGGCGTGCTTGCCAAGGAGCGCCCCGAAATTCCCGAGCTCGCGGCCCTCTCGCGTTGATCCGCTCGGCGCTTCCTTTTTGAGCGATAATTTTTCGCTCGCAAGGGAGGTTTTTCGCGTGTCGTTGCCGGCATCCGGGTTGGGATCGATGAGGTGGGCGTGGCGAATGCTCGCGGCATTCGCGTGCGCTTCATGCCTCCTTGCGATGGCCGCGGCCGACCGCGTCGCGTTGCTGATCGGCAACAACACCTATGGCACGGTGCCACTGCGCAATGCGGCCAACGACGCGAAGGATCTCGGCGATGCGCTGAAGGACCTCGGCTTCCAGGTCATCGTCCGCCAGAACGCCTCGCGCAAGGACATGATCGACGCGATCCGCGAATTCGGAAACGCGATCGACGGCGCGAATACCGCGCTCTTCTTCTACGCGGGCCATGCGATGCAGTTCAAGGACCGCAATTACCTCGTCCCGATCGACGCGGCCATGGGCTCCGAAGAGGACGTCACGTTCTTCTCCGTGGAACTGGGGCAGATCTTCGACCGGATGGACCGCGCGCGCACCCGGTTCAACTTCATCATCCTCGACGCGTGCCGGGACAACCCGTTCGCGGGGAGCTTCAAGGTGACGAGCGCGGGCCTCGCCCAGATGAGCGCGCCGTCGGGCACGATGATCGCGTACGCGACCGCGCCGGGCTCCGTGGCGGCCGACGGCTACGGCCGCAATGGCATCTACACGAAGCACATCCTCCAGAACATCAGGGTCCCCGATATTCCCGCGGAGATCATGTTCAAGCGCGTCCGCGAAGGCGTGGAACAGGAAACGCGCCGCCTCCAGACGCCATGGGACTCCTCGTCGCTGAAGGGTGACTTCACGTTCAATGCCTCGGGCAACGCGCCCGGCAAGACGCTCGCGGCGGCGGGCCCGAGCGCGGACGTCACGCTGCAGATGGAGCGCGAATTCTGGGTGAGCGTGCGCGAATCCAATCGCCCCGAGGACATTCGCGCCTACCTCGACAAGTATCCGAGCGGAAACTTCGCGGCGCTGGCGAGGAATCGCCTCGATGCACTCGTGAAACCGGCGAGGGTCGCGGTCGCCGAGCCGGCGCCCGCCGCGGTTCCACCTCCTTCGTCCGCTCCCTCGACCGTGCTGGAACCGGCGCCCTCCGCGGACAGGCCTCCACAGAAGGTGGCGGTAGCGGCAAACCCGACGCCGGCAGCCCCAGCGAATGCGCAGCCCGCCCCTGAATCGGCGAAGATCTTGTCGCCGGCTCCCGCGGCCGCCCCGTCGAGTCCCACGTCGCAGGTTCCGATGGCCATTTCGACGCCGCCCGCGCCAGGGGCGAAGGCCGATCCCATTCCCGGCAAGGAGATCGCGCCCGGCGTACGCGAGCTCACCTTCGCGGATGGATCCATCTATCGCGGCGCGATGCGCGGGGCGAGCCTTCACGGCCACGGGGAGTACGTCTCCAAGTCATTCAAGTACGAGGGCGAGTTCAGCGAAGGCCTGAAGCAGGGCGAAGGCACGTACGTCTGGGAGAACGGCGACCGCTATGTCGGGCATTTCTCCGCCGATCGCCCCGACGGCCACGGCCGCTACCAGTTCGCGAACGGCGACACCTACGAGGGCGACGTCCAGCTCGGTGTGATCCTCGGCCGCGGAACCTACACGACCAAGAGCGGAGACACCTTCGAAGGATCCTTCGCCGCGGGCAAACCGAACGGCGTGGGCGTCTATCGCTACGCGAGCGGCGATCGTTACGAGGGCGAGATGGCGCTGGGCAAGATGCAGGGCAAGGGCCTCTACTACTCGAAGAACGGAGACCGCGTCCAGGCGCCATTCGTGGATGGCAAGCCGCAGGGCAAGGGCATCTACTACTTCTCGAATGGCGACCGCTACGAAGGCGACCTGGATGCGGGCGCCCTCACTGGGCAGGGCGCCTACTTCTACGCTTCGGGCATGAAGTACGAGGGCGAGATCCGCGGCGCGCAGCCCCTGGGCAAGGGGACTTTCTGGTTCCTGGATGGCACCCGGTTCGAGGGAGTCTTCGAAAACGGCCTCTCGCATGCGACCGGCGAGATCGTGAGGCAGGACGGGGGCCGCCACCGCGCCGAGATCGTGGACGGCAACGCCAAGCTCCTCGATTGACCCCCCCGGTGGGTTATAATTCGAGGTTCGATTCCGGAGGTTTTTCATGGCTGAACGCAAACGTGTCCGTCGCAACACCCTCGAGCGCCGTTGCCTGCCCAAGTCGTTCAAGCGCCTCTTCCTGGGCGCCCCGAAAGGCATCTTCAAGATGCTCGAGGCGATCAAGAAGAACTGACGGCGAAAGGTTCGTGGAAGGTTGAGGGCCGTCTGCGACGGCCCTTTTCGTTTCAGGGCCAACAAATCGTTACAGATGTTCGCCCCCTCGACCACAATGGATGCACACATCGACACTAGTCTGGGCCGATGGATCCGGCGGCCCATGTCGTTCATTTCGTCCTCGGAAATCACACGACCCACTGGCGCGACATCGAGCGCCTCGACGAGTCCCACATTGCCTCGCAGTCCCGCAGGTTCGTGGCGGGCCGCAACTCGTGGATCGCGCAAACCTATGTGCGG
>DATGGI010000166.1:0-12734 GCA_035308545.1 Usitatibacter sp.
CGGCTCGGATATCCCAATGCGGGCGCCCTCGCGAGCTTCACGGCATTCGCGAGCCTCGTCCACGACGACGATCGGCCGCGCTGGCTCGACCAGCAGCAGCAGGCGCTGCGCAAGGACGAGCCGCACTGGGAGACCGAATACCGCCTCAGGCGCCCCGACGGCACCTACACGCACGTGCAGGAGCATGGCTCCCTGGTGCGGGACTTCGACGGCAATCCGGTGCAGATGATCGGTGCGCTCGTGGACGTGACCGAGCGCCGTGCCACCGAGGAGCTGGGCCACCGCCTCGCGCAGGCCTCGCGGCTCACGGCCATGGGCGAGCTCACCGCGTCGATCGCGCACGAGATCAACCAGCCGCTCTCGGCGATCCTCAACAATGTGGACGCCGCGGAGCTGCTCCTCGATTCGGGGCGCCTCGAGCGCGCGGAGCTGCGCGAGATCCTCTCCGACATCCGCAACGACGACCTGCGCGCGAACGAGATCATCCGGCACATCCGCTCGCTCGCGAACAAGCGCAGCCTCGAGAAGGAGTCCTTCGACCTGAATCTCACGGTCCAGGCGGCCATCCAGCTCGCGGGCGCCACGGCAGCGCGCCGCGGCGTGAAGATCCGCGCTGTGTACAGTCAGATTCCCAAAGTCCGTGCCGATCCCATCCACGTGAAGCAGGTCCTGCTGAACCTCATGTTCAACGCGATGGACGCGATGGGCGAAACCCCGCCGGATAAACGCGCGCTTGCTATCACGACATCGCTCGCCGCCCCCGACAAGGTGCGCGTCTCGCTGCGCGACTCGGGCCACGGCATTCCCGAAGCGCACATGACGAAGATCTTCGACTCGTTCTTCACGACCAAGAGCGACGGCATGGGGCTCGGACTGTCGATCGCGCGTTCGCTCATCGTCGCCAACGGCGGACGCATCTGGGCGGAAAACAACGCAGACGGCGGAGCCACGATGAGCTTCACGCTCGCAATGGACGAGCCCCCGGCATGAGCCACGACCCGCTTGCGAAGGCCCGTCGATGAAGTCCGTCGTCTCGCTCGCCTGTGCGTGGCTCCTCCTCGCCGCTCCATCCGCATTCGCCATTGACGTCCCGCCGGCAGAGATCACCGCCATCGCGAAAGACGCCTACATGTACGGATTCCCGATCGTGGAGTCCTACCGCATCCAGTTCGGGTACTTCGTCAACAAGAGGGACAAGCAATACAAGGGCGAGTGGAACCGGTTGCAAGAAGCGGGGCCGGATTCCGTGCTCGGCGCCGACCTGCGCACCGAGCCGCTCGTGATCACGGTGCCCCAGGTCGAGAAGGCCCGCTCCAGCTCGATCCAGTTCGTCGACCTGTACACATTCGAGTTCGATGCCGTGGGCTCACCGGCTTCGGGCAGCGAACCGGGAAACTATCTCCTCGCCGGACCGCAATGGAAGGGCGAGAAGCCCGCCGGTGTGAAACGCGTGATCCGCTCGGAAACGGAATTCGCGATGGCGATCGTGCGCACGCAACTCCTCAACGCGGCGGACGTGGATAACGTGAAGAAGATCCAGGCCGGGTACAAGGTGCAGCCGCTCTCGGCGTTCCTCGGAAAGCCGGCTCCGGCCGCGGCACGCGCGATCGAGTTCCCCCAGCCGCTCGCCCCCGGCCAGGCGCGCAAGGCGCCGCGCTTTTTCGACGTGCTCAATTTCGTCTTGCAGTTCTGCCCCGTTCATCCTTCCGAGAAGGCCATGAGGGCCCGTTTCGCGAAGATCGGGATCGCGGCGGGAAATCGATTCGAACCGAGAACACTCTCGCGCGAAGAGCGCGATGCCATCAAGGCCGGTATCGCCGATGCCTGGAAGGAGCTCGCCGCGTACAAGGCAAACGAAACGCATGCCGGGACGCGCGCCGCCATGACGAAGGCGGACGGCCAGCGCATGTACCTCGCGCGAATGGCGGCGGCCCAGGGACTCGAAGCCCGCTGGAAGTGACCGCATCGGGTCCGTTACCGTTCGTGACGCAGCCCTTGGTCCTATTGTCCTCAGGCCCGACGCATCCGATCATCGGGGCGCAACCTGACTCCACAACCACGACAGGGGGATCCATGAAGACCCGCAACCGCACCGCCGCCCTCCTTGCCGCTTCGGCCGCGCTTCTCGGCGGATGCGCCGGCGGCAACATGTATTCGCAGCCCTACGCGCAGTTCGTCCCCGAACGCCGCAGCGCGACGGAAGACACGCGACCTGCCCTCGTGATGCGCATCGACGGCCACATGGTGGATGCGACCCGCGACGATCCCGTGCCGCCCGGCGTGCACCAGGTCGAGGTGAGCGTGCCCGGACCGCCCGGCATGAGCGATCCGAAACGCGACGTCCTCACGGTCGATGCGAAGGCGTGCACGCGTTACTACTTCTCGGCCAAGCGCGCGACCCGCACCGACACCGACTGGCATGGCTTCGTGTCCGCGTCGGAACCCATCGGCGAATGCGCGAAGAAATTCGGGATGTGACGCGGGGCCGCCCCCGGTTCCGCTAGTAGGCCCTAGGTCGTAGGACCTTGGGCTGATTGTCGAATCCCGCACCCGGCCGGATGATCGGTCCACGGTTCCACAGGTTCGCGACGCCAGGAACAGAAAGAAAACGCGACGTGGGAGGGCGGACACCATGGGGGCGATCTCGAATTCGGTCGTCGTAGTCGAGGACGATCCGAGCATGAGCCAGGCCATGGCCCGCATGCTTCGCGTAAGCGGCATGATCCCCGTGATGTTCTCCTCGGCCGAAGAGTTGCTGGAAGGCGACGAGCTCGGCATCGCGGCCTGCCTCATCATCGACGTCCAGTTGCCGGGGCTGAACGGCTTCGCGTTGCGCGACCGCCTCGCGGCCGCGGGGAAGCTGCCGCCGGTGATATTCATCACCGCCTTCGACGACGCGGACACGCGTGCGCTGGCCGAGCGGGCCGGCATGTTCGCTTTCCTGCGAAAACCCTTCTCGGGGCAGGCGCTGATGGAGGCGGTGCGCCGTGCGGCCGAGGCCGCTGCCTAGGCCATCGACACGCGTGGCATTCCCGCGGGCGCCGGGACGCTCCTGGCACTGAGGAGTCCGGGGGTCCCCGGCGCTATAATTTGGGTTTCGCTCGAAGAATCCCGAGGAACCCCCATGGCCGCGAATCCACAGGTCGCGACGGCGCCGACCGTCAAGCTGCTGATCAACGGAAAGTTCGTCGAATCGAGGGCGAAAGCCTGGCGCGACGTGGTGAATCCCGCGACGCAGGAAGTCCTCGCGCGGGTGCCGATGTGCGATGCCTCCGAGGTCGATGCCGCCGTGAAGGCCGCCGCGGATGCGTTCAAGACGTGGCGCAATACGCCGATCGGCGCGCGCGCCCGGATCATGCTCAAGCTCCAGGAGTTGATCCGCCGCGACATGAAGAAGCTGGCGGCGTGCCTCACCGCCGAGCAGGGCAAGACGCTGCCCGACGCCGAAGGCGATATCTTCCGCGGCCTCGAAGTGGTCGAGCACGCCTGCTCCATCGGCACGCTTTCGCTGGGCGAGTTCGCCGAGCAGGTGGCCAACGGCGTCGACACGTACTACATCCGCCAGCCGATCGGCGTGTGCGCGGGAATCACGCCGTTCAATTTCCCGGCGATGATTCCGCTGTGGATGTTCCCGATGGCGATCGTCTGCGGCAATACGTTCGTGATGAAACCGTCCGAGCAAGACCCGATGACGCCGATGCTGCTCGCGGAGCTCGCGATCGAAGCGGGCGTTCCCGCCGGAGTGCTCAACATCGTGCATGGCGGCAAGGACGCGGTCGATGCGCTTTGCTCGCATCCGGACGTGAAGGCCGTCTCGTTCGTGGGATCGACCCATGTCGGCGAGCACGTGTACAAGCTTTCGAGCGAACACGGCAAGCGCGCCCAGTGCATGATGGGCGCCAAGAACCACGCCGTCGTGATGCCCGACGCGAACAAGGAGCAATCGCTCAATGCCCTCGTGGGCGCGGGATTCGGCGCGGCGGGCCAGCGGTGCATGGCGACCTCGGTCGCGGTCCTCGTCGGCGACGCGAACAAATGGATCCCCGACATCGTCGAGAAGGCGAAGACGCTCAAGGTGAACGCGGGCACGGAGAAAGGCGCGGACCTCGGCCCCGTGATCTCGAAGCAGGCCCTCGAGCGCATCGAAGGCCTGATCGAAGCCGGCGTGAAGGAAGGAGCGAAGCTCGAGCTCGACGGCCGCAAGCCGAAGATCGCCGGCTACGAGAAGGGCAACTTCGTCGCGCCGACTGTCTTCTCCGGCGTGAAGGCCACCCACAAGATCTACACCACGGAGATCTTCGGGCCCGTGCTCGTGATCGTGAGCGTCGACACGCTCGACGAGGCGATCGCCGTCGTGAACGCGAATCCGTTCGGCAACGGCACCGGCATCTTCACGCAATCGGGCGCGGCTGCCCGCAAATTCCAGAACGAGATCGACGTGGGCCAGGTGGGCATCAACGTGCCGATCCCTGTGCCGGTCCCCTACTTCTCGTTCACGGGCTCGCGCGGCTCGAAGCTCGGCGACCTCGGCCCGTACGGCAAGCAGGTGATCCAGTTCTACACGCAGGTGAAGACCGTGACGTCGCGCTGGTTCGACGATGACGTCGTGCACCCGGGCATCCATACAACCATAAGCCTGAAGTAGCAGTCTCCCCTCATGAAAATCGCCTTCATCGGTCTCGGCAACATGGGCAATCCCATGTGCCGCAATCTCCTCAAGCACGGGCACGCGCTCAAGATCTACGACGTCGTGCCCGACCTGGTGAAGAAGCTCGAGAAGGAAGGCTGCGAGATCGCGACCTCCGCGAGCGAGTGCGCCAGGGGCGTGGACGTCGTCATCACGATGCTTCCCTCGTCGCCCCACGTGCGCTCGGTCTACCTCGGCGAATACGGCGTGCTGAAGGGCGCCAAGCCGGGCACGCCGCTCATCGACTCGTCGACGATCGATCCGCTCACCTCGCGCGAGGTGGCGATGGACGCGAAGGCCAAGGGCTGCCCGATGATCGACGCGCCGGTCTCCGGCGGCGTGGGCGGCGCCGAGGCCGGGACGCTCACCTTCATGGTCGGGGGCGAGACCCACGACTACGAGGCCGCGAAGCCGATCCTGCAGGCCATGGGCAAGAACATCGTGCACTGCGGCGGCGTCGGCAACGGCCAGGTCGCCAAGATCTGCAACAACATGATGCTCGCGATCGAGATGATCGCCACGAGCGAAGGGATGACGCTCGCCGCGAAGCTGGGCATGGACCCGAAGACCTTCGCCGCCATCGTGAACACTTCGAGCGGCCGCTGCTGGAGCTCCGACACCTACAACCCGTATCCCGGCGTGCTCGACAACGTTCCGGCGTCGCGCGGCTATACCGGCGGCTTCGGCGCGGACCTCATGCTGAAGGACCTCACGCTGGTGACCGACGCGGCGAAATCCGCGAAGCACCCGGTGCTGCTCGGCGCAGTCGCCCAGCAGGTCTACCAGAAGCACTCCAACGACGGCAACGGCGCCAAGGATTTCTCTAGCGTGATCCTCCAGTACATGAAGGGCTAGGCGCGAGAGATGAAGCACGAGATCCGCGGGCACACCGCTTTCGTCACGATCGACAACCCACCGGCCAACACCTGGACGCCGGAGAGCCTGCGGGCGCTCGAAAGCCTCATCGCGGAGCTGAACGGCAACCGCTCCATCTACGCGATGGTGATCACGGGCAGCGGCGAGAAGTTCTTCTCCGCAGGCGCCGACCTGAAGACCTTCACGGGCGACAAGGCGGTGGCGCGCGATTTCATCGCCCGCTTCGGCGCCGCGTTCGAGGCCTTGCAGAATTCGCGCTTCGTGACGATCGCCGCGATGAATGGGTACGCGATGGGCGGAGGACTCGAATGCGCGATCTCCTGCGACATCCGCATCGCCGAGTCCCACGCGCAGATGGCGCTACCCGAGCCGGCCGTCGGATTGCTGCCCGCCGGTTGCGGCACGCAGATGCTTCCGTGGCTCGTGGGCGAAGGATGGGCCAAGCGCATGATCCTCACCAACGAGCGCGTCGATGCGGCCACGGCGCTTCGCATCGGCCTCGTGCAGGAAGTCGTCGACAAGGGCACCTCGGTCGCCGCCGCCACCGCCCTCGCCGATCGCGTGGCGACGCTCTCACCGCGCGCCGTCGAATACTGCAAGGGCCTCATCCACAATGCCCGCAACGGCATTCCAAAGCATGCAGGCCTCGCGCTCGAGCGCGAGCGGTTCGTGGACCTCTTCGATCACAGAGACACCGCCGAGGGCGTGAACGCGTTCCTCGGGAAGCGCAAGCCCGAATGGAAGAACGACTGAGCGGCGCCGACGGCGAGCTCCTCGCCGAGGTACGCTCCGGGGCCGCAACGGTCACGCTGAACCGGCCCGCGGCCCTGAATGCGCTCTCCTTCGGCATGCTGCAGGGGCTCACCGAATGGCTGGATCGCTGGGAACATGACGAGCGCGTGGGACTCCTGGTCTTCCGCGGCGCGGGCGAGAAGGCCTTCTGCGCCGGCGGCGACATTCGCGCGCTTTACGGGAAGCTCACGCGCGATCCCACGGAGCTGCACGAGTACTTCACCGTGGAATATGGCCTCGACTACCGCATCCACAATTACCCCAAGACGATCGTGTCGCTCATGGACGGCATCGTGATGGGCGGCGGCATGGGCCTCGCGCAGGGGACGAAGATGCGCATCGTCGGCGCGCGCACGAGGATGGCGATGCCCGAGACCGCGATCGGCCTCTTTCCCGACGTGGGCGGAAGCTACTTCCTCTCGCGCGTGCCCGGCGAGCTGGGCCTGTATCTCGGCCTGGTGGGCCCCACCATCCGCGCTGCCGACGCGCTCTACTGCGGCCTCGCGGACGTATCCACGTTCGAAGTCGACGATACGCAGTGCGAGCTCGCCCAGCTTCGCGAACCGGTCGACCGCCATTTCTCCAAGGGCAGCGTCCCGGCGATCGTCGAATCGCTTCGTTCCGAGAACGATCCGCGCTATGCGCCGTGGGCCGCGGCGACGATCGAGGCGCTCTCGAAACGCTCGCCCACGCTGCTCTGCGTGACCCACGAGCAGATCCGGCGCGGCGCCAGGCTCTCCCTCGCGGACTGCTTCCGCATGGAGCTCGACCTCATGCTCGCCTGCTTCGACCAAGGCGATATCATCGAGGGTATCCGCGCCCTCCTCATCGACAAGGACAACACGCCGCGCTGGCAGCGCTCGCGCATCGAAGACGTCACGAAGCAGGACGTGGCCGCCTTCTTCGCCCCGCGCTGGACCGCGGCAAAGCATCCCCTCGCATCGCTCAAATGACCAAGGACACGCCATGAAGCTCGTCACCTACGCCCCGCTGCCCTCCGGAAGCCCGCGTCCCGGACTCGTCGTCGAAGGCCAGCGCATCGTCGACATCCCCGCGGCGCTCGGCGCGGGCGACGACACCAACACCGTGCTCGGCATCGTCCGCGCCGGCGCTCCGATGCTCGAGCGCCTTCGCGCGCTTTCCGCGAAGCCCGCGGCGAACGCGATCGCCCTCGCCGACGTGAAGCTCCACGCCCCCATCCCGCGCCCCGTGAAGAACGTCTTCTGCGTGGGCTGGAACTACCTCGAGCACTTCGAGGAAGGCGCGAAGAAGCTCCAGGAGAAGCGCGAGCTGCCCGTGCACCCGGTGTTCTTCAGCAAGGCGACGACCGCGGTGACGGGACCGTTCGATAGCGTGCCTTTCGCCTCGACCGTATCCACCTCCTACGACTGGGAAGTGGAGCTGGGTGTCATCATCGGCACGCCGGGCAAGAACATCACCGAGGCCGACGCGATGAAGCACATCTTCGGCTACACGGTCATCAACGACGTGTCCGTGCGCGACGTGCAGCGCTACCACGGCGGCCAGTGGCACAAGGGAAAGAGCTTCGACGGAACCTGCCCCATGGGGCCCTGGATCGTCACGGCCGACAGCCTCGAGCCCAACAACCTCCGTGTGATCACGCGCGTGAACGGCGCGACGAAGCAGGATTCGAACACGAAGTTCCTGTACTTCAAGCTGCCGCGCCTCATCGCGGAGCTCTCCGCGGGCATGACGCTCGAGGCAGGCGACATCATCTCGACGGGCACGCCCGAAGGCGTGGGCTTCGCCCGGACGCCTCCCGAGTTCATGAAGGCCGGCGACCTCCTCGAGACGGAGATCGAGGGCATCGGCGTCATGCGCAATCCAATCGGCTAAGGGCTAGAATGGCGCCGAAGGGGGAGTGATGGTCACCAAGGTACAGCCCGGCAGGGCCGCGACGGAGCGCATGGCCCTCTACCGGCTCCTGTCGGACGTGGCGCTGGTCCGGGCGAGCTACGCCCGCAAGTTCGCGCTGGCCGCCTTCGTCGGCGTGACGATCCCCCTGGCCGTGTTCATCCTGTACCTGCTGATCGCGCGGACCGAGATGCGCTCGATGTATCCCGTCGTGGCCGCCCTGGTCCTCGCCTGCTTCGCGGGTTTCCTCGGCACGATGTGGATGCTGCGCGAGCTGCTGGTGCCGATCGACCTCACGGCCGAGACGCTTCGCAGCTACATCGACACGCGAAAGGTGCCGGATCTCCCGGTGCATTTCCCGGATCGCGCGGGACGCCTCATGGAAGGCACGCAGTACACGCTCTCGCAACTGCACGAGACGATCAATCGCCTCGAGCGCGTCTCCGATACCGACGACCTCACCGGCATCTACAACCGCCGCGCCGGCGAGAAACGCCTCGCCGAGGAAGTGGCACGCGCCGAGCGTGACCTGCAATCCTTCCAGCTCGCGTTCTTCGACATCAACCGCTTCAAGGAGATCAACGACGAGCAGGGTCACAGCGCGGGCGACGCGGTCATCTCCCACGTGGCGGCCCTTCTCCAGCTCAACACCCGCCGCGGGGACTGGGTGGCGCGCTGGGGCGGCGACGAATTCGTCGTGGGCCTTCACCGCAACCGCGCCCTCAAGATGGTCATGGAGCGGATCGTGAAGGCCATCGAGAGCTCGCCCTGCGAGATCGCGCCCGGTGTCGAGACGCGCGTGACGATCAGTTGCGGCGTGGCCGAATATCGATTCGGCGACGGGCCCACGGGCCTGCTCGCCGATGCCGACAAGGCGATGTACGCGGCGAAGGAGCAGTCGCGCGCCGACGGCCTGTCACACGTCGCCTACCGCAACGAGCTCGAGCTCACCCGCAACACGGTGACGGCCTAGGCGAGCAGCGCCAGGACGCCGAGGATCGCGAAGAACGCCGCGGCGATCCGCCGCACGACCGCAAGCGGCACCTTCTTCGCGATCGCGTCCCCGAAGAATACGACCGGCACGTCGGCGATCAGCATGCCCAGCGTGGTTCCCGCGATCACCGCCGGAAGCGACGGATAACGCGCCGCGAGCGCCATTGTCGCAAGCTGCGTCTTGTCACCCATCTCCGCCATGAAGAAAAGCACCACGGTGGTCCAGAAGACGCCGCCGCGCACTTCCTTCGTGGCTTCCCCCTCGTCGAGCTTGTCGGGCACGAGGGCCCACAGCGCCATGCCGAGGAAAGACGCTCCGGCGACCTTGGTCATGATGTCGGTGCCGACGACGTTCGTGATCCACGCGCCGATGCCGCCCGCCACCGAGTGGTTGGCCAGCGTGGCGGCGAGGATGCCCGCGACGATCGGCCACGGCCGGCGGAAGCGCGCCGCGAGCACGAGCGACAGGAGCTGGGTCTTGTCGCCGATCTCTCCGATCGCGACGAGCCCCATGGAGACGAGAAATGCTTCGAGCACGCGGACTATGACGCTCGCGGGCCGGGATTTATTCCCCGGCCGCGGGCCTCGCTACAGGAGCGAATCCTCAATGGCGAGCACGCTTTCCGAGCCCCGCGTGACGGCCGAAGACAACGCCGGAACCTGCGCCATCATGTGATCGGCGAAGAAGCGCGCCGTGAGCACCTTCGACCTGAGGTAATCCGCGTCGCCCTCGCCCTTGGCGAGCTGGCGCGAGGCGATGTCCGCGGAACGCGCGAGCATCCATCCGCCCAGGCCGATGCCCATCAGCTTCAGCACGTAGACGGAACCGGCCGCGACCGCCGCGGGGTTCGTCGCGAACGACTTCGATACCCATTGCACGGTCTCGCGAAGCTTGGCCGACGCGGCGCCGAGGCTGTCACCGATGGCTTTCAGGTTCGCGTCGCTCGAGGCTGCGAGCTGCGGCACGAGCTTGTCGATCTCGGCGATGAGCCCGAGCGCCGTGCGCCCTTCCTCGCGGCCCATCTTGCGGCCCACGAGGTCGTTCGCCTGGATGCCCGTCGTGCCTTCGTAGATTGTCGTGATGCGCGCATCGCGAAGGTGCTGCGCGGCGCCGGTCTCCTCGATGAAACCCATGCCGCCGTGGACCTGGACGCCGAGCGACGCGATCTCGATGCCCATCTCCGTCGACCAGCCCTTCACGATCGGAATCAGGAAATCGACCAGCGCCTGCGCGCGGCGCCGCTCGTTCTCGTCCGGATGCTTGCGCGCGCGGTCGAGCATCGCCGAGGTCCAGTAAGCCAATGCGCGCATGGCTTCCGTCGTCGCCTTCATCGTGAGCAGCATCCGCTTCACATCGGGATGCTGGATGATCGGGGCAGTCTTCGCGCCCTGCACGCCGACGGGTTTGCCCTGCAGCCTTTCGCGCGACCACGCGAGCGCGCGCTGGTACGCGCGTTCCGCGACCGCCACGCCTTCGAGACCGACCGAGAGGCGCGCGGCGTTCATCATGATGAACATGTACTCGAGGCCGCGATTGGCTTCGCCCACGAGGTATCCCAACGCGCCGTCCTTCTCGCCATAGGCCATCACCGCCGTCGGGCTCGCGTGGATGCCGAGCTTGTGCTCGATGGACACGCACTTCACGTCGTTGCGGCTGCCCAGGGACCCGTCCGCGTTCACGTTGAACTTGGGCACGGCGAAGAGCGAGATGCCCTTCACGCCCTCGGGCGCGCCGTCGATGCGCGCGAGCACGAGGTGCACGATGTTCTCGGTGTAGTCGTGCTCGCCGTACGTGATGAAGATCTTCTGGCCCTTGATGCGGTACGTGCCGTCGGGATTCGGCGAAGCCTTCGTGCGAACCAGCGAGAGGTCGCTGCCCGCCTGCGGCTCCGTGAGATTCATGGTGCCGGTCCACTTGCCAGAGACCATGTTGGGAAGGAACTTGTCGCGCAGGCCGTCGGGCCCCACGTATGCGATCGCCTCGATGGCGCCCTGCGTGAGCATCGGGCAGAGCTTGAACGCGAGGTTCGCGGCGCCCCACATCTCTTCCACGGGCGTCGCGATCATGTGGGGCAATCCCTGTCCACCGTACTTCGTGGGCGAGAGGATGTTGTTCCACCCGGCGTTCACGTACTGCCAGTAGGCGTCCTTGAATCCGGGCGGAGTCGTGACGGCTCCATCCTTCCACACCGCGCCTTCGCGATCGCCCGTGATGTTGAGCGGTGAAAGAACCTCGCCCGCGAGCTTGGAGGCCTCCTCGAGGATCGCGTCGACGACATCCTCGGTCACCTCTTCCCAGCCCGGCAGCGTGTTCACCTGGTCGAGCCCGACCACGTGCTTCAGCACGAATTGCATGTCCTTCAGCGGTGCGGCGTACTCGGCCATTGTTTCTCTCCGACTTGGACCCCGGCGCCGGGGAACATCAGATCTTCTGCGTGAGCTCCGGAACGATCTGGAAAAGATCTCCGACCAATCCGTAGTCGGCGACCTGGAAGATCGGCGCCTCGGGATCCTTGTTGATCGCGACGATCACCTTGCTGTCCTTCATGCCGGCGAGATGCTGGATGGCGCCCGAGATCCCGATGGCGACATAGAGCTCGGGGGCCACGATCTTGCCCGTCTGGCCGACCTGGTAGTCGTTGGGGCAATAGCCCGAGTCCACGGCCGCGCGCGAGGCGCCGATCGCCGCGCCCAGCTTGTCGGCGAGCGCGTCGAGCATCTTGAAGTTCTCTCCGCTCGCGAGTCCGCGGCCGCCCGATACGATGCGGCGCGCGCCGGCCAGTTCGGGCCGCGAAGACTTCGTGAGCTCCTGCGAGATCAACTTCGATTGCGCCTTGTCGGGTCCGGCCGCGATCGATTCCACCGGCGCGGACCCGGTCGCCGCTGCCGCCTCGAATCCCGTCGCGCGCACCGTCACGGCCTTCACCTTGTCCGACGACTGCACGGTCGCGAACGCGTTGCCCGCGTAGATCGGACGCACGAACGTGTCGGGCGATTCGACGCCCGTGATGTCGGAAACCTGCGCGACGTCGAGCAGCGCCGCGACACGCGGCATGAAGTTCTTGCCGAACGCGGTCGCACTGGTGACGAGGTGCGAATAGCCGCCGGCGAGCGAGACCACGAGCGCCGCGACGTTCTCGGGAAGGCCGCCCGCGTACTGCGCTCCTTCGGCGTGCAGCACCTTCGCCACGCCCGCGAGCTTCGCCGCATCCGCGGCCGCTGCCGCGGCGCCCTGCCCCGCGACGAGCACGTGGACCTCGCCACCCATCTTCGTGGCCGCGGTGACCGCGTTGGCCGTTCCGCCGCGCACGTGCGTGTTGTCGTGTTCCGCGATGACAAGTGCGCTCATTGGACTGGATCCCCGTCGGCACGGGGATGATTTGCCTGGATGGTCTTCACGTCAAATCACCTTCGCTTCGTTCTTGAGTTTGTCGACGAGCTCGGCGACGTCCTTCACCATGACGCCCGCCTTGCGCTTTCCGGGCTCCGCGACCTTCAGCGTCTTCAACCG
>DATGGI010000167.1:0-15289 GCA_035308545.1 Usitatibacter sp.
TGGGTTGAGACAAGTGTGGGGGCGCGACGTTGATTAATCAAATTGATTGTGATTATATGGACGATTGAGCCAGGCTATTATGTAGGAATCCCGATGACACTTACCGAACTGCGCTACGTGGTCGCGCTCGCCCAGGAGCGGCACTTCGGGCGCGCGGCCCAGAAGTGCTTCGTGACCCAGCCGACCCTGTCCCTCGCCCTCGCCAAGCTCGAAGACGAGCTGGGCGTGAAGCTCTTCGAGCGCAACAAGAACGAGGTGCTGACCACGGCACGGGGCCAGGCGATCGTCGAGCAGGCCCGGCGGGTGCTCGACGAGGCGGGAAAGATCACCGGCATGGCGCGGGGCGGGGCGGACCAGCTTTCGGGAGCGTTGCGCCTCGGCGTGATCCCGACGATCGGACCCTACCTGCTGCCGGAGCTCATTCCCATCCTGCGAAAGCGCGCGCCCTCGATGCCGCTCATGATCGAGGAGAACCTCACGGGGAACCTCGCGCCCATGCTTCGCGAAGGCGAATTGGACGTGGTCATCATCGCGCTGCCCTTCGTGATCCCCGGCGTGAAGACACGCGTGGTTTATGAGGAGCCGTTCAGCGTCGTCGTGCCGCACGGACATCCGTGGGAAGCGAAGAAGGCCGTGAAGGCGGCCGATCTCGCCGACGAGAACCTGCTGGTGCTGAACGCCGGCCACTGCTTCCGCGACCAGGTCCTCGAGGCCTGCCCCGGCCAATCCAACACGGCGCAACCGGAAGGCCGCGCGGGCAGCTCGCTCGAGACGATCCGCAACATGGTGGCTTCCGGCCTCGGCGTGAGCGTGCTCCCGAGCACCGCGCTGACAAACCGCTACAAGACGCCCATGTTGAAGGCCGTGCCGTTCTCGTCTCCGGTGCCTTCACGCAAGGTTGCGCTCGCATGGCGCGCGAGCTTCGATCGGCCGATGGCGATCGATACGCTGGCCGAGGCGATTGCGGGAATTCACATGCCCTCGCTGAAGATGGCGAAAGGGCATCACTAGGGGCGTTTGACTTTCCGCGGTTCCGCTCGTATCTTGAGCGTTGGGGGTGACAGGACCCCCGGGTAATTCCCTCCAAGACGGTGCCCCGTCCAACTCCTGGAAGCGTTGCACGCGAGCGGGCACCGGGATTCACTCCAATCCAGTGCTGGTTCCGCTGCCCTCCGGGTGCAACGTGTCGCCCACGTTCGTCATTGGAGGCCGCAAATGCAATACACGCTCAAGCAGATTCACTGCCGTCCCTGGCAGCTCAGCGGGCTTTCGCTCAAGCTCATCGAAAGCCACTACGAGAACAACTACGGCGGCGCGCTTCGCCGCCTCAACTCCATCGCGGGCCAACTTGCGTCGCTCGATTTCGCGAAGACGCCGGGCCACGTGATCGGCAGCCTCAAGCGCGAAGAGCTCGTGGCGCTCAACTCGACCCTGCTCCACGAGCTGTACTTCGCCAGCATGAACGGCGAAGGACGTCCCACCCCGGAGATGATCGAGATCCTGTCGAAGGATTTCGGCTCCTTCGAGCGATGGAAAGAGGAGTTCAGCGCGATGGGATACGCGTTGGGCGGAGGGTCCGGCTGGGTCGTGCTCGCCTATGTGCCGCGCGACGGACGCTTGCTGAACCAGTACGCGTCCGAGCATTCACAAGGTATCTGCGGCGGCGTGCCGATCCTCGCGCTCGACATGTATGAGCACGCCTATCACATGGATTTCGGCGCCAACGCAAGGGCCTACGTCGACACCTTTTTCCGCAACATCGACTGGAAGGGCGTCACCGACCGCTACGCGGATGCCGTCAAGGTGCTGCCGCCGCGTCCCCTCGTGCAGCCCGAGTACGGAGACCTCCCGAAGATCGGCGTCGAGGAGGTGAGGGCGGGGCTCGCGGCTGGAAGGCCCTTGCAGGTCATCGATGTCCGGCCGCGGCACTTCTTGTCCAGGCAGCAGGACATCGCCGAAGGCGTCACATGGCGCGACCCGGAACGTCTTGCCGATTGGATCGGCGAGCTCTCGAAAGACGAGCCCGTCGTCGTCTATTGCGCGTATGGCTTCCACGTCGGCTGCAATACGGCGGTGAAGCTTCGCGACGCCGGGTTCGACGCGAAGTACATGGATAGCGGGCACTCGGGATGGAAGGCGATCGGCGCGCCGATCCGTCTTGCGACATGAGCGCACATGCCGAGACGATGGGGTTCGATAACGACCCGGCGGGCGCGCCCCCTTCGGGATGGGCCTGCGGCGTCACCGGAAAGGGCAGTCCTCGCTGGACGGTCGAAGCGGACCCGACCGCGCCGAGCCGCCCCAACGTGCTCAAGCAGTCGGGTCAAGGGACATTTCCGTGGTGTGTGCGCAAGGACGTGTCCCTGGAAAACGGCTTCGTCGAGGTGAAGTTCAAGCCGATCGAAGGCCGGGAGGATCAGGCCGGTGGCGTGATGTGGCGCTGGAAGGATGGTGACAACTACTACATCGCCCGCGCGAACGCACTGGAGAACAATGTATCGCTCTATCACACCGAAGCGGGCCGCCGGAAGACGATCAAGTACGTCGATGCGCCTGTCGCGGGAAACCGGTGGCACACGTTGCGCGTCGAGTTCGAAGGCGCTCATATCCGCGTCATCTTCGACGGCCACGCCCGCATCGAGGTCGATGACAGTCACATCGTCGGCCCGGGCGCCATCGGCGTCTGGACCAAGGCCGACAGCGTCACGGCATTCGATGATCTTTCATACGGGAGCAGCCGATGACCGTTGCCTTGCTCTACCCGGGCGATCGCGCGATGCGGGATCGCGCCGATCCGGCCGAGAGCCGGTTCGCTCCGGTGTTCGAGGCGTTCGCGCGCGCCGGCACGCCTGCGATGCCGGCCGTCTACAACGACGACTTCTCGGAGGAGGTCGAATCGCAGTTGCGCGACTGTCGCGTCGTGCAGGTTTGGTGCAACCCGATCGAAGGTGGCCGCAGGCGCGATCGGCTCGACGCGATGCTTCGCCGGCTCGCCGACGCCGGCGTTGTCGTCAGCGCGCATCCGGACAGCATTCTCAAGCTCGGGACGAAGGACGTGCTTCTCGACACCCGCGACCTGCCGTTCGGAAGCGACGTGCGGCGCATCGGGAGTCTGAAGGAGCTTGAGGCGGAATTGCCCGCGAGATTGCAATCAGGTGCGCGGGTCCTCAAGCAGTACCGCGGCCACAGTGGAATCGGCGTGTGGCGCGTGGAGCAGATTGATCCACGCTCGCCGCGAAGCAAGTTGCGGGTTCGTCACGCGCAACGGGGCAGCGAGGAAGAGGTCCTGGACATGAGTGAACTCCAGGACCGGCTGGCCTCGTACTTCGAGGACGCGAATGGCGGGCACATGATCGACCAGGCATGGCAGCCGCGCATCGTCGAAGGAATGGTCCGTGCCTACATGGTGGAGGATCGCGTGGCGGGGTTCGGGCATCAGGCGATCATTGCCCTCCATCCCGACGCGCAGCCCGGGAGCCGGCTCTATCACGGTCCCGATCTTCCGCAGTTCAAGGACCTGCGAGAGCGTCTCGAGGCGGAGTGGGTCGAAATGCTGCGCCGATGCGTGGGCCTTTCACGCGATCGATTGCCGTTCCTCTGGGACTGCGACTTCATGTTCGGGGAACGCACACCCGGCACGCCCGAGCGCTATGTGCTCTGTGAGATCAACGTGAGCAGCGTCTCGCCGTTTCCGCCGTCCGCGATAGAGCCGATCGTGTCCGCCGTGCGGTCTCGTCTGGGATTGATCAATTCTGGAGCGACGGCACGAACGCGAGCGTGATGCTCAGCCAGACCGCCACGGTGAAGTAGGGCGTCAGCCACGCGGCGTCCTGGCGCCAGTGCACCCAGTCGCGCTCGATCGTGCAACGCGCGAGCATTTGGCGCATTCCGTCGGCGAGCGACAGATGAACAGCGCCTTCACGCCAGCGGCGTACATACATCGGAACGACGTAGAAGCTCATGAAGGCGACATACACGGCGGCGCATGCAATCGTCACCAGGATGACCCTTTGACCGACCTCTGCCTCGTGTTCCCAACGCGAGGCAAGAAAGACGGTCGCGAGCGCCGCCGCTACAGTCCACAGGGCGTTCTCCACCGCGTGATAGAGATCATCGCGAGTGGTGACCGCCATCCACGAGAAGCCTTCTGCGACGACGATGATCGCGAATACCGCGATCGCCGCGCGCACGGCGCCCGCTTCATGCATCAGGATCGACCATTGCGCGACGAACGCGAGCTCGGCCACGGTCGCTACGGAGCGGCCGATGAATATTCGCGACAGGGGTGTGTCGTGGAGGCAGAAGCGCGGCACGTCGACCATGGGCAGGATCGAGCGGAATGCGCAGCCCGCGACGTATATCGCGGAAAGCCAGAACAGGACACGTCGCGTGGCTTCGATATCCGCGTCGGGCGCGAGCCACCACGCCGAAATCCCCCACGCCATGGCGTTCACGATCGCTGCGATCCACAGGAACCACTGCCAGAGGGCCGTTCGATTCATGGCGCGCGCAAATCGAGGACCGCCTTCGCGAATTCTCGCGGTGCTTCCAGCGGTGGATTGTGTCCGATGCCCTCGAGGACGCGCCTTTCATAGCTCGCCTTGAAGTGCTTCTCGTGTCCGATCGACATTTGCGCGGGATGAACGCCATCTTCCGCGCCGTGAATCGTGATGGACGGCACGTGGATCGCAGGCAGGGACGCCAGTCGCGACTCGATGGGCGCATAGCTCGGATCGCCGTTCGCCGCCGCGTGACGGTGCCGGTACGAGTGAATCGAGACGTCGATGAAGTCCGGGTTGTCGAACGACCGGGCCGTGCGAAGGAATGCCGCCTCGTCGAAGGTCCATGTCGGCGACCACAGTTTCCACAGGAGCCGCGAGATCCCGATGCGATCGGCCGCGAGCCCAGCACGGCCGCGCTCGGTGCAGAAGTAGTACTGGTACCAGAAGCGGCGCTCCTGCTCGGGTTCGAACGGCTCTCGTGCCTGCGAAATGTCCTGGATCTGGTAGCCGCAGACGCTCACGAGCCCGCTCACTCGTTCCGGCCACAGCGCCGCGACGATGCACGCCGCGCGCGCACCCCAATCGAATCCGGCAAGCAGCGCCTTCTCGATTCTCAACGCGTCCAGCAGCTCGATGAGATCCTGCCCGATGGCGCCTTGCTGCCCGGCTCGCGCCGTCTGCGCAGAGAGGAACCGAGTCGGCCCGAACCCGCGAAGGTAAGGCACGACCGTGCGCATTCCCGCGCCGTTGAGCACGGGGACTACGCCGTCGAACACGCGCGGATCGTAGGGAAAGCCGTGCAGGAGCACGACCGGCGCTCCACCCGCGGGTCCGCTTTGCTCGTAGGCGACCTCCAGCGTGGGAGTGCGGGCGCGGGCGATTTCCATGAAGACGCATACTACCTCTGCTAACCTGTCGCTTCTTCAGGGGGAGTCCAAATGACAAAGACGAACGCATGGATTGCCGCGATGCTCGCCACGATCGCGTTCTCGCTTGCGGGCGCCGCGCTCGCGGCCGATCCCGTCCAGGCGCGCAAGGATCTCAAGGCGATGGGCGTCGAATACAACGAGCAGGAATTCGCCAAGGCCGCCGGCAACGACGACATGACCGCCGTGAAACTCTTCCTCGACGCGGGCATGGACGTGAATAGCGGTGGCGGGGCCGCGATCGGCCTCGCGGCGGGAAGGGGCAAGACGAAGATGGTTGAATTCCTCCTCTCCAAAGGTGCGAAGCCGACTTCGAACGCGCTCCAGTACGCTCACACGCGCGGGCACGCGGACATCGAGAAGATCCTGCGCGACGCGGGAGCGAAAGATTAGGCTCCCCGTTCTCGCTTTGCTCGTGGCGATCCCGGCGCACGCCTTCGAGTTCCAGTGCCCGGAGTCGATCACCACGAAGCAGATCGCCGCGGCGCCGGCGGCCGGCTGGTCGCCCTTCGTGCGCGACCCCTGGGGAAACGCCGGCAATCCCGAGTCGGTCACCGTGAAATCCATGTTCTCGAAGATCGAGCTCTACGACGGCGAGCCGAAGGAAATCGCGGATCTGAAGCCCGACAACGATATCGACACGTGGACGTTCGGGAAGCCTCAGCCGGGCGACCGGCCGATCTTCATGGCCTGCGTCTATGGCGACACGCACGCGCGCATGGTGCGCGAGCTTCCCAGGGGAGTGAAGCAATGCCGTGCCTCGAAGGCCGGCAAGCTTGCCTGCGAGACCTATTAGGAGCGTGACCATGGCGAAGAAAGCAGCCGGGAAGGGCGAATTGGCGCCCCAGATGATCGATGAGAGGATCGCGAGCCTCGGCGATTGGCGCGGCAAGACGCTCGCCCGGATGCGCAAGCTCATCAAGGAAGCGGATCCCGAGGTGGTCGAGGAGTGGAAGTGGATGGGCACGCCGGTCTGGGAGCACGACGGCATCATCTGCACGGGCGAATCCTACAAGGCCGTGGTGAAGCTCACGTTCGCCAAGGGCGCCTCGCTGAAGGACCCGAAGAAGCTCTTCAATTCGAGCCTCGAGGGCAACGTGCGCCGCGCGATCGACATCCGCGAAGGCGAGGTGGTCGATGCCACGGCGTTCAAGGCGCTCATCCGCCAGGCGGTCGCGCTGAATTCCGCGAAGAAGAAGAAATCCTGAGGCCGTGGGCCGCGCGATCTTCGCGGTAGTCTTCGTCGGCCTCGGGATCCTGGGTCTCGTCGAGGACAATTTCGCGCCCATCTGGCAGCCGGTGCCGAAGGGCGTCCCCGTGCGCGAGCTGCTCGTCTATCTTTGCGCCGCCGTGTGCATCGCTTGCGGCATGGGTCTGCTTTTCAGGCGCGCCGCCACGCTCGCGTCGCGCGCGCTGCTCGACTATCTCCTGGTCTGGATGCTGCTCTTCCGCGTGCCCGATGTCGTCCGCGCGCCGCTCACGCAGGATCCCTGGTCGGGCATCGGCGAGACCGCGGTGTACGTGGCGGCCGCGTGGGTCCTTTATGCGCGCTTCGCCAACGATTGGGACGTGCGCTACTTCGACTGGGCGAGCGGCGAACGGGGCCTTCGCATCGCGAGGGTGCTCTACGGCCTCGCGATGATTCCCTTCGGCATCGCGCACTTCACCTACATCAACGAGACCGCGTCGTTCGTGCCGGCGTGGCTGCCGTTCCATCTCGCCTGGGCGTATGCGACCGGTTGCGCCTACCTGCTGGCGGGCGTCGCCATCCTCGTCCAGAGATTCGCGCGATGGGCCGCGATACTCTCCGCGTGGCAGATGGGACTCTTCACGCTGATCATCTGGGTGCCCGTCGTCGTCGCGGGCCCGAGCGCCTTCGCGTGGAGCGAGTTCGTGATCTCCGTGGCGCTCACGGCCGCGGGATGGGTGGTGGCCGAGTCCTACGCGAGATCGCCCACGAGCGACGCGCGGATCGCCGACGGCACGGGGTCGATGTCGGCCTTGTAGTGCGGGTGGTCGACGCCGATCGCGAGCGTGACGCCGTACTTGAGCGCGCGCACCATCTCCGAGGTCATCTCGAAGCGCAGGAAATGCACCGAGGAGGTCTTCTCCTCGGTCTCGCGATCCAGGTCCTCGTCGGCGATCGCGTACACGGGGGCGCAGCCTTCGACGCGGACCCACGTGCGCTTCTCGACGCCCTTCAGCTTCGCCAGCGCCGCCTTGCGCTCGCGCTCGTCCTCGTACTCGATCAGCATCGTGGCCTTCAGGTTGTGGCCGTCGGGGACGAGCGGGTTGTAGGCGTCGAGCTCGTCCTGGATGCCGTCTTCCTCGAAGATCTTTTCGGCGCGCAGCATCTCCTGGACCTGGTAGCGCATGGTGAGCTCGTCTTCGAAGAGGAGCGTCACGTGCTCGCCGAGGTGCACCGTGCGGAGCTTCTTGTGGGCCATGACCTTGGCGCGGAATTCCTTGCGGGACTTCGCGTAGGTCTCGAGGGGCAGGAGGGATTCGCGAGTGATCTTGGCCATGGCGCCCTGGCTAGTCCGGAAGTCCGTAGGCGATCCTGAGGAGCGTGATGGGGTGCGCGAGGGTGGGACGCGGCGCGCCTTCGATTGTTCCCAATCCCTCCCCGATGTGGTGGCCGGCCATCTCGCAATCGGATGCGAAATACGCGGGGGCGAACTCGGCCACCTGCCGGAACACCGGGCGCCCGATCTTGAGCGACGCTTCGTGGAATTCCTTCTTCACGCCCCAGGTGCCCGCGTGGCCCGAGCAGCGCTCGATCGTCAGCACCTCCGTGCCGGGAACGGATTCCAGCGCTTCGCGCGTCTTGTGCCCCATCTTCTGGACGCGCGAGTGGCAGGGCACGTGGTAGGCGACCTTGCCGAGCGCCTTCGGGAATTCGGTCTTCAGGAGCCCGTCGCGCTTTCGCGCCATGAGGTATTCGAAGGGATCGAACATCGCGTCGCGCACCGTGGCGACATCTTCGTCGCCGGGGAACATGAGCGGCAGCTCCTGCTTGAACATGAGCGTGCAGGACGGCACCGGCGTGACGATCGCGTAGCCCTCACGCGCGAGCTTCACGAGGAGCGGGATGTTCTTCTCCTTGAGCGCCTTCACCGATTCCAGGTCGCCCTGTTCCAGCTTCGGCATCCCGCAGCACGCTTCCTTCTCGACGATCACGTAGGGAACCGCGTTGTGGTCGAGGATCTTCGCGAGGTCGTGGCCGATCCCCGGCTCGTTGTAGTTCACGTAGCAGGTGGAGAAGATCGCGACCTTGCCCGGCGAGCGCTCGCCGTCGCGCACCGGATGGGGCGCGCTCTTCGCGGCGTTGGGGCGGAACGGGCGCGGCGCGAACTCCGGCAGCCATGCATCCTTGTGCACGCCCACGACCTTCTCGCCGATCGCGCGAAGGGGTTTCGATTTCGCGGCGGCGTTCACGGCCTGCACCACGACCGGAATCGTGGCGAGCTTCCCGTTGCGGTCGGTAGAAGAGAGCAGGCGATCGCGCACCGGGTGCTTCATGGTGCCCGCGTTGAACTGGTACGCCTTAGCCCGGAGCATGAGGTGCGGGAAGTCCACGTTCCACGGGTGCGGCGGAACGTAGGGGCACTTCACCACGTAGCAGAGATCGCACATGTAGCACTGGTCGACGACGTCCCAGTACTTTTCCTTCGCCACGCCCTCGACTTCGCCGCTGGCGGTCGCGTCGACGAGATCGAAGAGCGTGGGGAACGTATTGCAGAGGCTCACGCAGCGCCGGCACCCGTGGCAGATGTCGAACACGCGCCCCATCTCGGCGACGACCTTCGCTTCGTCGCCGTAGTCTGGGCTCTGCCAGTCGATCGGATGCCGCGTGGGCGCGTCGAGGCTGCCCTCTCGGACTGTCACTTAATCTGCGAGTGCGTCGAGGGCCTTCTGGAACCGGTTGGCGTGCGAACGCTCGGCCTTGGCGAGCGTTTCGAACCAGTCGGCGATCTCGTCGAAGCCTTCGCCGCGGGCGGATTTCGCCATGCCGGGATACATGTCCGTGTACTCGTGCGTCTCGCCCGCGACCGCGGCCTTCAGGTTCTGGCGCGAGCTGCCGATGGGAAGCTCGGTCGCGGGGTCGCCCACGGACGCGAGGTAGTCGAGGTGTCCGTGCGCGTGCCCGGTTTCGCCTTCCGCGGTCGAACGGAAGAGCGCGGCGACATCGTTCTGTCCTTCGACGTCGGCCTTGTTTGCGAAATAGAGGTAGCGGCGGTTCGCCTGGGATTCGCCCGCGAACGCGGCCTTGAGGTTGTCGTGAGTCTTCGTGCCTTTGAGGGATTTCATGCGGCCTCCGGAGGTGAAAATCCACCTTACGCGCGCGCGCAAGGGGCGTCCAATAAATTGTTCCGATTCGCGCGATTGGCGGTGCCTATGGCGCGCCGCGAAGCCTTTCCAGCGCCTGCCGGAACGATGCCGCGGCCGGCGCCTCGTTCGGGTGATGCCCTTCGCGCACGACCAGCGACCCTGCCACGTAGACATCGCGCACGCGATTGGAGTTTCCGGAGAACATCGCCACGCCGAGCGCCTGCTCCGCGCGCAGTCCCGCGAAATCCACGTCGCCGCCGTCGAGGACCACGAGATCGGCTCGCCGCCCGGCCTCGATCGACCCCACGGGCTGCGAGAGCGCCTGGGCGCCGCCCGCCGCGGCGCCGAGCCAGAGGTTCGCCGCCACGTCGGGCGCGTCCTCGTCGGCGATGATGTTCCTCGCGCGATGGCGAAGGCGCTGGCTGTACTCGAGCGCGCGAAGCTCCTCGAAGGGGCTCACCGAGACGTGGCTGTCGCCGCCGATGGCCCAGGGCAGCCGCGCCTCGAACCACGGCACGAACTCGAAAATGCCGTCGCCCAGGTTCGCTTCCGTCATCGGGCAAAGTCCCGCCACGGCGCCCGACCCCTCCAGGGATCGCGCCTCGATCTGCGTGAGGTGGGTCGAATGGATGAGGCACCAGCGCTCGTCCACCGAGACGAGGTCGCGAATCCACGCGAGCGGCGTCGTGCCGTGGGTCTCGATGCATTCGGCGACTTCACCGGTCTGCTCGGAGACGTGCATGTGGACCGGCATCGTGGCGTCGTAGAGCGCGGCGGATTCCGCGAGCTCCGTGAGCAGGAGCGCATCGACGGCCCGCACCGAATGGGGAGCCACGCCCAGGCGCAGCATCGGATCGGGCAAGTTGAAGGTCGAGATCTCCTCGACGAGCCCCATCACGAAAGCGGGATCGCTCGAGAAGCGCCGTTGCGCGGGCGACAGCGGCTTGTGGCCGAATCCGCCATGGGCGTAGAGCACGGGCAGCAGCGTTAGGCCGATGCCCGAATTGCCGGCGGCGGCGATGATGCGATTGGCCATCTCCGCGCGATCCTCGTAGGGCTTGCCGGCAGGATCGTGATGGAGATAGTGGAATTCGGCGACCGACGTGTAGCCGTGCCGCAGCATCTCCACGTAGAGATGCCGTGCGATGGCCTCCACGTCGTCGGGATCGAGTCGCGTCACCAGGCGGTACATCTCCTCGCGCCAGGTCCAGAAGTCGTCCGTGGGGTGGCCGCGGAATTCGGCGAGCCCCGCCATGGCGCGCTGGAAAGCGTGGGAGTGACAGTTCGACATGCCCGGCAGCACGGGACCGGCCGCCACGGCCTCGCCTCCCGGGACCGCGCCCGGAATGACCCGCGTGATGGTGCCCGCCGCGTCCCATTCGATGGCGACGTCGCGCGTCCAGCCCGTGTCGAGCAGTGCGTCGCGGGCGAAAAGCGATCCGATGGCAGTGGCTCCCCGTGTTTTTGCCTATGATACGGGGCATGGCTGCTCTCGTCGTCACCCACGCCCGCATCGCCACGATGCGCGGCGGGAAGTATTCGATCCTCGAGGACGGGGCCGTGCGCTGCGAGGGCTGGCGAATCGCCGGGATCGGGCCCAGTGGCGACATCGTGCCCCACGAGCGCGACCAGGTGATCGACGCGGGCGGCGCGCTGCTCACGCCGGGGCTCGTCGATTGCCACACGCATCTCGTATACGCGGGCGATCGCACGCGCGATTTCGAGATGCGGATGGAAGGCCTGAGCTATGCCGATATCGCGAAGGCGGGCGGCGGAATCGTCTCGACCGTGAAGGCAACGCGCGCCGCGAGCGACGATGATCTTCGCGCCGCTTCCGCGCGTCGCCTCGAGGCCATCATGGCGAGCGGCGCCACCACGGTGGAGATCAAGTCGGGCTACGGTCTCGACACGGGCAACGAGCTGCGGTGCCTGCGCATCGCGCGCGGCCTCGCTTCGGACCATCCGGTGCAGATCGCGACCACGCTCCTTGGGGCGCACGCGATCCCGCCGGAATTCGAGGGACGCGCCGATGCCTACATCGACGAGGTCTGCGGCACGATGATCCCGATGGCGGCGAGCGATCACCTGGCCGACGCCGTGGACGGCTTCTGCGAGACGATCGCGTTCACGCGCGAGCAGGTCCGGCGCGTATTCGAAACGGCGCGAAAGCACGGACTGCGCGTGAAGCTCCACGCGGACCAGCTCTCGGACTCCGGCGGCGCGGCGCTCGCCGCGGAATTCGACGCGATCTCCGCCGACCATCTCGAGCATTCGAACGAGGAGGGAATCACGGCGCTCGCGAAGGCGGGCAGCGTCGCGGTCATGCTGCCGGGCGCGTTTTATTTCCTGCGAGAAACCCAGGTGCCGCCGATCGAGCTCCTGCGCCAGCATGGAGTGCGGATGGCGGTTGCGACCGATTGCAATCCGGGAACGTCTCCGCTCACGTCGCTGCCGACCGCGATGAACATGGCGTGCACCCTGTTCCGCATGACACCCGAAGAAGCGCTCGCCGGCACGACGTGCCACGCGGCGCGAGCCCTGGGACTGGGTGACCGCGGAACGATCGAGGTGCGCAAGCGCGCCGACCTCGCTCTATGGGATGTCGAACATCCCGCGCATCTCGCGTGGCAGATCGCCGGGCTCGTGCCCCGGGCGATCATCCACGCGGGCAAGGTGACGCGCCGAGGCTAGGGCTTCCGCGCTTCTTCGGCCTTCTTCTCTTCCTCGGTCTTCTTCGATTCGGGCTTGCCCTTCGCGGGTTCGCCCTTGGCCGCTTCAGGCTTGGCGGGTTCGGGCTTCGGGCGCGAGGCCTTCGCAGCTTCGGCCCTTGCAGCTTCGGCCTTTGCAGCCTCGACTTTCGCCGCTTCGTTACGACGCGCAGCGTCGGCCCTCGCCGCATCCGCTTTCGCAGCATCGGTTCTTGCCGCCTGAGCCTTCGCCGCCTCGGCTTTTGCCGCTTCAGCTCTCGCGGCCTCAGCGCGCCGCGCGTTGTCAGCCCTTGCCGCATCAGCCTTCGCGGCTTCGGCGCGTGCGGCATCCGCGCGTGCGGCATCTGCCTTGGCCGCCGCAGCCTTCGCGGCTTCATTGCGTGCAGCCTCGGCGCGCGCGGCGTCACCTTTGGCGGCGTCGGCCTTCGCCGCAGCGGCCTTGGCAGCTTCAGCTCTCGCGGCATCGGCTCTCGCGGCTTCGGATCGCGCAGCGTCAGCCTTGGCAGCGTCCGCCTTCGCTGCCGAAGCCTTCGCGGCTTCGTTGCGTGCGGCATCCTCGCGCGCAGCATCAGCCTTGGCCGCGTCCGCTTTCGCCGCCGAAGCTTTGGCGGCGTCGGCCTTCGCGGCTTCAGCCGCAGCCGCTTTCGCAGCTTCGGCTTTCGCGGCCTCAGCGTTCGCGTTGTCGCTCTTCGCCGGACTCGCGGCGGGAGCGTTGCCCTTCGCGGCCTCGGTCTTGCGAGCTTCCGGCGACTTGGGCGCGGGTGGCGTCGCAGGTGGCGCCGCGTTGGGCGCGGGCGCCTTTGCGGTCGTCAGCACGTTGACTTTCGGTGCCGGCGCAGCAGGAGCAGCAGTGGATTTCAATTGAGTACGACTAGCCTCATCGATCGGCACGCCGGGCTTGGCCGCCAACTGTTGCTGCTGGGCAGCGAACGCGACGGGGGGCCGGGGAGGCGCGGTGTGAGCAACGACCGGCCGTTGCGCAGCCGCGGCGGGAGGCGCGGTCGCAGCGGCAGAGCCGCCGTGAAGGCTTTGCTGCACCGGCGCGACCGCGGCAACGTGAGTCACCGGCGCGCTGGTCACGGGCATGGGCACGACCGCTTTCGCGACGGGCCGCGATTGCGCGAACGCCTGCGTCGGTACGGCGATCACCGCGCCCCTGACCTGCTGGTTGGCGTAGACCACCTTCGTCGCCGAAGGCGCGTTGTTCACGACCGTCGTGTTGGTGATGTTGTAGACGTTGGTGATCGTGGTGTTGTTCACGACCGTGTTGCTGCGGTTGATCTTCTCGAAGTATCCGCGGCTCACGGGATAGGCCGGCTGGTAGACCTCGCGGGGCGCGAGGGGAAACCATCCCACGACCGCAGTTGAAGTGGCGCCGCCTACGAATGCGACCAACGCGGGCGCGTATACCGCTTGCTCGCGTTTCGGTCCGGGAACCCAGGCCCACGATCCGCCGATGTTGGCCCATCGGCCGTAATGCGAGACGGTGTAACCCCAAGGCGCGTCGTCGACCCAGGTCCATCCCCACGGATCGATCCAGGCCCAATGTCCATCGCGATAGGGACTCCATCCCGACTCGACCCGGCTCGGGATCCAGACGCTGCCGTAGCTCGGATCGGTCCGCCAGGTGCCGTTGGCGTCGAGGTCTTCATATCCCACCACGTCGGTCGAGACGTAGCGCGCCGACACCGACCTATCCTCGCGTTGGTTGCGATCGCGCGCGTAGAAGTCCAGGTAGTCGGCGGTCGACCCGACTCGATCGTAGTCGCTCAGGTCCGTTCCATAGAAACGATAGGCCTGGCGGCTATCGACGGCGTAGGACGCCGCTCCAGCGTACACCGCGCCCCGGCCTGCTTGCAGGATCACCGTCGTCGCGTCCGCACCGGGATCCACGTTCAGGCGAAAGCTTCCGTCCGTGTCCATGAAGAGCGCGAGGTTCGGCGTGTCCACCTCGAAGGATTGACCCGGCCCGAGGTGCCGGAGCCTTACCTTCATCGCGCCTTGCGAGAGCTCGAGCTGGACGATGTTGTCGTCGAGATTGAGCACCGTGAGGTTGCTGTCGTGTCCCAGCCGGATCGAGGCGTTGCCCACCTGCAGCTCGGCCTCCGAGTCGGCGTCGACCCAGAGGCGATCGCCGGTGGTGAGTGGCCGGTTCAGGACGGCCCCGAACCATTCGGAATCGCCGGCGGGCGAGAAGCTGACCGCGCCGCGTGTATCGCTGAGGCGAGCGACGCGCGTCGGAGGTTCCGCCGCGGCCACGACCGCGGTGAGCGTGGCGATTCCACACGCGACAATCCACAGCGACAAACGGGAAAATTGAGGGCGCATGGAAATCTACCTCGATGTCGAATGTTTGAGCATTGACACGAATTGAAACAGATTGTTCGAAGGATCGGTGTAGGTGCCGGACTACACCGTCAGCGGCGATACGGCGGAGGCGACGGTATCGGTGAACGATTCCGCGAACGCGGGAGCGCCCGCGAGCGTACTGACCGCGAATGCGATCGACATCTTCTTCATTGACTTGCCTCCGGAGTTAAAGGGCTTTCGCTGCTTTTTTTACCGCGAAGTCCGTCGCGATGCGCAGCTGCTCGCGAAGGATCGGCCGAACGCGCGAAGCCCGTCCGGCATTGAAAGGGTACGGACAAGTTTCATCCATGTAGTTTTCCTCGACCATCTCCATCTGCACCGCATGCACGCCGCGGGATGGCGCGCCGAAGCTGCGCGTGATGTGTCCTCCTTTGAAGCGGCCATCCAGCACCGAGCTGTATTCCTTGTGTCGTTGCAAGGCGACCCACAAGGAGCGGCCCAATCCAGGATC
>DATGGI010000168.1:0-33195 GCA_035308545.1 Usitatibacter sp.
CGTGAAGGCGGTCGAAGTTCGTCGGATTGGGATTACCGGCTTTAGTCTCCAGCGCCATCGTTTGCTCCCGAACCTGAAGGTTGATCAATGAATCTCGCCGTCATTTTCTCAACGACGGCACCAATATGTGAATCCGACAAATGCGCATAGCGGCGCACCATTGCGAGCGTCTTGTGGCCAAGAACTGCAGCGATATCCGTCGGTGTGCAACCGTTCATCGCGAGATAGCTCGCACACGAATGACGCAAATCGTGAAATCGGAAATCTTTTAGTTCCGCAGCCTTCAAGAGGTCCTTCCACTCGCGCTGGAACGTCTTCGGTTGCCCCAGATATCCCTCCTTGTCGCTCGCGAACACATAGTCCGTCCCGACAATTCGGTTTGCATGAAGCTCCTGAAGCTCTGCCCTCGCGTCTCCGACCAGTGGCACTGCGCGTCGTTCGTCGTTCTTCGTGTGCTCCAAGATAATCCGGTTTCGCACCCAATCGACGTCATCCCATTTCAAATTCTCAATTTCACCCCGACGCATGCCAGTTGAGAGCGCCAGCAGAAGAATGGCAAGGAGATAAAAGGGCCTCTGTGGCATAGCGTCTTGATCTCGGCTCTGCATCGCCGCTGCGCGCTTCCGCTCGCGACAAAGCCGGAGCATCGTTTCGAGTTCTTGTTCTGAGAGATATCTCACACGACCGCGCGGCTCACGCAGTTTGCGCACACGCGACGACGGCGAGTCTAGTAGCCATCCGAAGTCTTTCACGATAACGGTGAAGACGTGCGACAGATCGGCCGTGATTCGGTTGACCGTGGCGGCCGTTCGCGGCGTCTTCCGGACGGTCGGTGCGCCGTGCAGTTCGTCGCGGATGGCGGCGATGGCAGCCGGCGTAATCTCGGAGAGCTTTTTGTTGCCGAACTTTTCGCGCCAGAACTCGAGATGCCGCAATCGATCCTTGGCCTGGCGCCGCTTCTTCGGAATTTCTACCGCGATGTAGCGATCGATCGCCTCGGCCAGCGTGTGCCGCGTGGCTTCATCACGGATTCCGAACCGCCCCGCCTCGATGTCGTCTTCAACTTGTGCCGCGAAGCGACGCGCGTTTTGAAC
Source organism: Usitatibacter sp. (assembly GCA_035308545.1). Taxonomy (GTDB): domain Bacteria; phylum Pseudomonadota; class Gammaproteobacteria; order Burkholderiales; family Usitatibacteraceae; genus Usitatibacter. The sequence goes on from DATGGI010000168.1 coordinate 1,095, forward strand.
GGTCGGAAACGTCTTGTAGATGCACCGATGGCCATCACGCCGAATGGCGACCTTGTAACGGCGCCCCCTCTTTCCCTTCATCACCTGAATCGTAGCCATGAATATTTGTCCTCGAATTTAGTTGAATCCCGATTGCGAGTTACTTTACAAAGTCGCAATTCGGCTTCGAGTGGCAAATAAGCGGCTCGCAAATGCCCGCGATCGCTCGCACCTTTCGATGCTAGTGATCGCGCGAAATCCGAGAAACGCGCGCGAACAGCCGCTCGGCCGAATTGACTGCCGATTGCTGTCGCGTGTGGCGGAAAGTGGCGGTTTCCAGTCGGTCGGTGTGCCAAATTTGTGCCAAATTCGGCACTTTCGGCGGTTTGAGCGACGGTCAAAGATCGTAAGTCTTTGACGGAATTGGTAGGGCGTACTGGATTCGAACCAGTGACCAACGGATTAAAAGTCCGCTGCTCTACCAGCTGAGCTAACGCCCCGTAGGGAAACAGAAATTATAGCGTCCGGTGACGGTTCCGGTCAAAGGAATTCACCCTTCGCGCGTGATCCTCCAGTACTGGACCTTCATTGTGAGCGCGGACCCTGCGACGATCGCGAGGAACGACACGAAGGAACCGATCGCGAGCGTCGAAAGCCCCGTGATTCCTTGCCCGATGGTGCAGCCGAGCGCCATCACGCCGCCGAAGCCCATCAGGATCCCACCGACGACGTGGTTCGCCGTGTCCTCGGTTCCGGACAGGCCCTCCCAGCGGAACGTCCTCGAGGCCATCGCGTAGGCGAAGGACCCGGCGATGATTCCCGCGACGGCCGCGATGCCGAACGTGACGCCGAGCGACTTGTCGCTCCACAGCATGAACAGCTCGAGCGCGTAACCGGCGGGCGCCACGAACGACAACGATTCGATCGTGTGGCTGTTCGTCGCGAAGAACGTGTTCTCGAGCGTCTCGGGATTTTCGCCATAGCCCAGGTGCCCCGTGACGTACCAACCCGCCACGATGACGAGGCCCACGACCATGCCGCCGAGGACATGGTCGAAGCTCGTGCGGAAATCCCGGTCCATGAACACGAACACCAGGAGCGCGCCTGCCAACACGAGCGCCACGGCCCACTCGGCCGACGCGAGGCTCGCGCCCGTCCACGTCGCGACAATCGTGGGCACGTCCTGGCGCGCGATGCCATGGGCGGCGAGGTCCGTGGCCACCGGATCGATCCAGCGCGCCCTCCAGACGCCGAAGAGTCCCTTCAGCGTCATGTACGCGGCGAGGCCCAGGCAGATGAACACAACCAATGACTTGAGGCTCCCCGCGCCCAGTCGCACGAGCGTCTTGCTGCCGCACCCGCTGCCCAGCGTCATGCCGACGCCGAACATCAAGCCGCCGAGCGCGTAGGAGAGCCACGATACGTTCGGTCGCACGTAGATCGACTTCGTGACGTCGACCATTCCCGATAGCTGCAACGCCTGGGTGCCCAGGATCGCCACGGCGATCGCGAGCAGCCACATGCGCATGCGGCCCCAGCTGCCCATGTTCACGACGTCCGAGACGGCGCCCATCGTGCAGAAGTTGGTGCGATTGGCCACCGCGCCGAAGACGAACGCGATGGCGAAGCCGCCGATGCAGACGATGAGCCCGGGATTCCAGGTGCCGCCCAAGAAAACGATCTCCGCGACAGGGGCGCCTATCTTACCTTCGATACCGGGTCGGATCGGCGAGGCCCGCGGCGGCGAATCCCTCGCGTCGCAGCCTGCACGAGTCGCATTGGCCGCAGGCGCGCCCTTCCGCGTCGGCGTTGTAGCACGAGACAGTCATCGAGAAATCCACGCCCAGCTCGTGGCCGCGGCGGACGATGTCGCCCTTCGTCATCTTCACGATCGGCGCCACGATGCGGATGGGCGCTCCTTCGACGGCGCGCTTCGTCGCGAGGTTCGCCATCGATTCGAACGCCTCGAGGTATTCGGGCCTGCAGTCGGGATATCCCGAGTAGTCGACGGCGTTCGCGCCGGTGAAGATCGCATCCGACCCGGTAACCTCGGCATGCGCGAGCGCGAGCGACAGGAAGATCGTGTTCCGCGCCGGCACGTACGTGATCGGAATTCCGGTGGAGGGCGACAGCGGCACTGCGATGCGGGAATCGGTAAGCGCCGAGCCGCCGAACACGCGCAGGTCGAGCGCGACCACGCGATGCTCGTGGGCCCCGAGGGCCTTTGCGACACGGGCCGCCGCGTCGAGCTCCACGCGATGGCGCTGCCCATAGTCGATCGACAACGCATGGCACCTCCACCCGTCGGCGCGCGCCATGGCGAGCACCGTGGCCGAGTCGAGCCCGCCCGACAGCAGGACGATCGCTGATTTCACGGTGGATGCGGCTAGCGCCGCATCGACGCGAGCCGCGTGCGCGCCTTGCCCGCCGCGTCCGACGTGGGATAGCGGGCGACCACGTCCTCGAGTGTGTTCTTCGCGCTTCCCGTGTCGCCCTGCTCCGCCTGGATCGCCGCGATCGCGAGCATCGCGTCGGGCGCCTTCGCGGATTGCGGATACTTCGCGATCAGGGCTTCCTGGGTCGCGAGCGCGTTGCGGTAGTCATGCATGTTCGCGTAGCTGATGCCGATCCAGTAGCCGGCATTGGCGGCCAGCGGGCTGTCGGGAAAATCCTTCACGAAGCCGCGGAACGCCTCGATCGCCGCAGCGAAATCGTTGCGGCGGAAGAGGTTCGATGCCGCATCGTAGGCCTTCACCTCGCGCGCCTGGTCGTCCTTCGTCGGTGTCCGCGACGCTGGCGGAGCAGATGCCGTCGTGCCCGCGTCCGGCGGGGCAGCCGATGCCGCTCCCGCGGGAGCGCCCTCCAGCCGTTTCAACCGCGAGTCGATGTCGAGGTAGAAATCGCGCTGCCGCTTCTGCAGCTGCTGGTTGTCGTTGGTGAGGACTTCGATCTGCCCGCGCAGGCGCGCGAGCTCGGCGTTCAGCTCGTCGTTCTGGCGCACCAGCTCCACGACGCCGATGTTCCGGATCGTGTCTTCGAGCTTGGCGATGCGAGCCTCGTTGTCCTTGCCCTGCTGCGCGAGCTCCTTGCGCAGCGAGTCGATGCGACGGCGGGCCTCGTCGTCGTCGAAGAGGCCCGCGCGAGCAGGAAGAACCGCGGCGACCGCGGCAAGGAAAGCGCCGGCACAGGCCAGCCGGCGCGCCGCGGCAACTCCCGCCATCGTCACGCTAGTACTTGATGTCCGCGCGGCGGTTCTGCGCCCACGCCGCCTCGTCATGGCCCAGCGCGACCGGCTTTTCCTCGCCGTAGCTCACGGTCTCGACGCGGCCGTCGGCCACGCCCAGCACCGTCATGACCTTCTTCACCGCCTCGGCGCGACGCTGCCCGAGCGCGAGGTTGTACTCCCTGCTTCCGCGCTCGTCGCAATTGCCCTCGATGCGGATCTTCTTGTCGCGGTTGTCGGCGAGGTATTTCGACTGCGTCTGGATCACGCCGCGGTACTCGTCCTTCACCGAGTTCGAGTCGAAGTCGAAGTACACGCTGCGCTTCTGCAGCGCCGCATCCGCGTACCCGGTCACGGGTCCGGAGGGCTTGGTCGTGGTCACCTGGCTGTTGCCGGGATTCGTCGGCGACTGCTGCGCGCTCGTCGACTTGTCTTGCACCGGCGTTTCGTCCTTCGTCTCCTTGCTGGCGCACGCCGCCGCGAGGACGGCGAGTGCGACGTACAGAGCGAGTTTCTTCATCTTGGTTCTCCTGTTGCGGGTCCTATCGGTTGCAGGGCGGGATCAGCGTCCCGTTAGTTGGTTGGCAGTGGGCCCCATGCGGGGTCCTGTACATCGCCCGCAGCGGATGTAAGCCGCTGGCGGACTCGCCCGTCGCCTGATACCGCGGCGAGCTGCCCGCGCCCCCCGACTTGGGCCTCGTAGAGGACCATCTTACCGTTGGGCGCGTAGGTGGGTGAATCATCGAGCGTGCCGTCGGTGAGCGTCGTGACCTGGCCGGTCGCGAGTTCGAGCGACGCGATGCGATAGCGGCCGCCGTCGCGCTGCACGAACGCGAGCGTCCTCCCATCCGGGCTGTAACGGGGGCCGACGTTGTAGCTTCCGTCGAAGGTGAGGCGCTGCGCGGGGCCGCCGTTCGCCGGCATCTTGTAGACCTGCGGCGACCCGCCGCGATCGGAGGTGAAGGCGATCCACTGCCCGTCGGGCGAGTACGCCGGCTGGGTATCGATCCCCGGAGAATCGGTAAGGCGCTCGGGGTCCCCGCCGCTCGAGGAGATGCGGTAGATCTGCGTGAGGCCGTCCTTCGAAAGCGCCACCAGCAGGTAACGGCTGTCGGGCGACCAGGCGGGCGCGCTGTTGTTGCCCCGGAACGCGGCGATGACGCGGGTCGTGCCCTGCGCGAGGTTCTGCACGACGACGATCGGCTTCTTCTGGTCGAATGAGACATACGCGAGCCGGCTTCCATCGGGAGACCAGGCGGGCGACATGATCGGCTCGTTCGAGGCGAGCACCGATTGCGCATTGAAGCCGTCGGCATCGGAGACCTGCAGCTCGTACCGGGTGCCGCGCTTCACGACGTAGGTGATCTTCGTCGAGAACACGCCCTTGTCGCCCGTGAGCTTCTCGTAGATCACGTCCGCGATGCGATGGGCCGTCGCGCGCAACTGCACGGGCGCCACGACGTACGACAGGCTCGCCAGCTGCGATTGCTTCTGCACGTCGAAGAGGCGAAAGCGAACCTCGACGCGTCCCTCGGGCGCGGCTTCGATCTTGCCGATCACGAGGGCCTCGGCGCTGCGTCCGGCCCAGTCGGCGAAGTTGACCTCGGAGGGCTCGGTCGGCAACGGAGAGATCCCCGCCGTGTTCACGAGCCTGAAAAGGCCCGTGCGGTTGAGGTCCGCGGCCACCACCTCGCTCACGGCCTGCGGCTGGAGATTTTCGCCGGCCATGGGAGCGATGGCGATGGGCACCTGTCGTCCACCTGAAGTCGTGATGTCGATCGTGAGCTGGCCCCATGCCGCGAAGGCGGACAGGCACATTCCGAGCGCGAGGGCGATGCGTTTCATCGGGAGGACGGGGCGCCGCGTTCAGCGGTCATGTGTGATCTTGAGGTTAAGGTCCCGGAATTGGGAGAAAAGTTCCGAGTCCGCGCGAGGAACTGGTAGCGGGGAGGCGCTGCGGGCGGCCCGTTCGATGGCGGCATCGTAGGTCGGATTGCCGCTGGGCTTGGTGATCTGGATGTCGAAGACTTCTCCTCCGGGCAGGATTCTCAGGTGCAGCAGCACTTCGGGGTGTCCCACAACCGTGTCGGGAACGTTCGCCTTGCCGCGGATTTTATCGCGGATCTTGCCCACCCATTCGTTGAACTCCTTCTGGCGCTGCGTGGCGGCCGCTTCCCGCGCCTGCTGCATTTCCTGGCGAACGCGTTCGTCTTCCTTCCTGCGCGCCTCTTCCTCGCGCTTCCTTTTCACTTCCTCGGCCTTCTGCTTCTCGCGCTCGGCCTTCTCCTTGCGTTCCTTCTCCTGGCGCTCCTTTTCCTTCTTCTCCTTCTCGGCTTTTTCGCGCTCGAGCTTGCGGGCGATCTCCGGATCTGGCCTCGGGGGCTCGGGCCTTTCCTCGGCCTTGGGGGGTTCCGGCTTCGGCGGCTCCGGCTTCGGTGGCTCCGGTTTCGGAGGCTCGGGCTGTGGCTCCGGAGGTTTCGGAGCAGGCGGCACCGCCGGTTTCGGAATCTTGTCCCAGATCTCCGCCTCGTACGCGACCTCGTCGTGGCTTTGCCAGGTGACGCCGAAGAAGATCAGCGCGAAGAAGATCGCGTGGACCAGGATCGCGAGGACGACCGAGCGGACCCGCCCCGGCTGTGGCGGCCGCTCGAAAGAGGGAGGCGACGCCTTGTCGGTGGCCTTCACTGGGCCGGGCGGGCGAGCAGTCCGACGCGCTTCACCTGGCTACGCTGCAGCAGGTCCAGCACGCCGATCACCTCCTCGTACTTCACGGCGCGATCCCCGGCGATCACGACGGCCTGATCCGGATGTTCCTTCTGGGCATTGCGCACGTACTCGAGCAGTTGCGCGCGATCGATGCGCGTCTCGTCCGTGGAACGGTTGCGGTCGACGACGGCAAGGTCTCCGTTCTCGCGCACGCGCACCTCGAGGGGCGCCACCGCCGGATTGAGCTTGGCCCCCGCCTGCGGCAGGTCGATCTGCCCCGGATTGATGAGCGGCGCGGCCACCATGAAGATGATGAGCAGCACGAGCATCACGTCGATGTAGGGAACGACGTTGATCTCGGCGATGGCGCGCCGCTTGCGCAACTAGCGGCTCCTCGTGTTCTGGACTGTGTCGGGCCCGTCGCGATCGGGCAGGTGCGCCTGGCGCTGGAGGATGTTCTGGAGCTCGTCCATGAAGCTCTCGTAACGGGTGGCGAGGCGGTCGATGTCGTGGCTGAAGCGGTTGTAGGCGATCACCGCGGGAATCGCCGCGAAGAGGCCCATGGCGGTCGCCACCAGGGCCTCCGCGATTCCGGGCGCGACGTGGGCGAGCGTCGCCTGGGCCACGTTCGAAAGGCCCCGGAAGGCGTTCATGATTCCCCACACCGTGCCGAAAAGGCCGATGTACGGACTCACGGATCCCACGGTCGCGAGGAACGACAGGTGCGACTCGAGCACGTCCATCTCGCGCTGGTAGGTCGCCTTCATTGCGCGCCGAGTGCCGTCGAGGAGCGTGCCGATGTCGGCGCCGGCCCTGCCCTTCAGCTTGAGGAACTCCTTGAATCCCGCCTCGAAGATGCGCTCGAGCCCCTCGGTCACGTAGCGCCCGCTCGCCGCGCGCTGGTAGAGGCCCACGAGATCCGTCCCGCTCCAGAACTGGCGCTCGAATTCGTCGGCGTCGCGGCGGGCCCGGCGGATCGAGAAGAGCTTCATGAAGATGTATGTCCACGACAGCATCGACGCGCACGCGAGGATCGCCATCACGACCTTCACGACGACGCTCGCGTTCACGATCATTGAGATGACCGTCAGGTCATTGGTGGTCACGATCAAAGCGCCGCCTCCATCTTCTTCCTAAGGGCTTCCGGTATTTCGCACGGCTTGAAGGTCTCCCCCGCGACGCATGCCACGGTGACCTTCGCTTTCACGAGCAGCTCGTCCTCGCGGCGGATCTCCTGCGCGAAGACGCACCGGACCTTCCCCAGCGACTCGAGGTGCACGCTCACGGCGACGCTGTCGTCGAGCCGGGCGGCCTTCATGAAATCGATCGACATGGCGGTGACCACGAACTGCGCGCGATGCATGCGCGCGAGCGCCTGGTGGTCGAAGCCCAGGTGCCGCAACCACTCGGTGCGCGCGCGCTCGAGGAACTTGAGGTACTCGGAGTGATAGACCACGCCGCCGGCATCCGTGTTCTCGAAGTAGACACGTACTGGAAACGAATAAACGAACAATTCGGGTTGAAGCGTGGGCTTGGTCGCGATGCGGCTCATGAGACGTGGCCCTGTGAGCCGGCGGGATTGAACAGATCCCCCGCCTTGCCCGGCGTTTCCTGCAGCAGGCCCAGATGGCGGTAGGCGGTGGGCGTGGCGATACGTCCCCGCGGTGTGCGCTGGAGGTACCCCTGCTGGATGAGGAAGGGCTCGAGCACGTCCTCGATCGTGTCGCGCTCCTCGCCGATGGCCGCGGCGAGGTTCTCGACGCCCACCGGGCCGCCCGAGAACTTCTCGATCACCGCGAGGAGGAGCTTGCGGTCCATCAGGTCGAGTCCCACGGCATCCACCTCGAGCATGCGAAGCGCGGTATCCGCGACCGCGTCCGTGACCACGCCCGACGCCTTGACCTCGGCGTAGTCGCGAACGCGCCGCAGGAGGCGATTGGCGATCCGCGGCGTGCCACGCGAGCGCCGCGCGATCTCGACGGCGCCGCCCTCGTCGATCGATACCGAAAGCAGCTTCGCCGAGCGCAGCACGATGATCTTCAGCTCGTCGGGCGTATAGAACTCCAGGCGCGCCACGATCCCGAATCGGTCCCGCAAGGGGTTGGTGAGCATGCCCGCGCGCGTGGTGGCGCCCACGAGCGTGAAGGGCGGCAGGTCGAGCTTCACCGATCGCGCCGAGGGACCCTCGCCGATCATGATGTCGATCTGGTAGTCCTCGAGCGCGGGATAGAGGATCTCCTCGACGACCGGGCTGAGCCTGTGGATCTCGTCGATGAACAGCACGTCGTTGGGCTCGAGGTTGGTGAGGATCGCGGCCAGGTCGCCGGCGCGCTCCAGCACCGGGCCCGAGGTCTGGCGCAGGTTCACGCCCATCTCGCGGGCGATGATGTGCGCGAGCGTGGTCTTGCCGAGCCCCGGCGGCCCGAAGAGCAACGCGTGGTCCAGCGCCTCCTTGCGGTTGCGCGCGGCCGTGATGAAGATCGTGAGCTGCTCGCGGATCTTCGACTGGCCGACGTACTCGGAGAGCTGGCGCGGCCGAAGCGCGCGCTCCTCGCCGTCTTCCTTCGGCGAGGCCGGGACCCCCGAGATCAACCGGTCGGCTTCGATCATGTCTTCGAAAGCTGCTTGAGGGCCTGCCGGATCGCATCGGCGAGCGGCAGGTCCGCCGGCAGCTGCTTCACCGCGGCCGACGCCTCGCGCTCATTGTAGCCAAGCCCCAGCAACGCATTGAGAACGTCGGCGCTCGCGCCCTCGGCGTCGCTGCGCGCCGTCATCGCCACGCGCGGAAGCTTGTCGCGCAGCTCGAGCACGAGGCGCTCGGCGGTCTTCTTGCCGATGCCCGGAATCTTCGTGAGGCGCGCCGCATCCCCGGCGGACACCGCCGCGGAAAGGTCCTCGACGGACATGCCTGAAAGCACCGACAGCGCGACCTTGGGCCCCACGCCGCTGATCTTCAGCAACTGGCGGAACGCGCCGCGCTCGTTGGCCGTGAGGAATCCGAAAAGCAGGTGCGCGTCCTCGCGCACCACGAGGTGCGTGAGCAACGTCACCTCCTCGCCGCTGCGCGGCAGCGGATAGAACGTGCTCATGGGAACGTCGATCTCGTAGCCCACGCCTGCGCAGGATACGACCACTTGGGGGAAATTCTTCTCGACGAGGATGCCCTGGATTCGCCCGATCATCGGCCGCGCCCGATCATGCGATGCGGCCCGCGCGCACGCGCCGCCCCCGCGTGGGGATCGCGCCGAGTCCCATCCCGCCGTGGGCATGGCAGATGGCGCACGCCAGCGCATCGGCCGCGTCGGGGCTCGGATGTCCCGGCAGCTTGAGAAGCCGCTTCACCATCTCCTGCACCTGCTCCTTTCGCGCGTGTCCCTGCCCCACCACCGATTGCTTCACCTGCAGGGCTGTGTACTCCGAAACGGGCAGCCGCGCCAGCACCGCGGCGCAAATCGCGGCGCCGCGCGCCTGTCCGAGGAGCAACGTGGATTGGGGATTCACGTTGACGAAGACGCGCTCGACCACGACTTCGGCCGGCTCGAAGCTCTCGATCACCTCGGCGAGCCCGGCGAGGATCGCGGCAAGGCGATCGGAGAGTGGCGTCGACCGCAGGGTGCGAATGCGCCCGCTCGCGACGTAGGCGAGCGTGGAGCGATCCTTCTCGAGGACCCCGTAGCCGGTGCAGGCGAGGCCGGGATCGATGCCGAGGATGCGGATCGCCACTCAGCTCTCGGCGATTGACGCCGTGGTATAGACGTCCTGCACGTCGTCGAGCGACTCGAGCGCGTCGAGGAGCTTCTGCATCTTTTCCCCGTCCTCGCCCGCCATCTCGGTCTCGTTCGTCGGCTTCATCGTGACTTCCGCGAGCTCCGCCTTGAATCCCGCCTTCTCGAGGCCGGCCTTCACCTTGGAGAATTCGTACGGGCCCGTGATCACTTCGATCGAGCCATCGTCGTTGGCGACGACATCCTCGGCCCCGGCGTCGAGCGCGGCTTCCATCAGCTTGTCCTCGTTGGTGCCCGGCGCAAAGAGGAGCTGCCCCACGTGCTTGAAGAGGAACGCGACGGAGCCCTCGGAGCCCATGTTGCCGCCGTACTTGGTGAAGGCATGGCGCACCTCCGCCACCGTCCGCGTGCGATTGTCGGTGAGCGTGTCGACGATCACCGCGGCGCCGTTCGTGCCGTAGCCTTCGTAGCGAATCGCCTCGTAGTTCGCGCCGTCGAGCCCACCGGTGCCGCGCTTGATGGCGCGCTCGATGTTGTCCTTCGGCATGTTGTGGTCGGTCGCCTTGTCCACGGCGAGGCGAAGGCGCGGGTTCATGTCGGGCTCGCCTCCGCCCATTCGCGCCGCGACCGTGATTTCCTTGATGAGGCGAGTGAAGATCTTGCCGCGCTTGGCATCCTGGCGGCCTTTGCGATGCTGGATGTTCGCCCACTTGCTGTGTCCTGCCATATGGGTCTCGTGATTCTGCTGCGTCTCAAGACGTGACGGAAAACGTAATGGTAACATTCGCCTCCCGCCCAATTTCTCCAGAGCGAACCGCGTTATGGCGAAGACCGGAGAGCGCAAGGCACAGATCCTGCAGACGCTCGCTGCCATGCTGGAGAACCCGAAGGGAGAGCGCATCACCACGGCGTTGCTCGCCGCACGGCTCGAGGTCTCCGAGGCCGCGCTCTACCGGCACTTCGCCAGCAAGGCGCAGATGTTCGAGGGCCTGATCGAGTTCATCGAGCAGACCGTCTTCACGCTGGTGAACAAGATCCAGGCCGACGAGAAGGACCCGATGAAGCAGATCGAGTCGACGATCGCCACGCTGCTCGGCTTCGCCCAGAAGAATCCCGGGATGACGCGCGTGCTCATCGGGGACGCGCTCGTGAACGAGGATGAGCGGCTCCAGGCCCGCGTGAACCAGCTCATCGACCGCCTCGAGGCGAGCCTGCGCCAGAGCGCACGCCTCGCGGTCACGGCCGGCACGCTCCCTGCGGACTGGGACGTCAACGCGTACGCGAACGCCGTGATCGCATTCGTCATCGGCCGCTGGCACCAGTTCGCCAAGAGCGGCTTCAAGCGCGCGCCGATGGAGGGCTGGCCGCAGCAGTGGCGGGTCTTCGCCGCCTAGCGGCCGCGATGCCCGATACGCTGCCCGAGATCCGGACCGCGCGCCTGCACGTCCGCCTCGCGCGTCCCGGCATGCAGGCCGCGATGGCGGCATTCCTGCGCGACAACTTCGAGGGGCATCTCGATCGCTGGTCGCCTCCCACGACGCCCGCGTTCTTCACCGAGGCCTTCTGGCGCGAGCGCCTCGGCGCCGCCGTCGAGGAATTCCACGCAGGGCGCGCCGCGCGCTTCGTGCTGCAGCAGGGACCCGACGATGGGCCCATCCTCGGAACCTGCAACTACACGAACATCGTTCGCGGGCCGTTCCTCGCGTGCTATCTCGGCTACCAGGTCGCGCGGGGGCATGAGGGGCTCGGGCTCATGGCGGAAGCGCTGCGCGCCACCAACGCCTTCGCGTTCGACACGCTCCGCCTGCATCGCATCATGGCCAACTATCGCCCCGAGAATGCGCGCAGCGCGAGACTCCTGGAGCGCCTGGGTTTCGAGAAGGAAGGGGTCGCGCGCGACTACCTTTTCATCAACGGCGCGTGGCGCGATCACGTCCTCATGTCGCTCACGAACCCGAACCTCGATCCCGCGTGGATCGAGCCCGCCGGCCGCTAGCTAGTCCTGGCCCGTGACGAGCAGGCGCAGGTCCGGCACGCGATGGCTGGCCGGATGGAAGGTGATGTCCGTGCAGACCCTCTGGAAGCGCGTGAACATCTCCTCGAGCGTTTCTCCCCCGAGGTTGAAGACGCCATAACGGTAGCTTCCGAGCCACTTCATCTCGCGCGCGAGATCGGCACCGCGCTTCGGGTAGAGCATCACGTGCGCGTCTGCATGGCGAGCCTTCAGCGCGGCGATCTCCCCGCGCGAGGGCCAGCGCGACAGCCCCTCGCCCGCGAGATCCCTCAGGACGAAGCTCGCGGCGTGCTTCTGCCGCCCGGCGCGATGGCGAATGGCCGGCTCTTCCCCGCATTCGAGCGCGAGGAGCGCGTCGAAAAGGTTGTACCCGTCCACGCGCTCGAAGAGATCGTAGAACTGTCCGGCGGCCCGTGGGTTGATCTCGATGATGCCGAGCGCGCCGCTCGCCGGATCCACGCGCATCTCGATGTTGAAGACGCCGTGGCGAAAGCCGATTCCCTCGATGAGCTTCACGGCCAGCGCATCGACGCGATCGAGATCTTCCCGGGACAGCGACGAGGGATACTGGAACCTCTGGAACTGGTCGGTTCCCGGATACATGATCGAGTCGACGGTCCCGATCATCGTGACGCGCCCGTCGCGGGCGTAGCCGTTCGCGGTGACCTGGCGCCCGCGCGCGATGCCCTCGCAAACCATGCTGTACGGGTCCTCCGTGAGGTCCGAGTGCGCGAACATCACGTCGGCGAAGGGCTTCACCAGTTTCTCGATGATCGCCTGCTCGAGGCGCCCGAAACGCGTGTGCCGGTAGAGCTCGTCGAAGCTTTCCACCTTGCGCGCGAGCACCGAGAAGGCCGCCTTGGCGGGCTTCACGTAGAACGGGTACGCCATGGGCACTTCGTGGGCGCCCGAGAAACCCCGCCTCAACAGGCCGAAGCGCGGATTGCTCTCCGGGGCGATGGCGTCGAAGGCCTTGCGCGCGTAGTACTTGTGCTGGATGGCGAGGATCGAGTGAAGCGGCGAGTGGGGCAAGCCCAGGCGGCTTGCGATCAGGGATGCGAGGAACGGGCCGAACTGCTCGTCGGAGGTCGCGACCCCGTCGATGCCTTTTCCACGATAGCGCTTCACCATGCGCTCCACGAAGGCGAGCGCATCGAACGTGAAGAGGCGCACGTTGTCGGGAAAGCTGAAGAGATCGAATCCCTCGAAGAAGAACTCGAAGCGCCCGGCGTAGCGCGGATCGCGCGCGACCACCTGGTCCCACTCGTCGGGGAAGAGGAAGAGGATTCGCTTCATCACCTGATTTTACGCACGCCCGCCTCCCGCGGATTCACGCGCCGAGCGCATCGGCCCAGATGTTGCGCGCCCAGCTCATGGCGTAGTCGCCCTCGAGGTCGCTCATCGCCGGGGAAAGCCCGCCGGCGCCGGGCACGGTCTTCATCGTGCGGTCCTTCTCGTCGTACTTGTGGACCGACGCGACATGGACCGCCTCGCGCTCCGAGACCATGCTGTAGCAGGTATTCACGAGCGTGGGCGATGGATTGGGAGTGCGGCCATTCACGAGCTCAACAATCGCCGAGGCGCAAACCTTCCCGTGGCCGTTGGCCATCGTGGCCGACTTGGGCATGAGCGGGGCGATCTGCAGGGAATCCCCGAGGATGTGGACGAAGCGCGCGGCCTTCGACTCGTAAGTAAGCCAGTCGACCTCGCACCACCGGCCGTTGGCGGTGATGAAGGGAGCGGCGACGTTTCCAGCCTTCATGGGTGGCAGGACGTTGAGCACATCGCCCTTCAGGTCGCCGAATTCAAGCTTCAGCGTACGGCCCGCCACGTCGACGTCGATCGCCTTGCTGTTCGGCTGGTATTCGACGAGCCCCGGATAGAGGTCCGCCCACGCCCGCTTGAAGAGCGCGCCCTTCGAAAGCACGTCCTCGTTGGCGTCAGCGATGATCACCTTGGAGCGCCGCTTGGCGCGCTTGAAGTATGCGGCGACCTGGCAGGCGCGCTCGTAGGGGCCGGGCGGACAGCGGAACGGGGCCTCGGGAATCGAGATCACGAAGACGCCGCCGTCGCGCATCTCTTCGAGCTGGCGCCGAAGGCCGGCCGTTTGCGGGCCCGCCTTCCATGCATGCAGGACCGTTGCCTGGGCGCGCTCATCCCTCATCGCGGGCAACTCGTCCCACATGAAATCGACGCCCGGGGCGACGATGACTCGCTCGAACGCGACCGGGTCGCCGCGCGCGAGACGCAATTGCCTCTTGTCGGCATCGATGGCCACGGCGGAATCGCGAACGACGCGAACACCGCTCGCCGCAAGCCCGTCGTACGGACGCGTGATGTCGGCCATCGCCTTGAATCCGCCCAGCACCATGTTGGACAACGGGCAGGAGACGAAGGCCTCGTTGGGCTCGACGAGAACGACCTCGATCGACGGATCCAGAAGGCGAAGATATCGCGCGGCGGTCGCGCCGCCATAGCCGCCCCCTATGACGACGACCCGGGCCGTGGAAGCGGCGAACGTGCGCGGAACACCGCCCGCCAGGGTCCACGCCGCCACCACGGCACCCGCTCGCAGGAAACGCCTGCGCGGCAGTCTCATCGATCAGCGCGCCGCGCCGGCGAAATAGCCGCCGAGCGTATCGATCTCCGCATCGGTGTAGCCCTTCGCGATCTGCTGCATCACGGTCGACTCACGCCGACCGTCGCGAAATGCGCGCAGGAGTGGGGCGACGTCTTCGCGCCCCGCCAACTTTCGTACGCCCGATCCCGTGACCGCCTTTCCGGCGGTACCGTGGCATGGCGCGCAATTGGCCGCCATGTCGCGAACCCCACGCTCGGTGAGGTTCGGCGCCGCGAAGGACGGCTGCTGCGCGTGCGCGAGAGCCGCGCACGCCGTGAGGGCCGCGCAAACCGTGGCAGCTCGCACCGCGTGGGCCGCTAGGCCGACTCCACGGGTTCGGGCGGCTGTTGCGCCGACTGGGCGATCTCGAGCTTCACCTGGTCGTTGGCGTCGACGTCGATCGTGACGCGTCCGCCGTTGGAGAGCTTGCCGAAGAGCAGCTCGTCGGCGAGCGCGCGGCGGATCGTGTCCTGGATGAGGCGCGCCATCGGGCGCGCGCCCATCTGCGGATCGAAGCCGTTCTTCGCGAGGTACTTCTTGAGCTCCTCGGTGAACAGGGCCTCCACCTTCTTCTCCGACAGCTGCGCCTCGAGCTGCATGAGGAACTTGTCCACCACCCGAAGGATGATGTCCTCGTCGAGCGCCGCGAACGACACGATGGCGTCGAGGCGGTTGCGGAATTCCGGCGTGAACATCCGCTTGATCTCCGCCAGCTCGTCGCCGGCCATCTTCTGCTGCGTGAAGCCCATGGCGTTCTTCGATAGGCCCTCGGCCCCCGCGTTGGTGGTCATGACCAGCACCACATGGCGGAAGTCGGCTTTGCGCCCGTTGTTGTCGGTGAGCGTGCCGTGGTCCATCACCTGCAGCAGGATGTTGAAGATGTCCGGGTGCGCCTTCTCGATCTCGTCCAGCAGCAGCACCGAGTACGGGGCCTTGGCGATTGCCTCCGTGAGCAGGCCGCCCTGGTCGAATCCGACATAGCCGGGAGGCGCGCCGATGAGGCGCGACACCGCGTGGCGCTCCATGTACTCCGACATGTCGAAGCGGATCAGCTCCACGCCCATGATGAACGCGAGCTGCCGCGCGACTTCCGTCTTGCCCACGCCCGTGGGTCCCGAGAAAAGGAAGCTGCCGACCGGTTTTTGCGGATTGCCCAGCCCCGAACGCGCCATCTTGATCGCCGCCGAAAGCGCATCGATCGCCTTGTCCTGGCCGAAGACGGTGGCCTTGAGGTCGCGATCGAGGTTCTTCAGGGCCGAACGGTCGTCGTTCGACACGTTCCTCGCCGGCACGCGCGCGATCTTGGACACGATCTCCTCGATCTCGGGCTTGCCGATCACCTTCTTCTGCTTGGACTTCGGCAGGATGCGCTGCAGCGCGCCCGCTTCGTCGATCACGTCGATCGCCTTGTCGGGAAGGTGCCGGTCGTTGATGTAGCGCGCCGAAAGCTCCGCCGCCGTGGTGAGCGCGTTGGCCGTGTACTTCACGCCATGGTGCAGCTCGAAGCGCGACTTGAGGCCGCGAAGGATCTCGACGGTTTCCTGGATCGACGGCTCGTTCACGTCCACTTTCTGGAAGCGGCGCGAGAGCGCGTGGTCCTTCTCGAAGATCCCGCGGAACTCCTGGTAGGTCGTCGCTCCGATGCACTTGAGCGCGCCCGTGGAAAGCGCGGGCTTGAGGAGGTTGGACGCATCGAGCGTGCCGCCCGAGGCGCTCCCCGCGCCGATCAGCGTGTGGATCTCGTCGATGAAGAGGATCGCATTCGGGTTGTCGACGAGTTGCTTGAGGACTGCCTTCAGCCGCTGCTCGAAATCGCCGCGGTACTTGGTGCCCGCGAGCAACGCGCCCATGTCGAGCGCGTACACCTGCGCCTTCGACAGGATCTCGGGCACCTGGCCGTCGATCACGCGCTTGGCAAGGCCCTCGGCGATGGCGGTCTTGCCCACGCCCGCCTCTCCCACGAGGAGGGGATTGTTCTTGCGGCGCCGGCAGAGGATCTGCACCACGCGCTCGAGCTCGGCCTCCCGGCCGATGAGCGGATCGATCTTGCCGTCGACGGCGAGCTGGTTGAGGTTCTGCGTGAAGCTCTCGAGCGCTCCGCCGGCCTGCGCCTCGGGGGCTTCGGTTTCCGCCTCCCCTTCCTCGCGCGACCCCGGCGCCTGCGGCGCCTTGGTGATGCCGTGCGAGATGTAGTTCACGACGTCGAGCCGCGAGACGCCCTGCTGGTGCAGGAAGTAGACCGCGTGGGAATCCTTCTCGCCATAGATCGCGACCAGCACGTTGGCGCCCGTCACCTCTTTCTTGCCGGACGACTGCACGTGCAGGATCGCACGCTGGATCACGCGCTGGAAACCGAGCGTGGGCTGCGTGTCGACCTCGCCGGTGCCGGCGACCGTCGGCGTGTGCTGCATCACGAAATCCGAGAGCGCCTTCTTCAGCTCGTCGATCTTCGCGGCGCACGCCTTCAGCACCTCCGAAGCCGACGGGTTGTCGCAAAGCGCGAGCAGCAGGTGCTCCACCGTGATGAACTCGTGGCGTTTCTGCCGGGCCTCGACAAAGGCCATGTGCAGGCTGACTTCCAACTCCTGGGCGATCATGTTTCCTCCATCGCGCACTGTAGCGGATGCTGGTGCTCGCGCGAATATGCTGTGACTTGCTCTACTTTGCTCGAAGCGACGTCTCTCGGATAGATGCCGCAGACGCCCCTTCCCTCGGTGTGAACTTTGAGCATGATCTGCGTGGCCCGTTCCCGCGGCAAGGCGAAGAAGAGCTGCAGTACCTCGACCACGAACTCCATGGGCGTGTAGTCGTCGTTGTACATGACGACTTGGAACATCGGCGGCGGTTTGACCTGCGTCTCGCTCGGCTTGAGCAGCGTGGAGCCGTCGGATTTTTCGGCCATGTCAGCTCGGCTCTCCGGGTGGAACGACCCATAGCCTAATATGGACAAGCAGGCGGGGTTTTTCAAGCCCTTCAAACGCTTGGAAGCGACTTTTGCGGTTGTGACTTACCTTCCCGGGCGCTTTTGGCCCCTCTATGCCCCTCTATTGACACACTTTGGCACGGCGCGTAAAAAGCGCGTTGGAGTTTGGTTTCAAGGATTCTGCAACGCCTTCAGTGACGTGCGGGGCCTCGATCCGAACAATGTGCGGGACTCCACCCGTTTACCAAGAGGCAAGCAATCGCATGGCAACCGGAACTGTGAAGTGGTTCAACGACGCGAAGGGTTACGGGTTCATCACGCCCGACGACGGCAGCGAAGACCTCT
Organism: Usitatibacter sp.; assembly: GCA_035308545.1. Taxonomy (GTDB): domain Bacteria; phylum Pseudomonadota; class Gammaproteobacteria; order Burkholderiales; family Usitatibacteraceae; genus Usitatibacter. The sequence goes on from DATGGI010000168.1 coordinate 18,630, forward strand.
TCGCGCACTTCTCGGCAATCCAAATGCAGGGCTTCAAGACCCTCAAGGAAGGCCAGAAGGTTTCATTCGACGTCACGCAAGGCCCGAAAGGCAAGCAGGCGTCGAACATCCAGGCGGCATAGGGAGCCCCATTTAGCTGCAAGAAGCCCCTGCGGTGCGAGCCGCAGGGGTTTTTGTTTTATCGGGCCGCGCGCACCCTATTGGCGCATGCGCTTCTGCAGCTCCACGTCCACCGCGTCCATGTACTCCTCGGTCGTGAGGAACGGATGGTCGGGCCGGATGAGTGTCGCGAGATCCTTCGTCATCTTTCCCGATTCGACGGTATCGACGCACACCTTCTCCAGCGTCCCGGCGAACTTCACGACCTCCGGCGTTCCGTCCATCTTGCCGCGGTAGATGAGGCCCCGCGTCCACGCGTAGATCGACGCGATCGGATTCGTCGAGGTGGGCTTGCCCTGCTGGTGCAGGCGGTAGTGGCGCGTCACGGTGCCGTGCGCGGCTTCGGCTTCCACGGTCTTGCCGTCCGGCGTCGTAAGCACCGATGTCATGAGCCCCAGGGAGCCGTAGCCCTGCGCGACCGTATCCGACTGGACGTCGCCGTCGTAGTTCTTGCAGGCCCAGAGGTAGCCGCCGTTCCATTTGAGGTTGGCCGCCACCATGTCGTCGATGAGGCGATGCTCGTAGGTGAGCCCCGCGGCCTCGAAGCGCGAGCGGAACTCAGCCTCGTAGACCTCCTGGAAGATGTTCTTGAAGCGCCCGTCGTACACCTTGAGGATCGTGTTCTTGGTGGAGAGGTACACGGGGTATTTGCGATCCAGGGCGTAGTTGAAGCACGCCTGGGCGAACCCGCGGATCGAGGCATCGAGGTTGTACATCGCCATGGCCACGCCCGCACCCGGCGCCTGGAAGACTTCGCGCTCGATGGGGGCGCCGCCATCCTTGGGCGTGAAGATGATCCTGAGCGTGCCCGCGCCCTCGAACTTGATGTCCGTGGCGCGATACTGGTCGCCGAAGCCGTGGCGCGCGACCACCACGGGCTTGTTCCAGTGGGTCACGATGCGCGGCACGTTCTTGCAGATGATGGGCTCGCGGAAAATGGTCCCGTCGAGGATGTTGCGGATGGTCCCGTTCGGGCTCCTCCACATCTGCTTCAGGTTGAATTCCTTGACGCGCGCCTCGTCGGGGGTGATCGTCGCGCACTTCACCGCCACGCCGTACTTCTTCGTGGCGTTCGCCGAATCGATGGTGACCTGGTCGTTGGTGGCATCGCGATGCTCGACGCCGAGGTCGAAGTACTTGAGGTCGACGTCGAGATAGGGAAGGATCAGCTTCTCGCGAATGCGTTGCCAGATGATGCGCGTCATCTCGTCGCCATCCATCTCGACGACGGGATTCTTGACCTTGATCTTGTTCATTGGAACTCCGAGAGGGGAATTTTCGACTGCAGAACCGAAAAATTATAGCAAAGCGACCCCGGCCGATTGCCTCCATGGCGCGGGTGGTCCTGCTGAACAAGCCTTATGGAGTGATCTGCCAGTTCAGCCCGAGCGGCGGCAAGCCCACGCTCGCCGATTTCGTCCGGGTGCCCGGCGTTTACCCCGCCGGAAGGCTCGATACGGATAGCGAGGGCCTCGTCGTGCTCACGGATGACGGCGCGCTGCAGGCCCGCATCACCGAGCCACGCCACAAGCTCGAGAAGGTCTATTGGGCGCAGGTCGAGGGCACGCCCACCCGCGCGTCGATCGAGGCGCTGGAGGCGGGCGTCCTGCTCCCCGATGGGCCGACGCTGCCCACCGAGGCCCGCACCATTCCGGAGCCGGCCCTCTGGGAGCGCGAGCCACCCATACGGGTCCGCAAAGCCATCCCCACGGCCTGGATCGAGCTCACCCTGCGAGAGGGCCGTAACCGCCTGGTGCGCCGCATGACGGCCGCCGTAGGCCTTCCTACGCTGCGCCTGGTGCGAGTCCGCGTCGGGCCCTGGTCCGTCGAGGGGATCGCGCCCGGGGAATCGCGCGAAGCGCCCATACTGGCCGCCGAAAGCCCGTTTCAGGCGCTTTCAGGCTGGAAAACCGCTAAGTAGTCGAAAATTAGGGAGAAATTCGGTCAACCCCGGTATAATGCCCCGCGTTAATGTCGGCGACGAGGCTGAACCCAGCGCAGTCGATGCATTGATAGACCAAAGAGTCCCTCCACTTATCAACTAGAACATAGGAATTCACAAAATCATGAAGAAGCTGTCCGCCCTGATCGCCGTTCTCTTTGCCAGCGCATCCATTGGCGTGCTTGCGCAAGGCACCACCCCCGCGGCCCCCGCGAAAGCCGATGCGCCGAAAGCTGACGCGCCCAAGGCCGCCGCCCCCGCGAAAGCCGACGCGCCGAAAGCCGACGCGCCGAAGGCCGACGCGAAGAAAGAAGAGCCGAAGAAAGAGGCCAAGAAGCCCGCCAAGAAAAAGGCCGCCAAGAAAGAAGCCCCGAAGGCCGATGCCCCGAAAGCCGACGCCCCGAAGGCCGACGCTCCGAAAGCCGCCGCGGCGCCCGCGAAGGACGCCCCGAAAGCCGACGCTCCGAAGGCTGACGCCCCGAAGAAGTAATCGCGTCAAGTCTCCAGCAAAGGCGGGGCGCGTGCCCCGCCTTTTGTTTTTTCGAGGTCCGTAGAATTCAATCGATGAAGATCGTCGTCGGCATGTCCGGAGGGGTCGATTCCGCCGTCGCCGCGCTGCTGCTGAAGCGCGCGGGGCACGACGTGACCGGCCTCTTCATGAAGAACTGGGAAGACGATGACGACGACGAGTACTGCTCGACGCGCGAGGACCTGGTCGATGCCGTAAGCGCGGCCGAAACGATCGGAATCGACATCGAAGCCGTGAATTTCGCCGCCGAGTACCGCGAGCGCGTCTTCGCGAGCTTCCTCGCCGAATACAGGGCGGGGCGAACGCCCAACCCCGACGTCCTCTGCAACGCCGAGATCAAGTTCAAGGCGTTCCTCGACCATGCGATGAAGCTCGGGGCGGAGCGCATCGCGACGGGCCACTACGCGCGCGTCGAAGAGCGCGACGGATCGTTCGCCTTGTTGAAGGGATCGGATCCTTCGAAGGACCAAAGCTATTTTCTGCATCGCCTCACGCAACCGCAGCTCGAGCGCACGCTCTTCCCGGTGGGGCACCTGCTGAAGAGCGAGGTGAGGCGCATCGCGCGCGACGCGGGACTGCCCAACCACGCCAAGCGCGATTCCACGGGAATCTGCTTCATCGGCGAACGGCCGTTCCGCGAATTCCTGTCGCGCTACATCCCGCGCGATCCGGGCCCCATGATGACCGACGATGGCCGGCCAATCGGCGAGCACCAGGGCCTCATGTTCTACACGATCGGCCAGCGCCAGGGACTCGGCATCGGCGGGCGGCGTGATGGCAGCAGCGATCCGTGGTACGTCGCGGGCAAGGATCTCGAGTCCAACACGCTCACTGTCGTCCAGGGCCACGATCATCCGCTGCTGTTGCGGCAGCGATTGAACGCGGCCGACCCGAGCTGGGTCAGCGGGGCGGCGCCGGCGAGCGGGGAAGCGCTCGGCGCGAAAACGAGGTATCGCCAGGCCGATTCCGCGTGCGCGGTGCGCGCGCTCGAGACGAACGGATTCGAGCTCCAGTTCGCCACGCCGCAATGGGCCGTCACGCCCGGACAGTCCGCCGTGCTCTATCGGGGCGACGCGTGCCTTGGGGGCGGGATCATCGCGTGAACGGGCCGGGTGATAAAATCACGGTCCCGATGTCCTCGTCACTCACCGCCCTCACCCCCCTCGACGGGCGCTACGCCTCGAAGACGAGGCCGCTGCAGGAACACTTCAGCGAGTTCGCGCTGATCCGCGAGCGCGTGGCGATCGAGGTCGCGTGGCTTCTCGCGCTCGCTTCGGAGCCTTCGTTCACGGCCCTCGCGCCATTCACGGCGGCGACCGCCGGCGAGCTGAAGGCGGCCGCGGCGGGCTTCGACATCGCCGACGCCGAGCGCGTGAAGGCGATCGAGGCCACCACCAACCACGACGTGAAGGCGGTCGAGTACTGGCTGCGCGAACGCCTCGCCGCCAACCGCGAGGTCGCCGCTGCCGGAGAATTCATCCACTTCGCCTGCACCTCCGAGGACATCAACAACCTCGCGCACGCGCGCATGGTCCAGGGCGGCCGCGAACGCGTCCTGCTGCCCGCGATCGACCGGATCGTCGAGCGCCTGCGCGCGCTCGCGGCCGAACACGCCGACCTGGCGATGCTTTCGCGCACCCACGGACAGGCGGCGACGCCGACCACGCTCGGCAAGGAAATGGCGAACGTCGCGCATCGCCTCGCTCGCGCCCGGGAAAAATTCGCGGCTGTGACGATGTTGGGCAAGCTGAACGGCGCGACCGGCAATTTCAATGCGCACGCCAGCGCGGCGCCCGATGTGGATTGGCCGAAGGTCGCCGAGCGGTTCGTGACGAGCCTCGGCGTCGCCTACAACCCGCTGACCACGCAGATCGAGCCGCACGATGCGCTCGCGGAAGCGTTCGACGCGGCCGCGCGGCTGAACACGATCCTCGTCGATCTCGATCGAGACGTCTGGGGCTACATCTCGCTCGGCTACTTCCGCCAGAAGGTGAAGGCCGGCGAGGTGGGATCTTCGACGATGCCGCACAAGGTGAACCCGATCGACTTCGAGAACTCCGAGGGAAACCTGGGGCTCGCCAACGCATTGCTGCGGCATCTCTCGGAGAAGCTCCCGGTCTCCCGGTGGCAGCGCGACCTCACGGACTCGACCGTGCTGCGCAACATGGGCGCCGCGTTCGGCTACTGCCTCATCGGATACGACTCGTGCATGCGCGGCCTCGACAAGCTCGAGGCGAACCCGCGCCGCATCGCCGACGACCTCGAGGGAAGCTGGGACGTGCTCGCCGAGGCGGTGCAGACTGTGATGCGCGCCCACCGCATCGAAGGCTCCTACGAGAAGCTGAAGGAGCTCACGCGCGGCAAGGGAGGCATCACGCGCGACGACCTGCACGCCTTCGTGAAATCGCTCGCCATTCCCGAGGAAGCGAAGCAGCGCCTGCTGCGCCTCACGCCCTCGACGTACGTGGGGCTCGCGCCCAAGCTCGCGCGCGAGCGCTAGGCCGCGCCGATCTTCAGGGGCTGCGTCGGGCCCTCGAGCGAGCCGATGTCGCCGCTCATCACGCCCCCTTCGTTCACCTGCATCTTCCCGTAGCGGATCTTGCCGCTCACGGTGCCGCTCGCGTGCACGACGAGCTTGCGCCGCGCCGTGAGCTCGCCCTTGAACTCGCCGTGGATCTCGGCGAGGTCCACGTCGACCTTTCCGCTGAAGGCTCCGCCCTCGGCGATCTGGATCGTGCGGCTCACCATCGTGGCCTCGACGCGCCCCTCGACGACGAGCGTGTCGCAGTCATCGATCTCCACGCCCCGCAGCTTGATGTTGGGACCCACGATGAGCTTGCTGCCGCCCGGATCGGTGCGCGTCGCGACCTGCTCGTTGGCGGGAGCAGGCGCGGGCGCCTGGGGCGGGCGCGGGGGATGCTGCGCTTGCGGACCGTGCAGCGGATTCTGCGGCGAGGCGGTGCCCTGGGGGGGAAGCGTCGGCGCGTCGCGCGCGGGGACCCGGTTGTCGCGATGGCCGAAGAGAGTATTCACGGGAGCGTTCCTTTCGAGTGGTGAAATCCCGCTTACCGCATACACGATCCGTGCCACGGAGCGAAACAAGGCGCCTTTTCACTCTATAAACGCGAGGTTGCGGCGCGTGGCGCGCGTGCTCGTTTCGTCGTCGCTGGACAACGCAAGATCGGGAGCCGGTGCGCAACCCGATGATTACGCGCGGTTCGCGGTGTCGGCGGCCCGCGACGCGTCAGATCATTTCGAGCGGTCGCTTTGCCCGTGGCGCCGGAAAGGCCAGCTCGAGCGCCCGCAACGCCGCGTCATCGAGCGCGAGTGTCGAAGCCGCGAGATTCTCGCGCACGTGCGCGACGTTCGATGCCTTGGGAATCACGATGAGATCCGGCGAGCGAAGCAGCCATGCAAGAGCGACGCGCGCCGGAGGCGCGCCCAAACGCGCAGCCACCGCCGCCAGCGCCGGATGCCCAACGAGGCGCCCTTCGTCGAGCGGCGAGTAGGCCATCACGCGGATGCCGCGCGCCCTGCACCACGGCAGCAGGTCGAACTCGATGCCGCGGCGCGCGAGATTGTAGAGGACCTGGTTCACGGCGGCGTTCTCGCCCCCGGCCACCGATACCAGCTCCTCCATGTCGGCGACGTCGAAATTCGAAACACCCCAGCGCCGGATCTTGCCTTGCGCGACGAGATCCTCGAGCGTCGCGACGGTCTCCGCGAGTGGAACTGAACCCCGCCAGTGGAGGAGATAGAGATCGAGCGCGTCCACGCCGAGGCGACCGAGCGACGCGTCGCAGGCCGCCAGGAGCTTGCGGCGCCCCGCATGGTGCGGATAGAACTTGCTCACCACGATCGCAGCGCCCGCGCGCCCGGCGACGGCTTCGCCCACGATCTTCTCGGCCCCGCCGTCTCCATACATCTCGGCCGTGTCGACGAGATTCACTCCGAGGTCCAACCCGAGCTTGAGCGCGGCCACTTCGGCGGCGCGCGACGACGCGCGCTCGCCCATGTGCCACGTGCCCATGCCCAGGCCGGGCCAGGCGCCGCTCACGGAGACTCGGTCGCCACCGCCTCGCCGTACTGGGGATTCACCCGCTGGGACTTCGCCGTCATCTTGTTCAGCGCGTTGATGTAGGCCTTCGCCGAAGCGACCACGATGTCGGTGTCGGAGCCCATGCCGTTCACGATGCGCCCCGTCTTCGACAGCCGCACCGTCACCTCGCCCTGGGAGTCGGTCCCTTCTGTCACGTTGTTCACCGAATAGAGAAGGAGCTCCGTGCCGCTCTGGACCATGCTCTCGATCGCCTTGAATGTCGCATCGACGATTCCCCCACCCCGCGCCTCGGCGCGAAGCTCCTTGCCGCCGTCGGAGATCACCACGCGGGAGAACGGCTGCTCCCCGGTCTCCGACCGAGCGGAGATCGAGATCAGCTTGTAGTGCTCGGTCTCCGGCGTCACGGCCTCGTCGGAGATCAGCGCCTGGATGTCCTCGTCGAAGATCTCGCGCTTCTTGTCGGCGAGCTCCTTGAAGCGCGCGAAGGCGGCGTTCAGCTGCTCTTCCGACGAAAGCGCGATCCCCAGCTCCTGGAGGCGCGCCTTGAACGCGCTGCGCCCGGAGAGCTTGCCCAGCGTGAGGCGGTTCGCGCCCCAGCCCACATCGGCCGCGCGCATGATCTCGTAGGTCTCGCGATGCTTGAGGACGCCGTCCTGGTGGATGCCCGACTCGTGCGCGAAGGCGTTGGCGCCCACCACGGCCTTGTTGGGCTGCACCGGATAGCCCGTGATCGTGGAGACGAGCTTGCTGGCGGCCACGATCTGGGTCGCGTCGATGCGCGTCGTGCAGGGGAAGATGTCGGCGCGCGTCTTCACGGCCATGACGATCTCCTCGAGCGAAGCGTTGCCCGCCCGCTCTCCCAACCCGTTGATCGTGCATTCCACCTGGCGCGCGCCGGCCATGACCGCGGCGAGCGAATTCGCGACCGCCATCCCGAGGTCGTTGTGGCAATGCGTGGACCATACCGCCTTGTCCGCGTTGGGAATGCGGGAGAGCAGCTGCTCGAACAGGTTGCCCCAACGCTCCGGCACGCTGTAGCCGACCGTATCGGGCACGTTGATCGTCCTGGCGCCTGCGGCGATCGTCGCTTCGAAGACGCGGCAGAGGAAGTCCACGTCGGAGCGCACGGCGTCCTCGGCCGAGAATTCGACGTCGTCGGTATACTCGCGCGCCAGCTTCACGGCGCGCACGGCCGCTTCCAGGACCGCATCGGGCTCCATGCGCAGCTTGTGCTTCATGTGGATGGGGCTGGTCGCGATGAACGTGTGCACGCGTCCGGAGTTCGCGCCCTTGATCGCCTCACCCGCACGCTTCACGTCGTTGTCGTTGGCGCGGGCAAGCGAGCAAACCGTGGAGTCCTTCACCGCCGCCGCCACCGCGCGGATCGCTTCGAAGTCCCCGGGGCTCGATGCGGCGAATCCCGCTTCGATGACATCCACGCGCAGGCGCTCGAGCTGCTTGCCGATGCGCACCTTCTCGTCCTTGGTCATGGCCGCGCCGGGACTCTGCTCGCCGTCGCGCATGGTGGTATCGAAAATGATCAATTGCGATTTCTTCATGCTGGCCTCCGAATTGCCGAATACGGATGGACTGATCCGCCCCGCGTTGCCGAAGCGGCCTGGAACTTCACGAATTGTGGGATGGAGTATTTAGCGCGCGGGGCGCAGCAGCAGGCCAAGCGCGAGCGCGCCGGCCGGGGCGAGGCGGAGAATCGAGAGTTCGCCATGCGTATGCATGAATTCACTATAGACCTAGGGTTGTTGGGGCGCAAGCTCCTTGCTCGACTGCGCGCCCCGGCGAAGCAGGAGCGTGGCGATGTCGTGAGCCTCGTGCTCCTCGGCCACGTCGAGCGGACGCACTCCCGACAGATCGTGGGCGTTCGGATCGGCACCCGCCTCCAGCAATTCCTCCACGGCCTCCTCGAAACCGATCTCGACGGCGAGCAGCAAGGCCGTCGCGCCCTGGGCATCGGCTAGGTTGAGGGAGGCTCCCCGCGCGATGAGCAGCTGGATCGCAGGAAGGTTTGCCTCCTCCACCGCCACCATGAGAAGTGTCCGGCCGCCCTTGGCCACGATCGTGTCGACCGGAGTGGACGCCAGCATCCGCGCCAGCACGATCGTGTTGCCCTCCTCGATCGCGTCGCGGATATCCTCGTACTGCTTCTGCGCGGCTTCGGTGCGCCAGCGCTGGACGCCCCACATCACGTAGCCCGACACGCCGTAGACGAGCGCCAGGCCCCAGAGCGCGTAGGACGGTCCCTGGGAGATGAGCAGGAGCGCAAGCGCCAACAGCACCACGACCGAGAACGGCACCGCGCGCCGCAGGTTGATGTCCTTCCCGCTGTAGAACTTCACGCTCGAGATCATCGTGCCGCCGGCGTAGGCGGTGAGCGCGGCCGCGAGCCACTTCACGTCGTCGCCGCGCACCTCGTTGTCGTTGAAGACCCAGACCATTCCAGCCACGAGCGCCGCCGCCGCGGGACTGGGCAGGCCGGTGAACCATCGCTTGTCGGCGACCGAAAGCTGCGTATTGAATCGCGCGAGGCGAAGGGCCGCGCCGGCGCAATAGACGAAGGCCGCGCCCCAGCCGATGCGATAGAGATCGCGCAGCGCCCATTCGTACATGACCAGGGCCGGAGCTGCGCCGAACGAAACCATGTCCGTGAGGCTGTCGAACTCGGCCCCGAAGGCCGATTGCGTGTGCGTGAGCCGAGCCACGCGGCCATCGAGGCTGTCCAGGATCATCGCGATGAAGATCGCGATCGCGGCCTTCTCGAATTCGTGGTTCATCCCCTGCACGATCGCGTAGAAGCCCGCGAACAGGTTGCACAGGGTGAACGCGTTGGGCAGGAGGTAGATGCCGCGCTTGCGCACCGATCCGAGAGCGAGCCTGGTCCTCACGAGGCGCGGCGACACTATCTGCCCTTCGGCAACTCGGCGAGCACGGTCGAGGTGGCCTTGACCTTGTCGCCGATCGCCACGCGCGGCTTCGAACCCGGCGGCAGGTAGACATCCACGCGGGAGCCGAAGCGGATGAAGCCGTACCGCTGGCCGCGCGCGAGGGTGTCTCCGGACTTCACGTAGCAAAGGATCCGCCGCGCGACCAGGCCCGCCACCTGGACGCACGTGAGCATCGTGCCGTCGCGGGCCTGCACCACCATCGCATTGCGCTCGTTGTCGCTCGAGGCCTTGTCGAAGGACGCGTTCACGAAGAGACCCTTGTTGTAGACGATTTCCTTTACGACACCGTCGACGGGGGAACGGTTCGAGTGCACGTTGAACACATTCATGAAGACGCTGATCTTCAGGGCGTCGGCATCGCGATACGGGTCGCGCGCCTTGCCCACGACGATCACGCGCCCGTCGGCAGGGCAGAGCACGAGGCCCTCGCCCTGCGGCACCTCGCGCGGCGGATCGCGGAAGAACTGGAGCACGAAGAGCGCCGCGAGCCACAGCGGTGCCGACCACCATCCGAAGAACCACGCCACCACGGCGGAGACGGCGACAGTCCCCGCGAGGTACGGCCAGCCTTCCCGGGCGATGATCGGATGCGGATAGTCGCTATTCATTGGATCCCCGCCTTCGCGGGGCTGACGGCCTGTTCGTCATCGTTCGGGCCGTCAATTTCTCGAGGTGTCGACCAGCTTGTTCTTGCGGATCCAGGGCATCATCGCGCGCAGTTTCTCGCCCACCTTCTCGATCTCGTGCTCGGAGAGCAGCCGCCGCTTCGCGTTCAGCGTGGGCGCCCCGGCGCGATTCTCGAGGATGAAGTCGCGCGCGTACTCGCCCGACTGGATTCGCGCGAGGCACTCCTTCATGGCCTGCTTCGCCTCCGGGCCGATCACCTTCGGGCCGGTCACGTACTCGCCGTACTCCGCGTTGTTGGAGATCGAGTAGTTCATGTTGGCGATGCCGCCCTCGTAAATGAGGTCCACGATGAGCTTGGTCTCGTGCAGGCATTCGAAGTACGCCATTTCCGGCGCGTAGCCGGCGTCGACGAGGGTCTCGTATCCCGCCTTGATTAGCTCGACGATGCCGCCGCACAGCACTGTCTGTTCGCCGAAGAGGTCCGTTTCCGTCTCTTCACGGAAGTTGGTCTCGATCACGCCGCCGCGCGTGGCGCCGATGGCGGCCGCGTAGGAGAGGGCCAGGTCCTTGGCCTTGCCCGACGCGTTCTGGTGAATCGCGATGAGCGAGGGCACGCCGCCGCCCTGCACGTAGGTCGAGCGCACGAGGTGCCCGGGACCTTTCGGCGCGATCATGATCACGTCCAGGTCGGCGCGCGGGTGGATCTGGCGGAAGTGGATGTTGAAGCCGTGCGCGAACGCGAGCGCGGCGCCCTTCTTGATGTTGGGCTCGATGCTCTCCTGCCATACGGCCGCGTGGTTCTCGTCGGGCAGCAGGACCATCACGAGGTCGGCGCCCTTCACGGCGTCGGCCACGGACTTCACGGCGATCTTCGCCTTTTTCGCCTTGTCCCACGACGCGCCGCCGGGCCTGAGGCCGACGGTGACCTTCACTCCCGAGTCCGTGAGGTTCTGCGCGTGGGCGTGCCCTTGCGAGCCGTATCCGATGATGGCGACCTTCTTGCCCTTCACGAGCGAGAGGTCGGCGTCCTTGTCGTAGTAGACCTTCATTGTGCGTTCCTTGTTTGGAGTGGTTTCAGACCTTCAGCACCCACTCGCCACGCCCGATGCCGGATACGCCGGTGCGGACGGTTTCCAGGATCGCGGCCCGGTCGAGCGCTTCCAGGAAGGCGTCGAGCTTCTCGGTGGTTCCGGTGAGCTCGATCGTGTAGGACTTGTCGGTGACGTCGATGATGCGCCCGCGGAAGATGTCCGCGGTGCGCTTGATTTCCTCGCGGTCCTTGCCCGACGCGCGCACCTTCACGAGCATGAGCTCGCGCTCGATGTGCTTGCCCTCGGAGAGGTCCACGACCTTCACCACGTCCACCAGCTTGTTCAGCTGCTTGGTGATCTGCTCGACGATCTCGTCGGAGCCCTGGGTGACGATCGTCATGCGCGACATCGAGGTGTCCTCGGTGGGCGCGACGGTGAGCGTCTCGATGTTGTAGCCGCGCGCGGAGAAAAGCCCCGCCACGCGAGACAACGCGCCGGCCTCGTTCTCCACGAGGATCGAAAGGATATGGCGCATGGCTACAGCTCTTCGGAGAGGATCATTTCCGACATGCCCTTGCCTCCGGGCACCATCGGGAAGACGTTCTCTGTCTGGTCGGTGATGAAGTCGAGGAAGACGAGGCGGTCCTTCATGGCGAATGCTTCCTTCAGCGCGCCCTCCACGTCGCCCGGCTTCTCGATCTTCATGCCCACGTGCCCATAGGCCTCGGCGAGCTTCACGAAATCCGGCAACGCATCCATGTACGACTCCGCGTAGCGGTTGCCGTGGAAGAACTCCTGCCACTGGCGCACCATCCCCATGTAGCGGTTGTTCAGGTTCACGACCTTCACCGGCAGGTGGTACTGCTTGCAGGTGGAGAGTTCCTGGATGCACATCTGGATCGAAGCCTCGCCCGTCACGCACGCGACGTCGGCATCGGGAAACGCGAGCTTCACGCCCATGGCATAGGGCAGGCCCACGCCCATGGTCCCGAGTCCCCCGGAGTTGATCCAGCGCCGCGGCCTGTCGAAGCGATAGAACTGCGCGGCCCACATCTGGTGCTGGCCCACGTCGGAGGTGACGTACGCATTGCCCTTCGTGACCTCGTAGAGCTTCTCGATCACCATCTGCGGCTTGATGATCGCGGAGCTGCGGTCGTACTTGAGGCAATCCCTTGCACGCCACCCGTCGATCTGCTTCCACCACTCGGCGAGCGCCGCCCCGTCCGGCTTCGCCGGCGCGGCCTTCAACAGCCCGATGAGATCCGTGAGGACCTCCTTAACGCCGCCAACGATCGGCACGTCCACCTTCACGCGCTTGGAGATCGATGACGGATCCACGTCGATATGGATGATCTTGCGAGTGGGATTGCCGGCCGCGAAATGCTTCGGGTCGCCGATCACGCGGTCGTCGAAGCGTGCCCCGACTGCGAGCAGCACATCGCAGCCCTGCATCGCCATGTTCGCCTCGTACGTGCCGTGCATGCCGAGCATGCCGACGAATTGCCTGTCATTCGCGGGATAGGAGCCCAGGCCCATCAAGGTGTTCGTGACGGGATAGCCCAGCGCGTGGACGAGCTGCGTAACCTCCGCGGAGGCTTCGCCCAGGACCGCGCCGCCGCCCACGTAGATCATCGGGCGCTTCGCGTCGAGCAGCAGTTGCATCGCCTTCTTGATCTGGCCGCCGTGGCCCTTGGTCACCGGGCTGTAGGAGCGCAGGCTGATCTTGTCCGGGTAGTGGAACGGGGCGCTGTGATTCGAGACGTCCTTCGGGATATCCACGAGCACGGGGCCCGGTCGTCCCGTGGTCGCGATGTGGAACGCCTTCTTGATCGTGACGGCGAGCTCGTTCACGTCCTTCACGAGGAAGTTGTGCTTCACGCAGGGACGCGTGATGCCCACCGTGTCGCACTCCTGGAACGCGTCCTCGCCGATCGCAGCCGTGGATACCTGGCCGGTGATCACGACGAGCGGAATGGAATCCATGTACGCCGTCGCGATTCCCGTGACGGCGTTGGTGACACCGGGGCCGCTCGTGACGAGGGCCACGCCGGGCTTGCCCGTGGCGCGCGCGTAGCCGTCGGCCGCATGGAGCGCCCCCTGCTCGTGCCGCACCAGGATGTGCTTCACCTTCTTCTGGCGGAACAGGGCGTCGTAAATGAACAATACAGCCCCTCCGGGGTAGCCGAATACGTATTCGACGCCCTCTTCCTGCAAGCAGCGGATTGCGATTTCGGCGCCCGTGAGGGTCGTGCCGGTTTCCGCGAGCGGGGGGAGCTGGAGTTCCATGCTAACGCCTTGTAAATCGAGAGTTTTTGGGGGTGGATCGATGACATTAGCGGCTCGGTCCGGATTGGTCAAGCCAGAATGGTTCGGGAGGTCCCGGCGGCGGCGCGCCAGGTCCGCCGAAACGGTTTGCTAACATCTCGCAACAGCAGCGGCACGGAATCTAGGAGAACCCCTGGCCACGCAAAAGGAGCTGTCCGATTTTCTCGCCTCGGTGGAGCGCCGCGCGTTCAAGCAGTGCGTGTTCTCCGTACAGGACGATGAGGCGGCGCTCGATATCGTGCAGGACTCGATGATGAAGCTTGCGGAGAAGTATTCGGCGCGCCCGGCGGCGGAGTTGCCCCTGCTCTTCCAGCGCATCCTGCAGAACGGTGTGCGCGACCATTTCCGCCGGCAGAAAGTGCGTTCCACGTGGACCACCTCGCTGGCCAACCTCGGCCTCGGGGGCGACGACGACGACGCGGATCCTCTCGAGACGCTCGAGGTCGAAGAGCATGCGAACATCCCGGCCTCGCCCGCGGAGCGCATGGACCAGGCCCAGGTGATGGCCGCGATCGAGGACGCGGTGAAGGCCCTCCCCGATCGTCAACGCGAGGCCTTCATGCTGCGTTATTGGGAGGAACTTGATGTGAGCGAGACCGCGAAGGCCATGGGATGTTCGGAAGGCAGCGTGAAAACGCACTGCTCCCGGGCGACTCATGCTTTGGCGAAAGCCCTGCGGGCAAAAGGGATAACGCTATGAATGAAAAGGACTTTGCAGCAAAGCTGAAACCCTGGCTCGAGCGTTCCGCACAGTCGCTCGGCGAGATGCAGGAGACGCGGCTCAGGGCCGCGCGCCTGAGGGCCCTGGACGCCTACCGGGAGCCCGTGCGCCTCTTCGGGCTGGTCACGGTGACGGACGGCACGGCCCAGACCATCCGCTACTCGCTCGTCCAGCGCGCGCTCCTGTTCCTGCCGATCGCCGCGCTCCTTGCG
>DATGGI010000169.1:0-6781 GCA_035308545.1 Usitatibacter sp.
CCGGGCGCCGACACGGACGCCTTATAATTGCGTCATGGACAAGTTCACCATCCACACGGGCCTCGTGGCGCCGCTCGACCGCGCCAACGTCGACACGGACGCGATCATCCCGAAGCAGTTCCTCAAGTCCATCAAGAAGACGGGATTCGGGCCGCACCTGTTCGACGCGTGGCGCTACCTCGATGTCGGCGAGCCGGGCGTCGATCCGCGCTCGCGCAAGGTCAACAAGGACTTCGTCCTCAACTACCCGCAATACCAGGGCGCGACGATCCTGCTCGCGCGCAAGAACTTCGGCTGCGGCTCGTCGCGAGAGCACGCGCCGTGGGCACTGCAGCAGTACGGCTTCAAGGCCGTGATCGCTCCGTCCTTCGGCGACATCTTCTACAACAACAGCTTCAAGAACGGCTTCCTGCCGATCGTCCTGACGGAGCTCGAGGTCGATCGCCTCTTCAACGAGGTGGCGGCCAACGCCGGCTTCAAGGTGACGATCGACCTGCCGGCCCAAACTGTCGATCGCTTTCACTTCGACATCGACCCGTTCCGCAAGGAATGCCTGGTGAACGGCTGGGATGAGATCGGCCTCACGTTGCGGCACTCCGACGAGATCAAGGCCTACGAGGAAAAGCGCAAGCGTTCCGAGCCCTGGATCTTTAGCTGATCCATGAAAATCGCTTTGCTTGCCGGTGATGGCATCGGTCCCGAAATCATGCGCGAAGCCGTTCGCGTGCTGGACGTCTTTCGGGGCGAAGGCCTCAAGATCGAAACCGAGGAGGCTCTCGTGGGCGGCGCCGCCTACGACGCGCACAAGCATCCGCTTCCGCCGTCGACACTCGATCTCGCGAAATCCGCGGACGCGGTTCTCTTCGGCGCCGTCGGTGGCCCGCAATACGACAAGCTCGACCGGCCGTTGCGTCCCGAAGCCGCGATCCTCGGCTTGCGGAAGGAGTGCGATTTCTTCTCGAACCTGCGCCCGGCCACGGTATTTCCGGAGCTCGCCGATGCGTCGTCGCTGAAATCCGAGATCGTGAGCGGCCTCGACATCATGATCGTGCGCGAGCTCACGGGCGACATCTACTTCGGCCAGCCGCGCGGCATCACGGGCGACAAGCCCAACCGCGTGGGCTTCAACACGATGCACTACACGGAGCCGCAGATACGTCGCATCCTTCATAGCGGCTTCAAGACGGCCCAGGCGCGCGGCAGGAAGCTCTGCTCGGTCGACAAGATGAACGTGCTCGAGACCACGCAGCTCTGGCGCGACATCGCCGAGGAGATCGCCCCGGAATATCCGGCTGTCGCGCTTTCCCACATGCTCGTGGATAATTGTGCGATGCAGCTCGTGCGCAACCCTCGCCAATTCGACACGATCGTGACCGGCAACATGTTCGGCGACATCCTTTCCGACGAAGCCTCGATGCTCACGGGCTCCATCGGCATGCTCCCGTCCGCTTCGCTCGACGCGAAGGGGAAGGGCCTGTACGAGCCCATCCACGGCTCGGCGCCCGACATCGCCAACAAGGGCGTGGCCAATCCGCTCGCCATGATCCTTTCGATGGCGATGATGTTTCGCTACACGTTCGGCAAGGTCGATATCGCCGACCGGATCGAGAAGGCGGTGCGCGCCGCGTTGGCCTCGGGCCTTCGCACGGCCGACATCGCGACCAAGTCGAAACCGGTGACCACTGCGGAAATGGGTTCTGCGGTGGTCAAAGCGATCTAACGACTTGTCACCCCGGGCGCCGCAGCGCGGCAATGACCCGGGGCCCGGATCAGCAGAGGAATTGAAATGAGATCAATCGGATTCATTGGCTGGCGTGGCATGGTGGGCTCCGTCCTCATGGAGCGGATGCGCGAGGAGCACGACTTCGACGCGATCGACCCGGTGTTCTTCACGACGTCGAACGTCGGTGGGCCCGGTCCGGCCATCGGCAAGACCGTCCCGCCGCTGAAAGACGCGAACGACATCGCCGCGCTCGCGAAGAACGAAGTCCTCATCAGCTGCCAGGGCGGCGACTACACGAAGTCCGTCTATCCGAAGCTGCGTGCCGCGGGATGGGACGGCTACTGGATCGATGCGGCCCAGGCACTGCGCATGGAAAAGGACGCGGTCATCATCCTCGACCCGGTGAATCGCCCCGTCATCGACAAGGCGGTGGAAGCCGGCGTGAAGAACTTCATCGGCGGCAATTGCACGGTGAGCCTCATGCTCATGGCGATCGACGGCCTGCTCAAGGCGGACCTCGTCGAGTGGGTGAGCGCGATGACTTATCAAGCGGCATCGGGTGCCGGCGCCCAGAACATGCGCGAGCTTCTCCAACAGATGGGCGAAGTCCACCTCGCCGCGAAGAGCTACCTCGCCGATCCCGCGAGCGCCATCCTGGATATCGATCGGGAAGTGGCGGGCATCCTTCGTGAAGAGAATTTCCCCACCGAGCACTTCGGAGTTCCGCTCGCGGGCAGCTTGCTGCCCTGGATCGCGGACGACCTCGGCAATGGCCAGAGCAAGGAAGAGTGGAAAGGCCACGTCGAGACGAACAAGATCCTCGGCCGCGCCGCCAGCAAGGAAGTCGCCGTCGATGGGCTCTGCGTTCGCATCGGAGCGATGCGTTGCCACAGCCAGGCGCTCACGCTCAAGCTGAAGCGCGACATTCCGCTCGCGGAGATCGAGTCGCTGCTCGCGAAAGCGAACCCGTGGGTGAAGGTCATTCCCAACAAGCGCGAGGAAACGCTGAAGCGCCTCACGCCTGTCGCGGTGACCGGAACGCTCGAGGTGCCGATCGGGCGGCTGCGCAAGATGCGGATGGGAGGAGAGTATCTTTCAGCATTCACGGTCGGCGACCAGTTGCTCTGGGGCGCCGCCGAGCCCCTTCGGCGCATGCTGGGTATCCTTTTGAAAGCAAAGGTGCGGGCCGGGGCCGCGGCCTAAAAGTGCTTGATAAATATCCCACTTAAGAGATAATGTGAAAATCCGGGTGAGATTGGAACAATAAGACCCTGATGATAAACAACTTTCCAGCGAGTTTCCGCGCGGGGATGGGCAAAAAATGGTGAGTATTCTCAGAAGGGGAGCTGCCATGGCGGTCCTCCTGGGCGCGGCAATCGCCGCCCAGGGCGCCGGACTTGGAAAGCTCACCGTCAACTCGGCGCTCGGTCAGATCCTCAACGCGGAAATCGATCTCGTTTCCCTGCAACCGGGCGAGCTCGACAATCTTTCGGCGCGTGTCGCGACGCCGGAAGCGTTCCGCGATGCACGCATCGAGTATTCCTCCGCTCTGCGCCTTCTGCGTTTCTCGGTCGAGAAGCGGCCGAACGGGAATCCATATCTCAAGGTCACGAGCATCGCGCCCATCAACGAGCCTTTCGTTGATGCGCTGATCGAAGTGACGTGGCCCGCGGGCCGCGTCCAGCGCGAATACCCGATCCTTCTCGATCCGCCGGGGTATGCCCAACAAGGGAGGGTGGCGCCGCCCGCAGTGACAAGTGCAGCGCCAGTGTCCAACGCCACGACGCCGCCGGCCGCTGAGCCGGCGGCGGTGCCTTCAGGGTCGGGTGAACCGGCCGCATCGACGGGAACCCCCTCCGCAAGCGCGGAGATGCCCAAGGGCGGCAAGGTCGCCACCGTCGAGCCCGCCGGCACCACCGCGGGCTCCGATACTTATGGGCCGGTGCAGAAGGGCGAGAACCTCCACAAGATCGCCGAGCAGGTGAAGCCCTCGACTGTCAGCATGGAGCAGATGCTGGTCGCGCTCTATCGCGAGAACAAGAGCGCGTTCGCCGGCAACATGAACATCCTGAAGACGGGCCAGATCCTCAAGGTCCCGTCCGCCGAGGAAGTCGCGGCGATCGAAGTGAAGGATGCGAACAAGGAAGTTCGCACGCAGGTCGCCGACTGGAAGGGCTATCGCGACAACCTCGCCGGAGGCGTGGCTTCGCTGCCCGCGAAGGCCGAGTCGTCGAACGTCTCCTCGGGCAAGGTCGCGTCCGCCGCGATTCCGTCGCCCGCTCCGGCTCCGGCCGAGAGCAGGGACGTGCTCAAGCTCTCGAAGGCTGATCTCGCCAAGGGCGGCAGCGGCAAGGGTGGGGCAGCCTCGCAGGATCGCCTCAACGCGCTGCAGGAAGAAGTCACGGCGAAGGACAAGGCGCTGAAGGAATCGCAGTCGCGCGTCGCGGACCTCGAGAAGCAGATCAAGGATATGCAGCGCCTGCTCGATCTCAAGCAGAGCGCCGCCGCGAAAGCACCCGACACCAAAGTAGCTGCGGCGCCCGTTCCCGCTCCGGTTCCCGCACCCGCGAAGGTCGAGCCGGTGAAGGCGCCCGAGCCCGCGAAAGCTCCGGAACCCGCGAAGGCCGCGACGCCCGAGCCCGCGAAGGCGACGCCCGAGCCCGCGAAGACCGAACCCCCGAAAGTCACCGAAGCTCCGAAGACCGAAGCGCCCAAGACGGCTCCGAAGAAGGCCGCGCCGCCGCCTCCGCCACCGAAAGAGTGGTACGAGGACCTGATGGACCCGATGTATCTCGCCATTGGCGGCGGGGGCATCCTGGCCATCGGCATCGGCGCGTTCCTCTTCATGCGGCGACGAAAGGGTGGGGCTGAGGCGGGACCCAATAGCGCGATGACGAGCGCTTTCCCCTCCGACCTCAAGCCCAGCTCAACGACGGGGAAAGCAGGCGGTGGGCTGGTAGACACCGGCAACTCCTCTTTCCTGACCGACTTCGACAAGACCGGTCCCGGCACGATCGACACCGATGAGGTCGATCCGGTCGCCGAGGCCGAGGTCTACATCGCCTATGGCCGCGACGCGCAGGCCGAGGAGATCCTCAAGGAGGCGATGGCGCGCGACAAGAATCGCCACGAGATCGCGCTGAAGCTCCTCGAGATCTACCACGCCCGCAAGAGCGCCACGGCGTTCGAGACGGTCGCCAAGGAGCTGCATGGAGCGGTCGATGAGTCGAGCCCGCTGTGGCAGAAGGCCGCGGCCATGGGCGCGCAGATCGATCCCACGAACCCGCTGTACGCCGGTGCTGCCGGCGCTGGCGCCGCGTCTCTCGCGGCGACGGCTCCCGCGCCCGCCAGGCCCAACCTCGACTTCGACGTGCTCGGCAAGGGCGCCGAAGGCGGTGGTGGAGAAGCGCCCGCGCCTGATTTCGATCTCGATCTCGATGGCAAATCGCCAGGCAGCATCAGCGAAACGCACGGCGAGCCCGCTGGATCGTCGGGCCTCGACTTCGACATCGCTCCGGGTGGCGGCGAGGCTCACGAGCCTGCGGCCGCAGCCGAGCCTGCCAAGGAAGAGAAGCCTTCGTTCGACTTCGATCTCTCCGGCCTCGAATTCCCCGGCAGCAAGTCGGCGGAAGCGAAGCCCGCTCCCGCCGCGTCCTCGGGCGGTGGCCTCGACCTTGCCGACCTGAACCTCGACGCGCCCTCTGGCGGCGGTGGCGAAGGCGGCGAAGCCGTGGGCACGAAGCTCGAGCTCGCGAAGGCCTACCTCGAGATCGGCGACAAGGACGGCGCGCGCGAGATCCTCAACGAGGTCGCCCGCGAAGGTTCGTCCGAGCAGAAGGAAGAGGCGAACAAGCTCATCGCCGGACTCTAGTCATTCCCGCGAACGCGGGAATCCAGCGAAAGCGCTTGCGCGATCTGGCTGGGCCCCCGCCTCCGCGGGGGTGACAACCTTATGCGAATAGCCCTAGGTCTCGAGTACGACGGGTCTGCCTTCTGCGGATGGCAGACCCAGCCCGGCGGCTGCGGCGTCCAGGATCACCTGCAGGCCGCGCTCTCACAGCTCGCCGACGAACCCATCGAAGTCACGGCAGCCGGACGCACCGATACGGGTGTCCACGCTTCCGCGCAGGTCGTCCACTTCGACAGCAATGCTTCGCGCGACACGAACGCATGGGTGCGGGGAACGAACTCCAATCTCGATGCCGCGGCGCGGGTTCTCTGGGCGAGCCCGGTGCCGGTTGACTTTCACGCGCGCTACAACGCGTTGTCTCGAACGTATCGCTACTTGCTGCTGGACGATGGCGTCGCACCCGCGATCCTGCGCGATCGCGTGGGCTGGTTCCACAAGCCGCTCGACGTGGAGGCCATGGAAAAGGCCGCGCGCGCGCTCGTGGGCGAGCACGATTTCTCGAGCTTCCGCGACGCGCAGTGCCAGGCGAAGTCGCCGGTTCGCGACCTCAGGGAGATTCGCGTGGAGCGGCGCGGCACGCTCGTCGTGTTCACCTTCCGCGCCAACGCGTTCCTGCATCACATGATCCGAAACATCGTGGGCTCGCTCGTGTACGTCGGCGCCGCGAGGGAGCGCGTCGAATGGATCGCGGAGCTCCTGGCCCTGCGCGATCGCCGCGAAGCGGCACCGACCTTCGCGGCCGGCGGGCTCTATCTCGCGGGCGTCGAGTATGATCGATCGTTCGGCCTCCCCGCATTCCGCGAGCATCCCCTCATCACGTTGCCATGACCGCCGAGCGCACGCGCATCAAGATCTGCGGCATTCGCGAAGAGGCTCACGCGCGCGTCGCGTACGAGTCGGGCGCCGACGCGATCGGGTTCGTCTTCCATCGGCCGAGCCCGCGCTACATCGATCCGAGGGAGGCCGGAAAGATCATCGCGACATTGCCTCCGTTCGTCACGGCCGTCGGCCTTTTCGTGAACGAGCCCGGGGCCTCGCTCGATGAAATCCTCACGCACGCCCCGGTCGGCATGCTGCAATTCCAGGGCGATGAACCGCCCGAATTCTGCGTGCGTTTCGGCAGGCCCTACGTGCGCGCGGTGCGAATG
>DATGGI010000170.1:0-10385 GCA_035308545.1 Usitatibacter sp.
GTCGCGCTGGTGAGCGACGGCGATCGCGTGATCGCCACGGCGAGCCGCGCGCTCGAGGTGAGCCGTCCGCAGCCGGGCTTCAGCGAGCAGGATCCGAAGGATTGGTGGAAGGGCGTCACGGAAAGCCTCGACGAGCTTCGCGCGAGCCACGGCGCGGACCTCGCGCAGGCGCAGGCCATCGGGCTCTCGGGGCAGATGCATGGCGCGACACTCCTCGACGAGAAAGGCGCCGTACTTCGTCCCTGCATCCTCTGGAACGACGTGCGCAGCTTCGTGGAATGCGACGAGCTCACGCGCGACTGGCCCGCGGTGAGCGCGGTGACCGGCAACCTCGCGATGCCGGGCTTCACGGCGCCGAAACTCATGTGGGTCCGCAAGCACGAGCCCGAGGTCTTCAAGCGCGTCGCGAAGGTGCTGTTGCCGAAAGCCTATGTGCGCTATCTCCTGTGCGGCGAGCACGTTGAGGAGATGTCGGATGCGTCGGGCACGTTGTGGCTCGACGTGGGCAAGCGCGAGTGGTCCGATGCGGCACTGGCGGCGACCGGCATGCGGCGCGACCAGATGCCTCGCCTGGTCGAGGGCAATGCGGTATCGGGCGAGCTCGCCGCGGAGCTCACGAAGCGCTGGGGATTCAAGCGCGCCCCTGTGATCGCGGGCGGCGCGGGCGACAACGCCGCGGGCGCGGTGGGCCTCGGAGCGGTGCGTCCGGGCGACGCCTTCGTTTCGCTGGGAACCTCCGGCGTGTTGTGGGCGACGACCGCGGCGTTCGCACCGGCGCCGCAACGGGCCGTTCACGCCTTCTGCCACGCCGTTCCCGACACCTGGCACCAGATGGGCGTGCTGCTCTCGGCGGCGGCAAGCCTCGCGTGGTGGTCGAGCGTCTCGAACGTGGGTGAAGCCGCGCTGCTCGGCGAGATCGATCCGGCGAAGCCCGCGTCGCCCTGTTGGTTCGCCCCCTATCTCAACGGCGAGCGCACGCCGCACAACGATGCGCTCGTGCGCGGTGGCTTCGCCGGCCTCGAGGGCAACACCTCGCGCGCCGACATGACGCTCGCGGTGCTCGAAGGCGTCGCGTACGCGATTCGCGACGCGCAGGAAGCGCTCGCGGGCGCGGGCACGGTGCTCGCGGAAGCCGACATTATCGGGGGCGGCGCGCGATCGGCGCTCTGGTCGCAGATCATGGCCGACGTGCTGGGGATCCCCATGCACCAGGTGGCCGAAAGCGAAATCGGCGCCGCGCTCGGCGCAGCGCGCCTTGCGCGCATGGCGGCGGGCGAGCCGCTATCGAGCCTCGCGCGGCCAGCGCGCGTGCGCACGTTCACGCCGCGCGCCGACCGGGCCGCCCTGCACGCCGGACGCCACCGCTCTTGGCAAAGCCTCTATTCGCCGCTCAGCGCCTTTGCGCGCGAGCTGCGAGGCAGCGCGTCATGACGAAGCGCGAATCGTTCTTCGACGGCGCGAAGCCCGTGACCTATCGCTGGTACGACCCGGATCGCAAGGTGCTCGGCCGGCGCATGGAGGACCAGCTCCGCATCGCGGTGTGCTACTGGCACTCGTTCGTCTGGACGGGGACGGACCCCTTCGGCGGCGAGACGTTCATGCGGCCATGGCACCGGCCCGGCGATCCCATGAAGCAGGCCGAGCTCAAGGCCGATGTCGCGTTCGACCTCTTCGAGCGGCTGGACGCGCGCTATTTCACGTTCCACGATCTCGATCTCGCTCCCGAAGGCGCGACGCTTCGCGAGTCGAACCGCAACGTGCGGCGCATGGGCGACGTGATCGCGAAGAAGATGTCGAAGGGCCGCGTGAAGCTTCTCTGGGGCATGGCGAACCTCACGGCGAACCGCCGCTACATGTCGGGAGCCGCGACCAATCCCGATCCCGAAGTCTTCGCCTACGCCGCGGCGCAATCGAAGAACGCGCTCGAGCTCACGCACGACCTCGCCGGCGAGAACTATGCGCTCTGGGGCGGCCGCGAGGGCTACGAGACGATCCTCAACACGGACCTCGCGCGCGAGATGCAGCAGCTCGCGCGCTTCCTGTCGCTCGTGGTCGAGCACAAGCACCGGATCGGGTTCAAGGGACCGATCCTCGTCGAGACCAAGCCCGCGGAGCCCACCAAGCACCAGTACGATGCGGACGTGGCCGCCGTCTACGGATTCCTCGTGCGACACGGGCTCGAGAAGGAGATCCGCATCAACATCGAGCAGAACCACGCGCTGCACGCGGGACATACGTTCGAGCACGAGATCCTGATGGCGCAGGCACTGGGAGTCTTCGGCTCGCTCGACATGAATCGCGGCGACGAGCTCCTCGGATGGGACACGGCGCAGTTCGCGAACAATTTGCCGCAGATGGCGCTCGCGCTCTATCACGTCCTGCGCGGAGGCGGCCTGGGCACGGGCGGGCTCAACCTCGACGCCAAGGTGCGCCGCCAGTCCATCGATCCCGAAGATCTCGTCACCGCCCACGCCGCGGCGATCGATCTCTGCGGCCGCGCCGCGCTCGTCGCCGAGAAGATGATCGCGAGCGGCGAGCTCGCCACCCACGTGGACGCCCGTTACTCCGGCTGGAACGCGAGGCTCGGGCGCGAAATCCTTTCCGGCAACGCTTCGCTCTCGAAGCTCGCGAGGCATGTCGACAAGCGGGACCTGGAGCCGCAACCGCGCTCCGGCCAGCAGGAACTTCTCGAGTCCATCGTCAATCGCTACATCTGAAAGCCCAACATGAAAAAGACAGACTCCTTCTTCGAGCGAACCGTCCCCGTCTCCTACAAGTGGTACAAGCCCGGGAAGAAGGTCCTCGGAAAGCCCATGGCCGACCACCTGAGGTTCGCCGTGTGCTATTGGCACTCCTTCGTCTGGCCGGGACTGGATCCCTTCGGCGGCGAGACCTTCCGCCGTCCCTGGCACGCCGCGGGCGGCAACGCCATGAAGCAGGCGCACCACAAGGCCGACGTCGCCTTCGAGCTCTTCCGCCTGCTGCAGGCGCCGTTCTTCACCTTCCACGATCGCGACATCGCGCCCGAGGGCGAGACGCTTCGCGAGTCGAACAGGAACGTGCGCGCGATCGGCGAGCTCTTCGAGAAGAAGATGGCCAAGAGCGGCGTGAAGCTCCTGTGGGGCACGGCGAACCTATTCTCCAGCCGGCGCTACATGTCGGGCGCGGCGACGAATCCGGATCCCGAGGTCTTCGCATATGCCGCGGCGCAGGTGAAGAACGTCCTCGAGCTCACCCACGAGCTGAAGGGCGAGAACTACGTGCTCTGGGGCGGACGCGAGGGCTACGAGACGCTGCTCAACACGGATCTCGGCCGCGAACTGGACCAGCTGGGCCGATTCCTCAACCTGGTGGTCGAACACAAGCACAAGATCGGCTTCAAGGGCCTGATCCTCATCGAGCCCAAGCCCGCCGAACCCACCAAGCACCAATACGACTACGACGTGTCGACCGTGTACGGCTTCCTCAAGCGTTACGGGCTCGAGAAGGAAGTGAAGGTGAACATCGAGCAGAACCACGCTCTGCTCGCCGGCCACACCTTCGAGCACGAGATCGCGATGGCGAATGCCCTCGGCATCTTCGGTTCCATCGACATGAACCGGGGCGACGACCAGAACGGCTGGGACACGGACCAGTTCCCGAACAACCTGCCGCAGATGGCGCTCGCGATGTACCACATCCTGAAGGGCGGCGGCTTCACGAGCGGCGGTCTCAACTTCGACGCCAAGGTGCGGCGCCAGTCCATCGATCCCGACGACCTGATCGTCGCGCACGCCTCCGCCATGGACCTTTGCGCGCGGGCGCTGCTCATCGCGGAGAAGATGATCGCGGACAAGGAGCTCGCCAGGCGGGTCGATGCGCGCTACGCCGGATGGAAGGGCAAGTTCGGCCGCGAGATCCTCGCCGGGAAGATGTCGCTCGACAAGCTCGCGAAGCACGTGGAGAAGAACGACATCGAGCCGCAGCCACGCTCGGGCAAGCAGGAAGAGCTCGAGGCGCTGGTGAACCAGTACATCTAGGCCGGAGGACGGCGATGAAGACGATTTCGATGATCCTGGCCCTGGCGATCACCGCGATAGCCGCGGCGATGCCGTTCGATGCCTTCGCCTCGGGCGCGCTCGTGGGCGTGTCCTGGTCCAACTTCCAGGAGGAGCGCTGGAAGAAGGACGAGGGCGCGATCAAGGAGGCGCTGCGCAAGGCGGGAGCACGCTACATCTCCGCCGATGCGCAGGGTTCCAACGAGAAGCAACTGGCCGACGTGGAGGCGCTCATCACCAAGGGCGCCAAGGCGCTCATCATCCTCGCGCAGGATGCGAACGCGGTCCTGCCGGCTGTGAATCGCGCGAAGGAAGCGGGCATTCCCGTCATCGCGTACGACCGGTTGATCGAGGATCCGGGCGTCCTCTATCTCACCTTCGACAACGTGGAGGTGGGCCGCATGCAGGCTCGCGCCGTCTTCGCCGTGCAGCCGAAGGGCAACTATGTCCTCATCAAGGGCTCGTCGACGGATCCCAACGCGGATTTCCTCAATGGCGGCCAGCGCGAGGTCCTCAAGCCCGCCATCGACAAGGGCGACATCAAGATCGTCGGAGAGCAATACACCGACGGCTGGGCGCCCGAGATCGCGCAGAAGAACATGGAGCAGATCCTCACGAAGAACAACAACAAGGTGGACGCGGTGGTCGCGTCCAACGACGGCACCGCGGGTGGCGTCGTCGCGGCGCTTCGCGCGCAGAACATGGTGGGCATTCCCCTCTCCGGCCAGGATGGCGATGTCGCCGCGCTCAACCGCATCGCCAAGGGCGAGCAGACGGTCTCGGTGTGGAAGGACGCCCGCGAGCTCGGCGGGGCCGCCGGCACCTACGCGGCGAAGCTCGCCGATGGCGCCAAGCCCACGGACATCGCCGGCGTTCACCCGTGGAGCGGCGGCCCGAAGAAGATCGCCATCCCGTCCGTATTCCTCAAGCCCGTGGCCGTCACGAAGGCGAACCTCAACATCGTGATCGGGGCGGGCTGGGCCACGAAGGAGCAGGTGTGCCTGGGTGTCGCCGCTGCAAAAGCGCCACCGGTATGCAAATGATCGGATAGCATTCCGGCATGCGCTCCTGGCTCGAAAGGGCGGGTTTCGATCCCCGCTTCACTTCGCTCGTCCTCGCTTTGGCGGCGATCTGGATCGCGCTCGCCATCGCGACCGACGGCATCTTCCTCACGCCGCGCAACCTCTACAACCTGTCGATCCAGACGTGCGTCACGGCGATCATGGCGTGCGGCATGGTCTACCTCATCGTCGCGCGGCAGATCGACCTTTCCGTGGGATCGCAGATCGCCTTCACGGGGATGATCATCGCCTACGTGCAGGTGCGGTGGCTGGGGCCCGAGACGCCCGACGCGTGGCTGGTGTCGATCGTCGCGGGCGTAGCCGCGGGGGCGATCCTCGGCGTTTTCCAGGGCTGGTGGGTCGCCTATCGCGGGCTGCCGGCGTTCCTCGTGACGCTCGCGGGCTATCTCATGTTCCGCGGCGCCGCATTCCTGGTGGCCGACGGGCAGACGCTCGCGCCGCTTTCGTCCACGTTCCAGCGAATCGGTGGCGGAGTCTCGGGTTCGATCGGGCCCGCGTGGAGCTGGATCCTTTGCGCGATCGCGTGCGCGTGGGTGATCGGGCAGGCGGTGCAAGCGCGCCGTTCGCGCGCCCGCTACAACGCGGCGATGGCGACGGTCGGAGCCGACGCGGCAAAGGTGCTGATCACATGCGCGGCTCTCGTGGCGTTCGTGGCCGTCGTTTGCGCCTATCCGGATCCGACGAGCACGGCCGCGAACGGTGTTCCGGAAGGCAAGGGCATCGGCATCCCGGTGCTGATCCTCATCGTGGTGGCGGCGGCGCTCTCCATCATCGCC
Organism: Usitatibacter sp.; assembly: GCA_035308545.1. Classification (GTDB taxonomy): domain Bacteria; phylum Pseudomonadota; class Gammaproteobacteria; order Burkholderiales; family Usitatibacteraceae; genus Usitatibacter. The sequence continues at coordinate 5,896 of DATGGI010000170.1, forward strand.
AGGCGCACCCGGTTCGGCCGCCACGTGTTCGCCTACGGCGGCAATCCGGAAGCCGCTTTCCTTTCGGGGCTGCACGTGAAACGCGTGGTGCTCGCGCTCTTCGTGATGATGGGCGCGCTCTCCGCGATCGCCGCGACGATCACGACCTCGCGCCTGAACTCGGGAACGCATTCGATCGGGCAGATGGCCGAGCTCTACGTGATCGCGGCCACGGTGATCGGCGGCACGTCGTTCGCGGGCGGCATCGGCACGATCCCCGGGGCGATCGTGGGCGCGCTCATGATCCAGAGCCTGGACAACGGGATGGTGCTCATGGACGTCTCCAGCGCCAACCGGCAGATCTTCATCGGCCTCATCCTCATCGCGGCGGTGTGGGCCGACGCGCTCTACACCCGGAAGATCGCGCGATGACAGCGCTCGTCGAGATCCGGGATCTCTCCAAGCACTTCGGCGGCATCCACGCGGTGGAGCGCGTGAGCTGCACGCTCCACGAAGGCGAGGTGGTGGGACTCCTCGGCCACAACGGCGCCGGCAAGAGCACGCTCATCAAGGTGATCGCGGGCGTGTATCCCGCCGACGAGGGCGAGCTCGTCGTGCGCGGCGAGAAGCGCGAGTTCGAAAGTCCCGCCGACGCGCGCGAGGCGGGGATCGAAACCATTTTCCAGACGCTCGCCCTCGCGGAGAACCTGGACGCTCCGTCGAACCTCTTCCTCGGGCGCGAGCTCCTCACGCCGTGGCGCACGCTCGATACCGACCGCATGGAGCACGAGGCGCTCCAGGTGATCTCGCGCCTCAATCCGAATTTCCGCGACATGAAGAAGCCCGTTCGCGCCATGTCCGGCGGCCAGCGGCAGACCGTGGCGATCGCGCGCGCGCTCTACTTCAACGCGAAGATCCTCATCATGGACGAGCCGTGCGCGGCGCTCGGGCCCGCCGAGTCGCGCATGGTGCTCGATACGATCCGCCGCCTGAAGGACGAAGGCATCGGCATCTTCCTCATCAGCCACGACATGCAGGATGTCTTCGCGGTGTGCGATCGCGTGACAGTGATGAAGAATGGCGCCGTGGTCGATACCGTGCGCGTGGCCGACGTCACCGAGGAGGACGTCCTCGGGATGATCATCCTGGGCGAGCGGAAGAAGACCGGGCCCCGGCCTGCGCCGGGGTGACATAGTCGAAATAGGTGAAGTCCGCCGGCTTCGCCGCGCCCGACGTGTCGAAGCAAAGCATGCCGATGAAGGCGCCGGTGAACGAGCCATGGGCGCCGCGACCGCCTTCGTCGGAGATCACGCTCGCGTCGAGCACGGGTCCGAGATCCTTCCAGCCTCCTCCCGCGTCGTAGGCGAATTGCAGCTTCGCGCAATCCACGCTCGCGGCGAGCTTCACGGGGCCCGTTCCGGGGAGCGCGAGGGGCTGCGCGAGCGGAAACTCCATGCGGCCGTCGGGATAGTCGCCGGGGCAACTCATCATCGTGAGCACGCGGCCCATCGTCTCGTGCCAGGTGACCGCGATGAAATGGAACTTGAAGCGGTTGTAGTAGTAGGTGAGCCCGGCGACCTGCTGGTAGGTGTCGGGCGCGAAGCTCACGGAAGTCTCGGCGCGGAACGCGAAGTCTTCCTGGCGGCGCGCGACGAGGCTCTGCTCGAACCACGAGCCGATGGATTCGCGCCCATGGAGCCGCAGCGCGGAGCCGGTGAGCGTGAAGAGGCGCTCCGAGTGCGGAGTGCGCAGCCACTGGAACTCGATCGGCAGCGTCTTCACCTTCGAGAAATCGCGCCGCACGTCGACATGGGCCTTCGGCATGACCGTGTTGTCGGGCGATTTCACCTCGACGAATGGCACGTTGCCCCCGTCTTCGAGATAGAGCCAGCCGTCGTCCTTCCACACGCACTTCTGGATCGCCGTCTCGCGGCCCAGCGGTGACATGCGCGTCCCGGGCAACGGACGCCCGCAAAGGTGCGTGTGATACGTGAGTCCTTCGGGAGTCTCCACGATCTGTCCGTGGCCCGCGCGCTGCAGCGGCGCTTCCGGCGCATCCTTCGACGTGATCGGATGCACGAGCGGGTGAAGCTCGTAGGGACCGTCGATCGTCCGCGAGCGCGCCATCGTGACGGCGTGGTTGTACGCCGTGCCGCCTTCGGCGGTCGTGAGGTAGTACCAGCCGTTCCTCTTGTGAAGGTGCGGTCCTTCGACGAGGCCGAGCGGCGTGCCGCGGAAGATATTCTTCACGGGACCCACGAGCTTGCCGGCCTTCGCGTCCCACTCCTGGAGCAGGATGCCGTCGAACGCGGGCGAGCGCGGATTGCCGCCGATCGAAGCCGTGCGGTAGTTCCAGACCATGTTCACGAACCACTTGCGCCCGTCATCGTCGTGATAGAGGGACGGATCGAAGCCCGACGAGTTCGCGTACATCGGCTCGCTCCAGGGCCCCGCGATGTCCTTCGCCGTGACGATGTAGTTGTGCGTGTCCTTGAAGTTGCCGTCGTAGCGTTTCACGTCGGTGTACACGAGCCAGAACTGGCCGTCGGCGTGCGAAAGGCACGGCGCCCAGATGCCGCACGAATCCGGGTTGCCGCGCATGTCGAGCTGGGAAGCGCGCGTGAGCGGGCGGCCCACGAGCGTCCAGTTCACCAGGTCCTTCGAGTGGTGGATCTGCACGCCCGGATACCACTCGAACGTGGAGGTGGCGATGTAGTAGTCGGGGCCGACGCGGCAGATCGAGGGATCGGGATTGAAGCCGGGGAGGATCGGGTTTCGGATCATGTCTTCTTCGCAGGTGCGCCGCGCGCGAAGCTCGGTCGCTTGGGATCGAATTTCCAGCCGGGACAGAGGTACTGCATGGCCATGCCGTCGTCGCGCGCGCCGGTGCCCACCTTCTTGTAGAGCTCGTGCGCGGCCATGATGCGTTGCATGTCGGCTTCCACGCCGAGGCCCGGCGCTTTCGGCACGGCCACTTCGCCCTGCACGATCTGCAGCGGATCGCGCGTGAGGCGCTCGCGGCCTTCCTGCCAGATCCAGTGCGTGTCGATCGCCGTGATCTTCCCGGGCGCGGCGGCCGCGCAATGCGTGAACATCGCGAGCGAGATGTCGAAATGGTTGTTCGAGTGCGATCCCCAGGTCATGCCCCAGTGCTCGCAGAGCTGCGCGAGGCGCACCGAGCCCTGCATCGTCCAGAAGTGCGGGTCGGCGAGCGGGATGTCGACCGCGCCCAGCAGGTACGAGTGCGACATCTGCCGCCAATCGGTGGCGACCATGTTCGTCGCCGTGGGGATGCCCGTCGCGCGGCGGAACTCGGCCATGGTCTCGCGCCCCGAGTAGCCGTTCTCCGGTCCGCACGGATCTTCGGCGTACGCGAGGACGTGACCCTGCCCGCGGCAAAGCGCGATCGCTTCGTCGAGCGGCCACGCGCCGTTGGGATCGAGCGTCACGCGCGAATCGGGGAAGCGCTTCTTGATGGCGGTGACGGCCTGGATCTCGTCCTCGCCACGCATCACGCCGCCTTTCAGCTTGAAGTCGTGGAATCCATAGCGCTCGACAGCCGCTTCAGCCTGTTCGACGATCGACTCGACCGTGAGCGCCGCCTGGTCGCGATTCCGGTACCAGCCCTTCGCGTCGGCGTCCTCGGGGTAGGGCAGGTCCGTGCGCCCGCGGTCGCCGATGTAGAAGAGATACGCGAGCATTCGCACGGAGTCGCGTTGTTGCCCGTTGCCCAGCAGCTCGCACAGGGGCACGCCGAGATGCTGGCCGAGCAAGTCGAGGAGCGCCGTCTCGATCGCGGTGACGACGTTGTCCAGGCGAAGGTTGATCTCGTGCGGCTGCTTGAGCACCGCGGCCTCGGCTTCCGACGTGACCTGGTGCTGGTGCCCCGAGGCCTGCTTGCCCGCAATGGCTTCGCGAACCGCGTTGAGCGTGCGGTTGTAGCGGCCGACCTCGGTGCCCACCACGCGCGCGACTGAATTCTCGAGCGCGCGCAGGATGCCCGCGCCGCCGGGAACTTCGCCGATCCCCGTGCGGCCCGAGTTGTCCTTCATCACCACGACGTTGCGGATGAAGTAGGGGCCGTGCGCTCCCGCGAGATTGAGGAGCATGCTGTCGCGTCCCGCGACCGGGATCACGCGCATCTCCGTCACGACCGGACTCGCGCTCATGGCGCCACCGACTCCTCCGAGGGGATTGTTGTCGCTACCAGCCGGGAAGCCCTAAAATAGGTAGCGCTACCATTCATAAGAATTCTGGAGGAGACATGGGTCGCGGTCAACTCGTTTTGATTGTCGCACTGGGCGTGAGTGGGTTCGCGGCGCCGGACGCCTCGGCCGCGGGAGATGCGGTCCATTGGGTGACCTCGTGGGGCACGGCCAACATGGCGCCGGATCCTTCAAACGTCATGCCCGAGGAGAGGTGGCCCGACGCGAGCCTGCGCCAACTGGTGCACGTGTCGCTCGGTGGGACGCGACTTCGCGTTCGCATCAGCAACCTCTATGGAAACGCGC
>DATGGI010000171.1:0-2917 GCA_035308545.1 Usitatibacter sp.
TCTTGAAGCCACCAAAGAACATGCGCTTTCCGTCGAAGGGCATTTTCTTGGGATCCATGAACTCGGCAAGGCGCGGGTCCTTCATCACCTTTGCCATCACCCGGTCACGGTGCTTGCGCGACTTGTAGACGATGTAGGAGAAGACCACGGTCTCGCCCGGCTTCAACTTCACCGCCTGGGGAAACGACGTGACCTTGCCCTTCTTCACGTCGTCGGCGATCGCCTCGACGTACTCCAGGGCGCCGTGCTCGCGCCAGACCTTGGCCCCCTTGCGCGCCATGCGGAGGTATTCGGCGCGGCGCTTCTTGGGAACCGGAACCACGAAACCATCGACGTAGAAGCCCATGCTGGATGTCCTTTCGACAGGTACGAATATCGAAGGATAGCTCCGCCGCGTTACAGCATCCAGACCTTGACGTCCGGATACCCCATCAGCTTCAGGATGAAGTAGCTCGCCGCGGCCTCGCCCGGATCGTCGGAGAAGGTCACGATCTCCGCGTACCGAGGCACGCCCGCCTTCACCAGCGCGGCCCAGATGTCCTTCGCAGCCTTCGGCGTTCCATCGGCGTTCACGAGGTCAGTGTAGGGAACGTGGATCACCTTGCCGTCCGGCACGCGCGTGGGAAGCGACTTGCCCGCGGCGACATACACCTTCGGGTAGGGGCCGCTCGTCGCACCCGGATTTCGCGTGACGATTCCCGAACGCTCGTTGACACGATATGTCTTGGGCATCACGGGCATGGGCGGTTTCTTCGGATCGGCGGCTTCTCCCGTCTTCTCGACGGTGAGGCCCGCGAACGCCCAGTCATCCACCGAATCGGAGAGGACCGAGACCTTCTTCTGGCCGAGCTGCTCGAGCGCGAGATACGCGAGCGCCGAATCCGGATTGAGGCCGCCCCTGGAGATGATGACGGCCTCCTCGTTCATGTCGACACCCGCCGCGCCGAGATATTGAGCCAGCCTCTCGGGCGACGCGAGCTCACGGCGGAAGACATCGGCGGGAATGTTGATCGCGAAGGGCACGTGCGACTGGTCGAACGCGGCCGCGGGACGAACGTCCACGACGGAGAGCCTCGACGCACCGAACATGCGCAACATGCGCGCATTCCAGCCGGCGAGCCACGTCCTCTCGCGCACCATCTGCGGCGCATCGTAGGTCCAGAACGGGAGCCCGCGATCGTCGCGCAGGTATTCGAGCTGCGACTCCTTGTAGAGCTTCACGTCCGGGTAGTCGAGCATGAACTTCATCGCGAAGTACGGCACGGTCGCCGCGATTCCACCGCCGCAGTGCGAATACACGGGATGGTCGGGCGTGACGCCCAGATAGGAGAGCATGCGTCGGATCTCCTCGGGCGACTTGAAGGTCTTGTCCGCGTTGAAGTAATCGTCCGACGGCGTCATGATCGCGTTGGGCACGTGGCCCGCGCGATCGAAGAACTTGTCGGCCCCGTAGTGCTGGCTCGGCTCCAGCGCCTCGACGAGCGTGGTGTGGGACGGATCGCCGCTCGCGACGAGGACATCACCGAGGTGCGCCCTCGCGCCCTCTTCCGTCTTCGTGATGTGGAAAGTTCCCGGCGCGGGCCTGGGCGTCGGATCCTTCGTGACCACGCCACCCGTGGCCTTCCATTTCGCAAGTCCGCCATCGAGGACCATCACCCGATCGCGCGGAAAGCCGTGGTAGTAGAGATCGAAGAGCAGGCTCGTCGCGAGGTACGTGCCGCCCTGGTCGTAGATGACGATGGTCTTGCTGGCATCGATGCCCCACGACTGGAGCTGCTTCTCTTTCTCGGCCGGCGACATGTCGCGTGCGCCGTAGGTGAAGACATCGACGTTCACTGCACCCGGGATGTGGCCCGCGCCGTGGAGCTTGCCGGGAGAGGCGTCGATGATGAGGAGGTCTGCGCGGGTGAGGTTAGCCTGGAGCCATTGGGGCGTTGTGAGTTGGCCGCTCGCAGCGGCCGGCGTTTGCGTGAGAAAGAGACTGGCCGCGATGAAAGCTGGCAGCCAACGGCCAAATAGCTTCGACATGGAGCGCTCCCTCGGTGACGGATGCGGGGAGTCTCGACGGGTTCGACTCTGGAGGGTAGGCGATTCCGACGAGCTACGGCCTGCGGGCGGCGGACGGGTGCTTGACGTGACGAGTTACGGCTCTTCGGACAACGGCCTGTCGACCTCGAATGCCCGGATGAATCCCTCCATCGCCACCTTCTGCTCGGGCGAAAAGCACCGGTAAGGCAGAGCCATCGCGCCCTTGCTCCCCTCGTCGATGAGGTACGCACGCGAATAGCGGCGCACCGCGACGAGATCGCTCCACGGCACCGTCATCGCGCCGTCGAGAGCAGAGCGATGAATCCCCTTCTCATCAATGACGAAGGTGCAATCGCCGACGCGGCGCTTCTTGAAGACGAAGGCGACGATCGATCCGGCCAGAAACAAGGGATGCCAGACCTTCGGCGGCATGCGCTTCAGCTTGCCCGTCGCGACACCCATCTCCAGCATCGTCGGCAGATGATCGCGGACGACGCTCAGGTATTCGCCAAGGCCATATGAAACGAAGATGGTGATGGTTGGCATGGTGACTGGATCCCGGGACTCACAACAACTCCGCGATTACCTCCGCCACCTCCTTCGGCTTGAACGTGAGCGTCGCGTCACCCACCGTGAGTTCGACGACGCGCCTCCCGGTGCCCTGACCCGGCGCACTCCCCGGCCACGTGACGATGCCGCGCTCGCGAGCGATTCGCGCGGAAGCCGTCTTGAACGCCTTCTCGCTCACGCGCAGGTAGAGATGCATCATGTTGGTGTGCGGCGAGTCCGGCGCCACTTCGACATTCGGCACCGCGCGCAACTTCTCGGCGATCCGGCTCGCGTGCTCCACGTACCGCGGCATCAGTGGGAGGCGCTTCTTCAGGCCCGC
>DATGGI010000172.1:0-7283 GCA_035308545.1 Usitatibacter sp.
GCGCCCTGCCCCGTCCCCTTCACGCCGCCCAACCCGTAACGGATGCGTTTCGCGTCGACCGGCTCGAACCGATAGGTCGACGTGTTGATGTCCGGAGGCTCGATGGCGAGACCGTTCTTCACCGCGTCGTCGTAGAGCACCTGGACCTTGTCGGTGTCGTCCATCAACAGCGACATGTTCGCGGCCATGAAAGCCGCCGGGTAGTGCGCCTTGAGGTATGCGGTCTGGTAGGCGATGAGGGCGTACGCGGCGGAGTGCGACTTGTTGAAGCCGTAGCCGGCGAATTTCTCCATCTGGTCGAAGAGCGTGACCGCCTTGTCCTTCGCGAGGCCGCGCTCGACCGCGCCCTGGGTGAAGATCTCGCGCTGCTGCGCCATCTCCTCGGCCTTCTTCTTGCCCATGGCGCGGCGCAGCAGGTCGGCGCCACCCAGCGTGTAGCCGCCGATGACCTGCGCGATCGTCATCACGTGCTCCTGGTACGTCATCACGCCGTACGTGGGCTCGAGGATCTCCTTCAGCTTCGGATCGAGATACTCCCAGCGCTGGCGCCCGTGCTTCCTCTCGATGAATTCGGGAATGAGGTCCATGGGACCCGGACGATAGAGCGCGTTCAACGCGATGAGGTCCTCGAGGCGGTCGGGCTTCGCCTTCATGATGAGGTCCCGCATGCCGCGCGATTCGAACTGGAAGATGCCCACCGTGTTTCCCGAGGCGACCACCTTGTAGGCGGGCGCGTCGTCGAGCGGGATCTTCTGGATGTCGAAGCCGGGCTCGCCCATGCGACGGATGTGGCGCTCGGCTTCCGCGAGGATCGTGAGCGTGGTGAGGCCCAGGAAGTCGAACTTCACGAGGCCCGCCTTCTCGACGTCGTCCTTGTCGAACTGGCTCACCATCGCCGTGGAGTTCTCGGCGCAATAGAGCGGCGTGAAGTCCGTGAGCTTGCCTGGCGCGATCAGCACGCCGCCCGCGTGCATGCCGACGTTGCGCGCGAGGCCTTCGAGGGAACGGGCGAGCGCCATCAGCTCGGCGACTTCCTCCTGGTCCCGCATGAGCTGCTTCAGCTGCGGCTCGTCCTCGATCGCCTTGTCGAGCGTGATGCCGAGCTCGAAGGGAATGAGCTTCGCGATGCGATCGACTTCCCCGTACGGCATCGACAGGACGCGCCCCACGTCGCGCACCACGGCCTTGGCCGCCATGGTGCCGAAGGTCACGATCTGCGAGACGCACTCGGCGCCGTACTTCTCCTTCACGTACTCGATCACCCGGTCGCGGCCGTCCTGGCAGAAGTCGATGTCGAAGTCGGGCATCGACACGCGCTCGGGATTGAGGAAGCGCTCGAAGAGCAGCTCGTAGCGAAGCGGATCCAGGTCCGTGATGCCGAGCGAGTAGGCGACAAGCGAACCGGCGCCCGAGCCGCGCCCGGGACCCACGGGCACGCCGTGGGTCTTCGCCCAGTTGATGAAGTCCGCGACGATGAGGAAGTAGCCCGCGAATCCCATCTGCACGATGACGCCCAGCTCGTAGTCGAGCCGCTGCTGGTAGCGGCCTCGCGCCTCGTTCCGCCTGCCTTCATCCGGGTAGAGGACCGCGAGCCGCTGCTCGAGTCCGCGCGCCGTTTCGGTCCGCAGGAATTCCTCGATCGATTCGCCGTTCGGCGTCGGGAAATCCGGCAGCTTGCTCTTGCCGAGGGAAAACTCGAAGGAGCAGCGCTTCGCGATCTCGATCGAATTCTCGAGCGCCGCGGGAAGGTCGGCAAAGAGCTCCGCCATCTCCGCCTGCGTCTTGAAGTACTGCGACGCCATGAATTCGCGCGGCCGCCGCGAATCGCCGAGCACGTAGCCCTGCGCGATGCAGACGCGAGCCTCGTGCGCGCGGTACTCGCCGGGCTTCACGAACTGGATCGGATGCGTCGCGACGACGGGAAGGCCCACGCGGGCGGCGAGTTCCACCGAGGCCTGCACGAGCGCCGCGCTTCGCGCCGGATCGGCGCGCTGCACCTCGACGTAGAACGCACCGGGGAAATCCTCGCCCCAGGCGCGCGCGAGCTTGTCCGCGAGCTCGGGCTGCCCCGAGGCGAGCGCCATGCCCACGTCGCCCGCCTGCGCGCCCGAAAGGACGATGAGTCCCTTCGCGCCGCGCAGCCATTCGCGCTTCACTTCGGCGCGCCCGCGCCAGTGGTTCTCCGCGTGGGCGCGCGTGAGCAAGTCGCACAGCGTGAGATAGCCTTCACGGCTGCGGCACAGCACGGCGACGCGCGTGGGCGTGTCGCGGCTTTTCTCGTTGCTGATCCAGAGGTCGCAGCCGATGATCGGCTGCACGCCCGCGCCGCGCGCCGCCTGGAAGAACTTGATCGCGCCGAAGACGTTGGAGGCGTCGGTGATTGCGAGCGCCGGCATCCCGTCGGCGGCCGCCGCGTCCACCGCGTCTTCGACCCGCGCCATGCCGTCGACCACGGAATACTCGCTGTGCAGTCGAAGATGGACGAAGCGGGGTGCGGCCATGGCCCAGTCTACCGGCGTTCGGCGAAGAATCGCTTGAGGACGGCGCCGCATTCCTCGGCGAGCATTCCGCCCTCGAAACGGCCGTGGTGGTTGAAGGTTTCCAGCGCGGGAAGGTCCACGATGCTGCCGCAGGCTCCGGTCTTGGGATCGGCGGCGCCATAGACCACGCGGGCGATCCGCGCGTGGGCCATCGCGCCCACGCACATCACGCACGGCTCCAGGGTCACGAAGAGCTCGCAACCGGTGAGGCGGTAGTTGCCGAGGCGGGTGGCGGCCTCGCGCATGGCGACGATCTCCGCGTGCGCGGTCGGATCCGAGGTGGTGATGGGCCGGTTATAGCCGCGGCCGACGATATTGCCGTCCTTCACGACGACGGCCCCGACGGGCACTTCGCCCTGGCCGGCCGCTTCGCCCGCGAGAGCCAACGCCTCGCGCATATGGTCACAATCCATCCCGATATTTTCCCATAGACTCGCTGCCCATGACCCGCTCATTCTTCGCCGCCGCGGCGCTCAGCCTCGCGTTCGGCGCGGTCGCCGACACACCCATGCCAACCCCTGCCCCGCACGACGGTAGCCACGATTTCGATTGGGAAATCGGGGCGTGGAAGACCCAACTCAAGCGCCTGAAGCGGCCCCTCACCGGCTCGAACGAATGGGTTGAATACGAGGGCACGAGCCTGATCCGCGGCGTGCTGGGCAACCGCGCCAACATCGTCGAGCTCGACGTCCAGGGGCCCGCGGGACGCATCCAGGGCGCGTCGCTTCGCCTCTACGAGCCGCAGGCGCATCGCTGGACGCTCAACTTCTTCAACGTGAACGATGGCCAGCTCACCTCGCCCATGACCGGCGAGTTCCGCGATGGGACGGGGACGTTCTTCGGGCCGGACACCTGGGGGGACAAGGCGATCCTCGTGCGCTTCGTGATCTCGAAGGTCACGGCCGACACGTATCGCTTCGAGCAGGCCTTCTCGACAGACTCCGGCAAGACGTGGGAGCTAAACTGGATCGCCACGGATACTCGCGTTTGACCGGGAATATTCGCGCGGCCCGGCTGTCTACGGAGTGAAGGAGGTAGATTCCATGCGTGCTTCCCCGGCCCTTCGCATCGCCCTCGCCGCCGCGCTCTTCGCCTCGCAGCCGATATTCGCCGCCACGGCGGAAGTCGAATTCGTGAACCCGGAGAAATTCTCCGATGCCGGAACGCCCCGGCAATACGTCGATCGCGACGCGAATCTCACGAATATCCGCAACCACCTCGTGAAGCAGGCGGCGAGCCTGCTGCCTGCGGACCAGAAGCTCGTGATGCAGGTCACGGATGTGGACCTCGCGGGCTCCTTCGAGCCCTGGCAGCTCTACTCGCGCGAGGTACGGATCGTGAAGGAGATCTATCCGCCGAAGATCGACTTCAAGTTCAGGCTCGTGCGCGCCGACGGCTCGATCGTGAAGGAAGGCGAGCGCAGCTTGCGGGACCCGGGATTCATGAGCGGGCCCAGCATGGGCTACGGCGGCGACAACCTTCGCTACGAGAAGGTGATGCTCGACGAGTGGTTCGAGAAGGAATTCGGCAAGCGCTAGCGAACCGCTAGGCGCCGACCACCTCGAGCTGCACGTCCACGTTGTTGCGCGTCGCGTGGGAATACGGGCAGATCTTCTCGTGCGCTTCCTTCGCGAGCGCGGCGAGCTCGGCTTGCGGCAGCGTCTTGTCGACGACCTTCAATTTCACCGCGAGGCCGAATCCGCCCAGGTCCCTCGGCCCGATCGAGACGGCGCACGTGATCGTGGCGCCCGCCGCGTTCTTCTTCTGCTGCTTGCCGACGAAATCGAGCGCGCCCCCGAAGCACGCCGCATAGCCCGCTGCGAAGAGATGCTCGGGCGTGGTGGTGTTGGGCTTGCCCGGGCCGCCCATGGCCTTGGGCACCGAAAGGTCCGCGCCGATGCTGCCGTCGTCCGCTTGCGTGTGTCCGTTGCGGCCGCCGGTGCAGGTGGCGCTCGCCGTGAAGAGTGGCTTGATCGAATCCATGTGCGTTCCCTCGACTAGGTTCGTTGGAGATAACTCTCGAATACGTCGACGTGCACGAGCGCGGCGTCGGCGCCCTGGGGCCACAGGTCCTGCGACCGGAATTCGACCGCATACGTGGGCTCGTCCTCGGCGTGAACGCCATGCGCATGGGCGTCGGGAAAAGGATAGGCCGGCGAGATGTCGACCACGATACCGGCCTTGCCCCGGATGTAAGCCGGCATGCGGATGTGGCCCGGGACGAATTCTTCCTTCACGCGAACGCGATCGCCCCGCACGAATCGCCGGCGGCCCGGGTCGTTGCCGCGGCCGCGCGCGCTCGGCAGCGCGAGCGGGATCACGCCACCGGCCAGGCGCTCCAGCTCTTCGCGCGACACGATGCCCTTCTCGACGAGCAACGTGAGCAAGCCCGTGAATGCACGCTCGTAGTAGCCCGCGGCCAGATAGTGGCGCGGCTCCATGCGCTCGATCGCGTGGCGGTATTCGTCCATGTTGAGATAGCCGCTCTTCACGGCGAACGCGAGCAGCGCATTGGCGCGCTTCTCCCAGTCCTCGTGGAAGACCTGTGCATCCCGTGAATGGCGCACGCGGCCGAAGCCCTGCTTGCCGCCCAGGTCGTGCATGCCGTCCACTAGAGCCTCGCCACGCCGATCATGGCGTCCTTGGTGACGATCGATGCGAGGCGCTCCTCGCTCCAGCCTTCGGTGCCCGAGGGACGGACCGGCAACACCATGTAGCGCGTGTCGGCCGAAGTGTCCCACACCCGGATCTCCATCTCCGGCGGAAGGTCCAGGCCCATCTCATGCAGCACCGTGCGCGATTCACGCACGACGCGGGCGCGGTATTCGAAGTCCTTGTACCAGTCCGGCGGCAATCCGATGATCGAGTAGGCCGTGCACGAGCACTGCGTGCAGCAGATCACGTTGTGCAGGCCGGGCGTGTTCTCCAGCACGACCAAATGGCGATGGTGCCTGGGCATCGAAAGGCCCAGCTCGGCGACGGCGTCCTTGCCGTTGGCGAGCAGGCGCTTGCGAAATTCCGGATCAGTCCACGCCTTCGCGACGACGCGCGCCCCGTTCTGCGGCACCCAGTCTTCCTCGGAGACGCGGACCTGCTTGTCGACGAAGGCCTTCGCGTCGAGACCGCGCGATTCGAGCGCGGCTTCGAGGGCCGCGACGCGGCGTTCGGGGGGCGCGACGGGACGTTGCTCGGACATGAATCGATACTACTCCTCAGCCGAATTCGCGCGCGTAGGCCTCGGGCCTGAAGCCCACCAGCAGGTTCCCGCGGCCGGCCACGATGGGCCGCTTGATCGCCGACGGATGCGCGAGCATGAGCGAGATCGCCTTCCTCGCGTCGAGGTTCGCCGTTTCCTTCGCGGGCAGCTTGCGGAAGGTCATGCCCGACTTGTTGAGCAGCGCTTCCCAGCCCACTTCGGCGCTCCACGCCTCGAGGAGCTTCCGGTCGGCGCCGGCCGACTTGTAGTCGTGGAAGGCGTAGTCGATGCCCTTCGACTCGAGCCAGGCGCGAGCCTTCTTCACGGTGTCGCAATTCCTGATGCCGTACATCGTGAGCGCCATCGTCATTCCCACTCGATCGTCGCGGGCGGCTTGCTCGAGATGTCGTAGGTCACGCGGTTGATGCCGCGTACCTCATTGATGATGCGGCTGGAGACTTTTCCGAGCAGCGAGTGCGGAAGCTCCGCCCAATCCGCCGTCATGAAGTCGCTCGTCGCCACGGCTCTCAGCGCGACCACGTGCTCGTAGGTACGCCCGTCGCCCATCACGCCGACGGAGCGCACCGGGAGGAACACCGCGAATGCCTGCGCGGTCTGGTCATACCACGTGACGCCGTCTTCGTTGGTCGCCTTGCGCAGCTCCTCGATGAAGATCGCGTCGGCGCGGCGAAGGAGGTCGGCGTATTCGCGCTTCACCTCGCCGAGGATGCGAACGCCCAGGCCCGGGCCGGGGAACGGATGGCGATAGACCATCTCGCGCGGAAGGCCCAGCTCGACGCCCAGCAATCGCACCTCGTCCTTGAAGAGCTCGCGAAGCGGCTCGAGGAGCTTCAGGTGCAGCGATTCGGGAAGGCCGCCCACGTTGTGGTGCGACTTGATCGTGACGGCCTTCTTGGTCTTCGCGCCCGCCGACTCGATCACGTCGGGATAGATCGTGCCCTGCGCGAGCCATTTCGCGTTCGGCATCTTCTTCGCCTCGCGCTGGAATATCTCGACGAAGAGGCGCCCGATGATCTTGCGCTTCTGTTCCGGGTCCGACACGCCGGTGAGCTCGCGGAAATACTCGTCGGCCGCGTTCACGCGCATCACCTTCACGCCCAGGTGCTTCGCGAAAGTGTCCATCACCTCGTCGCCTTCGTTCAGCCGCAGCAGCCCCGTGTCGACGAAGATGCACGTGAGCTGGTCGCCTATGGCCTTGTGGATGAGCGCGGCCGCGACCGCCGAATCCACGCCGCCGGAAAGGCCGAGGATCACTTCATCCTTGCCCACCTGCTTGCGGATGCGCTCGATCGCCTGGGGCACGAACTGCGGCATGTTCCACGACGCGCCCGCGCCACAGATCTCGTGCACGAAGCGCGTGTAGATCGCGCGCCCCTGCTTCGTGTGCGTGACTTCGGGATGGAACTGCACCGCGTAGAAACGGCGTTTCTCGTCGGCCATTCCCGCGATGGGGCACGCTTCGTTCGACGCGATGACCTTGAAGCCCGGAGGAAGCCCGGTCACCTTGTCGCCGTGGCTCATCCAGA
>DATGGI010000173.1:0-8831 GCA_035308545.1 Usitatibacter sp.
TCAATCCCTGGAGCCTCTGGGGCCTGCGCAGCGCCGTGGGCCTGTCGCGAGACCAGTATCCGTGGAACGGCAGCTTCGTCTCCCTGCTGCGCGTGAAGGACTGGCTGGCGCTCCTCGGCTTCGATGTCTCCGCCGGGCGACTCGTCGCCTATGCGCCGCCCTTCGACAATGCGGGGCTGCGCCGCCGATTCGGCTTCATGGAGCCCGCGGGCGACCGCTGGTGGGCCGTGGGCGGTGCGGTGTACATGTTGCAGGCCATCAAGCGCGTGCGCGGCATGCGGCTGCTCACGCCGGCGTGGCAGGAGAAGAAGGACGCGCGCGAGAAGGCCCTCGCGGGCGCCAAGCGCCAGGGCGTTTCCCACCTCAAGCTCATCAAGTAATGCCGCAAGCGCACGCGCAGTCCATCCACATCTTCACCGACGGCGCGTGCAAGGGGAATCCCGGCCGGGGCGGATGGGGCGCGCTGTTGCGCTGCGACGGCAAGGAACGCGAGCTTTTCGGAGGGGAGGCTTCCACGACGAACAACCGCATGGAGCTCACGGCCGTGATCGAGGCGCTTGCCGCGTTGAAGCGCCGCAGCCACGTCGTCCTCCACACCGATTCGCAATACGTGCAGAAGGGCATCACCGAGTGGATCCACGGATGGAAGGCGCGCGGCTGGCGCACGGCGGCGAAGGAGCCCGTGAAGAACGTGGACCTCTGGAAGCGCCTCGACGAGATCGCGGGCCAGCACGACATCGACTGGGTGTGGGTGAAGGGCCACGCGGGCCACGAAGGCAACGAGCGTGCCGATGCCCTCGCCAACAAGGGCGTGGAGGCCGTCGCGTGAGGCGCATCGTCCTCGATACCGAGACCACGGGCCTGGATACCGTCGAGGGCCATCGCATCATCGAGGTGGCGGGCATCGAGCTCGCGGGGCGCCGTCCCACGGGGCGGCATTTCCATCGCTACGTGAATCCCGAGCGCGAGATCGACATCGCCGCGACCCAGGTCCACGGCCTCACCCTCGAGGACCTCGCGGACAAGCCGCGCTTCGCCGACATCGCCGACGAGTTCCTCGAATTCGTGCAGGGCGCGGAGCTCCTCATCCACAACGCGCCCTTCGACGTGGCGTTCCTCGACGCGGAGCTCGCGCGGGCCGGACGCGCGGCGATCGGGGCGGCGTGCACTGTGAGCGACACGCTCGAGCTCGCGCGCGACCTGCATCCGGGACGCAGGAACTCCCTGGACGCGCTTTGCGAACGCTATGGCGTCGATCACTCCGGGCGCACCCTTCACGGCGCGCTCCTCGACGCGCAGCTCCTCGCCGACGTGTGGGTCGCGATGACGCGCGGGCAGGAGTCGCTCAACATCGGCATGGACGAAGTCGCCGCGCCCGTGCTGTCCGCGTCGAGCTCGCCCATCCGGGTCTCGGTGCAGGTCATGCGGGCGAGCGATGCGGAGCTCGCGGCGCATCGCGCCATGTGCGAGCGCATCGAGAAGGAAAGCAAGGGGCGCTGCCTGTGGCAGCGGATGGCGCTTGCAGGCTGAAACCGACAACCCCGCCACCCCGGAAGAGCCGGCGATCGTCGTCGAGGCTCCGCGAAAGGTCATCGCCGGAAGGCTGATCGTCTTCGGCGCGATCCCGATCGCCGTGTTCTGCGCGTTCTTCGTGCTGGCGCGCGCGTTCATGGGCGTGCAGACCATGCAGGCGCTCGCGATCACCCTGTCGCTCGCGCTCGCCGCGAGCATGGCGTCGCTCTTCCTGCTCTCGTCGCTCACCGCGCGCACCGCCGTGGGCGAAGTCGAGGCGGTTCGCGACGCGGTGCGGCACGTGGCCGCGGGAGGAGCCCAGCCCACGCTGCCCGAGCTCACGCCGCCCCTCGAGGAATTGAAGCGCGAGGTGCTGGGCCTCGCACAGGAATTCAAGGGCCAGCACCAGCGCCTGCAGGAGCGCCTCGACACGGCGCGCCAGCAGATCTTCTTCCTCACGAACCACGACGCGCTCACGGGCCTGCCCAACCGCAAGGCGCTCGAGGAGCGCCTGGAGAGCGCGCTCGCCTCGGCGAAGAGCCAGGGCAGCACGCACGCGCTGCTCTACGTGGACGTGGACTACTTCCACCGCATCAACGATTCCTTCGGCCACCTCGCGGGCGACGAGCTCCTGCGCCGCATCACTCCGGTGATGCAATCGTCGCTGCGCGATGGCGAGACGCTCGCGCGCATCGGCGGCGACGAATTCGCGGTATTGCTCGAGAACTGCAGCGCGGAATTCGCCCACGCCGCGGCCACTCAACTGCGCGACGCGGTGCAGGCGTGGCAATTCCAGTGGGGAGAAAAGGCATTCCAGGTCGGCGTCTCCGTCGGCGTGGTCGCGATCACGCGCCTCGCGCCGAGTCTTTCGGCGGTGCTCTCGGAGGCGGACACCGCGTGCTTCACGGCGAAGGAGCAGGGCCGCAACCGGGTCTTCGCGTTCCACGATGCGAGCGCTTCCCAGTACATGCGCCAGACGAGCCGCGGATGGCTGAAGCGCATCAACGACGCGCTCACCGAGGGCGCGTTCACGCTGCTCTACCAGCCCATCGTTCCAATCGACAATCCGGACATCGCAGGCGTGAAGCGCGTGGAGGCGCTGCTTCGCATGAGCGAGACCGGCGGGGAGCTCATCCTGCCGATGTCGTTCATCCCGGTGGCCGAACGCTACGACCTCATGCGGACCATCGACCGCTGGGTGATCGAGCGCGCGTTCTCGGATTTCCGCCGCCTCGCGAAATTGAGGAACGACCCGGCACCCGCGGAGTTCTCGATCAACCTCTCGGGACACACGCTCTCCAGCCCCGACTTCGCCGAGTTCATCCAGGCGAAGCTCGCGCAGTTCGGCGTCCCGCCCAGCTGCCTGCATTTCGAGATCACGGAGACGGCGGCCATCGCCAACGTGGAGCGCGCCCGCACGCTTATCGAGTCCCTGCGCGCCACGGGCGTGCGCTTCATGCTGGACGACTTCGGCAGCGGGCTTTCGTCCTTCAACTACCTCAAGCATTTCCCCGTCGACGGCATCAAGATCGACGGGCTCTTCGTGAAGGGCATCGCCAAGAACTACCTCGACTACGCGCTCGTGGAGTCGATCCACAAGATCGGCACGAGCCTGGGCCTGCAGACGATCGCCGAGTACGTGGAGACCGAGGAGATCGCCCGCAAGCTCGTCCAGATCGGCATCCTCACCGGCCAGGGCTTCTTCCTGTCCCCGCCCCGGTCCTGGGAAACCCTCTTCGATCGCGATGCTGCTGTATAATTTGCGGCTGCCGAATATCAAATAAAACGGTCCCAGAGGCCCCATGCATCTCAAGAGAATCCTCGCCGCCGCCGCGCTCGCCGCGTGCGTTCCCGCCGCCCAGGCGGACGACAACAAGCTCACACTCGAGAACCGCATCGCGCAATGCCAGGGTTGCCACGGCATTCCCGATTGGAAGACCGCGTTTCCGGAGGTGTACCGCGTGCCGAAGCTGGGCGGCCAGAAGGCCGCGTACATCGTGAGCGCGCTGAAGGCCTACCAGAGCGGCGATCGCGATTTCCCGACAATGCGCGCCATCGCGGCGAACCTCACGGACGCGGAGATCGACGGCGTGTCCAAGTACTACGGCGGAGAAGCGGCCTCCTCGGCCCCGGCGGCTGCCGCAGCGCCTGCGGCGACCCCCGCGACGCCCGCTGCTGCGCCTGCCCCGGCACCGGCAGCGGCGACGACCCCCGCGCCGGCGGCGGCACCGAAGGGAGAGAAGAAGAAATGAGATCCGCCATGACGAAGAAGCTGCTCGCCCTGGCGGTCCTCGCGATCGCCTTCCCCGTGGCCGCGGCCTCGGGTGACGCCGAAGTCGGCAAGAAGAAATCCGCGCCCTGCGCCGCGTGCCATGGCGCCAACGGCGTGAGCCCGAGCGATGCGTTCCCGAACCTCGCCGGCCAGTACGAGGATTACCTCGAAACCGCGCTCCGGCACTACAAGAGCGGCAAGCGCAAGAATCCCATCATGGCGGGACAGGTAGCCAACCTGTCGCAGAAGGACATGATGGATCTCGCCGCCTACTTCTCGAGCCAGACGGCGCTGCAGGTCAAGCACTAGTTGACGCAGCACGACGCGCGTCGCGCGCTCGGCCTCGACTTCGGCACGACCAACACGGTCCTCTCGTGGGCCGCGCCGCATCACACGGCCGATCCGGTCGTGTTCCGCTTCCTGTCGATGGTGCTCTTCTCCTTTCGCTCGGCGCTCACGTTCTGGGACGAGGGTGACGAGAACACGCCGCTGGTGAAGAGCGAGGCGGGTCCCTGGGCGATCCAGAAGTTCATCGAGAACGCGGGCGACTGCCGCTTCATCCAGTCGCTCAAGAGCTTCGCGGCGAGCCGCCTCTTCGAGACCACGTACGTCTATGGGCGCGCGTACAAGTTCGAGGATCTCTTCGCGGCGTTCTTCCGCACGCTGCGAGACCATGCGGCCCCGCAGCTCGATCGTCTTCCGAAGGATCTTCTCGTCGGGCGTCCCGTGGTGTACGCGAGCAGCCGTCCCGACGATGCGCTTGCGATGCAGCGCTACCAGGCGGCGCTCGCGCCCTTCGGCTTCGAGCGCATCCGCCAGGTGTACGAGCCCGTCGCCGCGGCGTTCTTCTACGCGCAGTCGCTCGAGGAGAGCGCGACCGTGCTCGTCGCGGATTTCGGTGGCGGCACCACCGACTTCTCGGTGATCCACTTCGACATCGCGGGCGGAAAGGTCCGGGCGCAGGCCCTGGGGCATGCGGGCGTGGGCGTCGCGGGCGACCGCTTCGACTACCGCATCATCGACCAGGTCGTGCTGCCGGAGCTGGGCAAGGGCAGCGCCTATCGCAGCATGGGCAAGGTGCTGGAGATGCCACGCTCCTGTTTCCAGAGCTTCGCGTCGTGGCACGAGCTTTCGGTGATGAAGCACTCGAAGGATTTCCGTGAGCTGAAGGAGCTGCTGCCCTTCACGGAGGAGCCCGACCGCGTCGGCCGCTTCGTGCGCCTCGTCGAGTCGGACCAGGGCTACACGCTCTACAAGGCCGTGTCCGACGCCAAGGAAGCGCTCTCGAGCGCCGAAGCTTCGACCTTCGCCTTCCGCGGGCCCGGCTTCGCGATCGAGCGCGACATCACGCGTGCGCAGTTCGAGTCGTGGATCTCCGAAGAGCTGGAAGCCATCGAATCCACGCTGGAAGTCGCGCTCGCCAATGCGTCGACCGTGGCGAAGGACGTCGATCGCGTGTTTCTCACCGGCGGAAGCTCGTTCGTCCCGGCCGTGCGGCGCATCTTCGAGGAGCGCTTCGGACTCGACCGCATCGAGTCGGGCAACGAGTTCGTGTCGATCGCCAACGGCCTCGCGACAATCGGGCTGCGCGACGACATCGACGAGTGGGTCGTCACGCCGAAAGGGGCCTGACTCAGGCGCTCGCGCTTCGGCGCCGGAAGTAGAGTCGCGCGAGCAGGGCCACTCCGGTGATCACCATGATCGCGGCGAGCAGGGGCACGACGAACGCGAGCACGATTCCCGCGGTCGCGGCCGCGTCGTCGAAGATCGAGAGCACCGGATTGCCGAGGCCTCCCGTGAATGCCGTCGACGCGATTCGCGCCGTGCCCCGAATGGCCTGCACGACGCCGGCCACAGTGCCGCCCGCGATGAGACCCAGCGTGATGGCCGTCACGGGGTCCAGCTCGGTAAGCACGGAAGCCGCGATCAGCGTTCCGGCCACGGGCTTCACGAACGTTTCCGCGGCGTGGAGGGCGTGGTCGAGCCAGGGCACCTTGTCGGCCAGGATCTCGAAGGCGGCGGCGCTGCCGAATACGACGAGCGCCGGTGTCGCGGCCATCCACTGGAAATGATCGCCGAGGCTCACGTAGCCCAGGCGCGCGAGGACGCCCGCCGCGAGCAGCGGCAGGAACGTGCGAAGCCCGACGCACGCGGCGAGGGCGAATCCCATCGCGAGCTGGGTGGCGAGGAGGGCGGCGTCGTGCGCATCCATGGCGACATTGTAGGATAGAGCGCATGTCCACGAACGAAGCCGTCGAGGCCCTGCACGCGAGCCTCACGGCGCCCCAGCGCCGCGCGATCTGCTTCGATTGGGACTATCTCGACCCCGATCGGGGGCTCCTGCGTTCCTTCATCTCCAACCACTGGCAGGCGACGCGCCCGGCGGTGCGCAGCGCCTTCTTCTCCGCGAAGCAGCAAGCCCTCATCCATGACGTCTACACGGGCCTCGTGGATTCCGCGTGGTACCCGCGCTTCATGAAACAGCTGCGCGACGATACCCTGGGCCACGAGTGGGGCACGAACCAGAGCATCGCGTTCTTCGAGGAGCCCGGGACCGGCACGCTGCAGTTCGTCTTCAGCGGACGCCACACGACGCTGCGCGCGCAGGCGGGCGGCGCGTCGCCCCTCGCGTTCGGCGGCCCCATCCTCTATGGCCACCAGGCGACGGGCTACTACGAGCGCGTGAACCATCCGGGCAACGTCTTCTGGGACCAGGCGATGGCGGCCAGCACGCTCGCCGCGATGCTGGAGGAGCCGCAACTCGCCTCGGCCGTCGTGGACCGGTTGCCCCTGGAATCGGAGATCGGATTCGGTGCCGTGCATCCGGGACTCGATGCCGCCGCGATGGATGGCGCGCAGCGCGCGCAACTCGCCCGCGTGCTCTCCGCCGTGCTCGCGCCGCTTCGAGCGTCCGACCGCGAGCGCGCGATGCAGTGCCTCGCGGCGCAGGGCGGGATCGAGCGCTGCCGCATCTCCTTCGCGCGGGATGGCCGCATGAGCACGCCGCACTGGGACAACTGGCGCCTCGAGGGTCCCGCGATCGTCGTGCACTACCAGGGCTTCCCCCACGTGCACGTCTGGCTGCACATCTCGGAGAGCCCCGACGTCGTCGTGAATTCGCGCAACGGCGTCTATCTCTACCCCGAGCACGACCCGCTGCGATGAGCGCCGCCGACACGATCGTCATCGGCGCGGGGCCGGCGGGCATTGGCGCGGCGCTCGCGCTGGGCGACGAGGCGCTCGTCCTGGAACGCTCTGCCCATGCGGGCGGACTCTCGGCGACGGTCACGCTCGAAGGCGCGGTATTCGATCTCGGCGGCCATTCGTTCCACACCCCGCATACCCACGTCCGCGACCTGGTCTTCGGCGCGGTGCCGATGGAGGAGCGCCGGCGCGAAGCGTGGTGCTACGTGAACGGCGAATGGATTCCCTATCCCTTCCAGCAGCATTTCGAATCGCTGCACGATGCGGCGCTCGTGGAAGACTGCCGCGAAGGACTCCGGAGAGCCGGCGGCGGCGGGGGCGCGCGAAACTTCGACGAGCACATCGAATCGCGCTTCGGCCCGGGCATCGCGAAGCATTTCATGCGTCCCTACAACGAGAAGCTCTGGGGCCGGGACCTCACGCGGCTGGAGGCGTCGTGGACCTCGGAGCGGGTCGCGCCGTCCTCGGCGGGGCAATCGATGGGGGATGGCGGCAAGCGCGCGCCCCTTCGATCCGATGAACGCGTCGCCTATCCGGCCCGCGGCGGATTCGGCGAGATCTTCGATGCGCTGGCGAAACGCGTTTCGCGCATGCGCTACGGCGAGACTGTGGCGCGGATCGAGCCGGGGTACGTCGTGACGGGATCGGGCGAGCGCATCTCCTGCCGCCACGTCATCTCGACCATGCCCCTTCCATCGCTGCTCGCAGTGGTTCCCGGCGTGCCGGCGCCGTTGCGGGCATCGGTGAACCGGCTCGCCGCGTTGCCGCTCGCCCTGGTGATGATCGCGCTCGACGGCCAACTCGAATCGCGCAGGCAACGCGCCTACAATGCCGATCCGGGATTCCCGGGGCACAAGATCGCGCTCAACCACAATTCGTCGTCATACCTGGAGGCCTTGCCTCGCCATGGGATCCTCGTCGAAGTTTCCGGCGCGAACGCCATTCCCTCCGACGATGCGACCCTTGCGGCGAGCGTGATCCGCGGGCTGGAAGGCATGGGCCTCCTCGAGCGCGCGCGCCGCGTGACGGCGACTCGCGTCGTTCGCGTGCCGCTCGGCTATCCCGTGCCGACGCATTCGCGCGCCGCGATCGTCGATGAAGCCCGGACGTGGCTTCGCGAGCGAGGCATCGAGACCGTGGGCCGATTCGGCGAGTGGGCGTACATCAATTCGGACGAAGCGCTGCACCGCGGGTTGCGGGCCGGCGAAGCGATCCGCGCGGCGCGATGACACCGGCCCGGCGCCCGAACCTCCTCGTCGTGCGCGCCAGCGACGCCTCGGTGCACGATCGATGGCTCGTGGGCGATCGAAACTTCGATGTCATGGTGTCGTACTCCGGCAGCCAGGAAGGGCGTTTCAGCCAGAACATCGAGTACTACCACGCCATGAAGGGCGCGCAGTGGCCCTCGGTCCACGCGCTCTTCACGCACTACATGAACCTCTTCGGCGACTACGCGCGCATCGGGATCGTGCTCGATGACATCGACGCCAACGCGAGGATCTGGAGCACGCTCTTCCATCTTTGCGAGTGGTACGGCCTCGACGCCGTCCATCCGTCGGTCGTGGGCCACGCGGCCACCGCCGTGACGGGCCCGCAGGAGGGATCCATCCTTCGCTACATGAGCGTCGTGGATTGCCTCGCGCCGATCTTTTCACGGCGCGCGCTCGAGCGCATCCTTCCCACGCTGGGCGAGGGCGCGCCGGAAAGCGAGCTCGCGCTGCGATGGTCCGGGCTGCTGCCCTGGCCGGAATATCGCAGCGCGATCGTGGACACCGTGCGGGTCGCGCGCACCGTGGCCGCGTGGGGCAGCGCGCCGCGCGTCGCCCCCGAGATTCGCGAGCAC
>DATGGI010000174.1:0-4801 GCA_035308545.1 Usitatibacter sp.
GCTCGACGAGCTTCGCGCCGGTCTCGACCTGCCTCACGGAATCCTCGATCAACACGCGGATCTCCCGCGCCGAATCGGCGGAACGCTGCGCGAGCACGCGGACCTCGGCGGCGACGACGGCGAATCCGCGGCCGTGTTCTCCCGCGCGCGCCGCCTCCACCGCCGCATTCAGCGCGAGGATGTTGGTCTGGAACGACAGGCCATCGATCACGGCGATGATGTCGGAGATGCGCTTCGACGACGTCGATACCCTCTTCATCGTGGAGACCACGTGGCCCACGACCTCGCCACCCTTCTCCGCGGTCGCCGAAGCGGTTCCCGCGAGGTCGCTCGCCTGCCGCGCATGCTCCGCGTTCTGCTGGACCGCCGAAGTGAATTCCTCGAGCGTCGAGGCGGTCTCGGCGAGCGAGCTCGCGTGTTCTTCCGTGCGGCTGGACAGCTGCTGGTTTCCGGTCGCCACCTCGCTCGCGCCGACCGCGATCGACTCGGATCCCGAGCGGATGCGAAGGACCATCTCGCCAAGCCCCGCGTTCATGTCGCGCAGCGCCGCGAGGAGCTCCGCGGCCTCGTCGCGTCCGCGGGGATCGATCCGCGATGCGAGATCGCCCGACGCGACGCGCTTCGCGATGACGACCGCATCGCCCAGCGGGCCGACGATCGTCCGCGTGACGTACCACGCCACCAGCATGGACAGCAGCACCACGATCACCTGCGCCGCGTAGACGGCGGTGTTCAGCTCGTCGCCCAGCTCGCGGGCCGAGCGGATCGCCTCGCGGTTGGCGCCCTTCTGGATCTCGATCATGCGGTCCAGGGCCGCGAGTGCCTCGTCGATGGGCGGGTCGATGCGCCTGGTGATGGCCTCGACCGCGGACTCGACCTGGAATCCGGTCGCGAGCGCGAGCGCATCCTTGAACGGCTCGTCGATCCTGCGGCTCACGTCGCGGAGCGTCGTGATCACAGCGGCCTCTTCGGACGAGAGCCTCAGCTTCTCCATCCTCGCGATGGCGTCGTCGTATCGCTGCCCCAGCCAGCGGACGCGGTCCTCGTCGCGCTGCATGTCCTTCACCTCGGTTCGCAGCCCCAGGCTCCGCATCGCGTTGGACTGCTCGAGCAGGAAGGCCTTCATCTGCGCCGCGAGCGCCTCCTTGGCCCCCGCGGCCTCGATCACCTCGGCGAGGCCGTCGCGGCTCGATTGCCCGAGCCGGGTGGCGCCCAACGCGACCGCCGCCATGACGAACACGATGATCCCGAAGCCCAGGGCGAGCCTCGGGCCGATTCGAAGGTCGCGCAGCATCGCTACTCCGGCTTGTAGGCGCCGCAGGCGAACAGGAGGTTGTCGTGCTTCTCCCAGAACGTGTGCTTGGCTTCGATCTTCTTCGTGGCCGGGTTGTAGAACTTGTAGTCCTGCCAGCCCGTCGTCTGGCTTCGCGCCGCTTCGATGCGCTCGCGCTGGATGTACTTGCCGTCGGCGTCGCGCAGGTCGATGAGGTTCTTGCCCATCATCTTCGGGTTGATATGGGCGAGCGAGGTGCCGTTCATGTCGTTCACGGTGACGTAGAGGTCGTTGTGGACGAACGGCCCGGGATTGTGGGAGAGCTCGGCGAACGTCTTCTCGCGTCCATTCTTGTCGTAGAAGGCGATCGCCTTCTTCACCATGGTGAGGGCCTCGGCCTCCGAGCCGCGCTCGGCGCTGGCGCCGGCATTGAAAGGAGCGAGGGACACGGCGACCGCCGCGAGCAGCATTGTGAAACGGTACATCGTAACTTTCCTCCGGGTCTGTTTTGTTTGGGGCGCCGGAGAATCTACGCGATCCGAGCCCTTGCCGACACCGCAAGAACGGTCAATCTTCCCGGAAAAGAAGTCATCACTGCCATGCGCAAATCGCATGCTGCGAATGCGCGCCGAGGCCGGTAACATCACAGTCATGCCCCTCAAGATCCCGAAGCCCATCCAGACGGCGCGCCTTACGGTGCGGCCCGTCGACAAGTCGGACCTCGTCGCGCTCATGAAGGTGAACGGCGACGATTCCGTGACGAAATACCTTCCCTATTCCACGTGGCGCACGATTGCCGACGCGCGCGCGTGGTTGAAGCGCATGCGGCGCCACGAGAAGAATGGAGCGACCGTCCAGTTCGCGGTGATCGACAAGGCGAGCGGCGATGCCGTGGGCACGGGGCTCGTCTTCGCGTTCGAGGAATCCAGCCGCCAGGCGGAGCTGGGATTCGCGCTCGCGCGCAAGTACTGGGGCGCCGGCTACATGACCGAAGGGATGGCCGCCCTCATCGATTCCGCGTTCAGGACGATGGGTGTGAGGCGATTCATCGCCCACGCGGACGCGGACAACGCGGCCTCATGCGCGCTGCTGGCGCGACTGGGATTCACACACGAAGGAACGCTGCGCGATCGGTGGCTCGACGGGACGCGCCCGCGAACCGCGCAGGTCTACGGCCTGCTCAAGCGTGAATGGCCGGCGAAGAAGCCTTCTGGAAAAAAGCCGCGAAAGCGGCGATCGCACGGTCGATCGAGCCCTCGTTCACGTCGAGGTGCGTGACGAGGCGCAGGCGAGGACCGCCTACGAGCGCGACCACTCCGGTTTTCTCGAGATGCGCCTTGAGGCCCGCCGCCGATTCCTGCGGGATCGTCACGAACACCATGTTGGTCTGCACCGGATCGACCTTGAGCCCGAGGCCCGCGAGGCCCTTGCCGAGCCGCTCGGCGTTCGCATGGTCTTCGGCCAGGCGATCCACGTTGTGCTCGAGCGCGTAGAGGCCGGCTGCCGCGAGCACGCCCACCTGCCGCATGGTCCCGCCCAGCATCTTGCGGATGCGACGCGCGCGATCGATCAGGTCCCTGTGGCCCACGAGCACCGTGCCCGCGGGCGTGCCGAGGCCCTTCGAAAGGCACACCGAGACCGTGTCGAAGCCCGCGCAGAGATCCTTCGCCGGCATGCCGAGTTTGACCGCGGCGTTGAAGATGCGCGCGCCGTCCAGGTGCGTTTCGAGCTTGCGGCGCTTCGCAAGCGCCAGCGCATCGGCCATGTAGGCGCGCGCGATCACCTTGCCGCCGATCGTGTTCTCGAGCGCGAGGAGCTTCGTGATCGCGAAGTGCGCATCGTCGGGCTTGATCGCCGCTTCCACCTCGGTGAGATCGAGCGTGCCGTCGGGCTTGTTGTTGAGGGGCTGCGGCTGGATCGAGCCGAGGACCGCCATGCCCCCCGCTTCGTAGTGATACGTGTGCGCGTCCTGGCCGACGATCACCTCTTCGCCGCGCTGGCAATGGGCCATCAGCGCCGCGAGGTTCGATTGCGTTCCCGACGGAAAGAAAAGCCCCGCTTCCATGCCGAAGCGCGCGGCGGCCACTTCCTGGAGCTTGTTGACTGTGGGATCGTCGCCGAAGACGTCGTCGCCCACGGCGGCCTGCGCCATGGCCGCGCGCATCGCTGCCGAGGGTTGCGTGACGGTGTCGCTGCGAAGGTCGATGCGGTTCATGTCTTGGCTCAGCGAAGGGACTCGTTCACCCGGTCGAGCGCCGCGCTTCCGGGGCAGAGCTCGCGCTCGTTCAATTGGTTGAGCGGCATCGGCACGGTGTTGAGAGACCCGTGCAGGTCCCGCGGCTTCGACGCGAAGTAGAGCAGCCCCGTCACGATCTCGCCCATCGCGTAGCGCGATTGCACGTACGCCATGGCCGCGATGCGGTCGGAAGGATCGTACTTCTCGTCGAGCTTGCGCAGCACGATCGTGGAACCGTCGTGCTGTTGCACGGACTGCACGGTGCCCGGTTCGTATTGCGTCGTGATTTCCTTGTGGAAGGTCATGACGTCGAGCGAATTCACGGCCTCGTTGTGCTCGCGCACGTAGTCGTAGCTCTTCGTGGATCCGTCGTGGTTGTTGAAGGCCACGCACGGCGAGATCACGTCCAGGAATGCCGCGCCTTCGTGCGTGAGCGCGCCCTTGATGAGGGGCACGAGCTGGTGCTTGTCGCCCGAGAAGCTGCGCGCCACGTACGTCGCCCCGAGCTGGAGCGCCATCAGTACGAGGTCGATGCCCTCGTCGGTATTGATCGCGCCACGCTTCGCCTTGGAGCCGCGGTCGGCCGTGGCGGAGAACTGCCCCTTCGTAAGGCCGTACACGCCGTTGTTCTCGACGATGTAGGTCATGTTCACGCCACGCCGCATGATGTGCGCGAATTGCCCGATGCCGATGGAGGCCGAGTCGCCGTCGCCGGAAACGCCGAGGTAGATGAGGTCCCGGTTGGCGAGGTTGGCCCCCGTGAGCACCGAGGGCATGCGACCGTGGACCGAGTTGAACCCGTGGGATTTGTCGAGGAAGTACGTCGGCGTCTTCGACGAGCATCCGATGCCCGAGAGCTTCGCCACGCGGTGCGGCTGGATCGCGAGCTCCCAGCATGCCTGGATGATCGCCGCGCTGATCGAATCGTGGCCGCAGCCCGCGCAGAGGGTCGAGACCGCGCCCTCATAGTCGCGATGCGTGAGGCCGAGCGAATTCTTCGGCAGGTCCGGGTGGTGGAGTTTCGGCTTTGTCAGGTAGGTCATTCGGTCATTCTCCCGTCGCCGCGGTGCGCTTGATCGGCGAGACGTTGAACGCCGTCAGGCGCTGGGCGACGGCTCCGTGGATGAAGCGCGCGGTGATCGGCGTTCCGTCGTAGTGGAGCACCGGCGTGAGCTTCTCGGCTGGCAGCATCGCCTCGGCCACGAGGAGCGTCCGCAGCTGGCCATCGCGGTTCTGCTCGACCACGAAGACATGGTCGTGCGCGTTCACGAACTCGATCACCTCGTCATGGA
>DATGGI010000175.1:0-22730 GCA_035308545.1 Usitatibacter sp.
GATCCTTCGATGGCGGCGGCGCGTCGGGATCCTGGTGATGCATCTCGGCCGCTTCCTCCGCCACGCGTTCATGCACCCGGTGAAAGCCGCGAAGGCGTTTCCCGCGGCCACGCTCGACGCGATCCAGCGTGAGGTCGCGTCCCAGGAGAAGACCCACCGCGGCGAGATCTGCGTGGTGATCGAGGCCGAGCTCACGACCTCGCAGCTCTGGCACGACGTGCATTCGCGCCAGCGTGCGCGCGAATTGTTCGCGTCGCGTGGCGTTTGGAACACCGAGGAGAACAACGGCGTGCTGATCTACGTGCTCCTCGCCGAGCGGCGCGTCGAGATCGTGGCCGACCGCGGCATCACGGCGCGCGTCGAGGCCCATCAATGGCAGGCGATCTGCCGGGAGATCGAGGGATTCTTCGCCGCCGGCCGCTTCGAGGAGGGAGCCATCGCGGGCGTTCGCGCGGTGGCGCAGTTGCTGGAGAAGGAGTTTCCCGGTCACGGCGCGAAGCGCAACGAGCTTCCCGATCGCCCCGTGATGATTTAACTCGCGCAGCAGGCGTTCCGGTGTAGTGATACGATGCCCCACTTGCCGGTGGTGGGAGGCCTATGGAACAGACGGTCCAGAAGGCGATGAATCTCCTCGAAGCGCTCGTGCGCTCGAACCAGCCGCGCCGGCTTACCGAGCTCTCGCGCGAGCTCGGCCTCACCAAACCCAACGTATACAGGCTCCTCTCGACGCTGTCCGTCCTCGGATACGTGAAGAAGGATCAGGCGACGAGCCTCTATTCGCCGACACTCAAGCTCTGGGAGATGGGCTCCATGCTGGTGCGCGACGTGGACCTGCAGTCGGTCGCGGGGCCGCGGCTTCGCCGCCTCTGCGAGGAGTCGCGCGAATCCGTGCAGCTCGCTGTATTCGACAACGGTTATGTCGTCTACGTGGACAAGGTCGACAGCCCGCAGCCGCTCAAGGCCATCACGAGCATCGGCTCGCGCGTGCCCGCGACGGTGGTCTCGACCGGCAAGGCGCTGCTCGCGTGGGGGCCGCCGCATGCGCTCGATGCCGCATTCGAGCACGTGAAGCGCTACACGCCGCTCACGATGACCCGCCGCAAGGATATCGAGCGCGACCTCGAGGAAACGCGCGAGCGCGGATATGCAATCAATCGCGGAGAATTCCGCGTCGGCGTCTGCGGGATCGCCGCTCCCGTGCGCGATCGCAGCGGGACGGTGGTCGCATCGATCGCGGTGTGGGGTTCCGAGAAGGCCATCCTGGGAAGCCGGCGCGACGAGCTCGCGTCGATCACGGTTTCCGCCGCGCGCGACATCTCCCACGAGATGGGTTTCGTCGAAGCGTCCCCGGCGCCGGTGCGCAGGGCGCTCACCCCCGAACCCGCCTAGTCCTCCAGCAACGCTTCGACCTCGGCGCGGGTGCGCCGCTCGGCGGCCGGCGATTCGCTGGCTCCTGCCGATTCCCTCTTGCGCCGGCGCACGGTAGCCGCGAAGACTCCCGCGCCCACGGCCAGCAACGCGAAGGGACCGAGCCACAGGAGCAGCGTCGTGGATTTCCAGGGCGGCCGGTACAGGACGAAGTCGCCATAGCGCGCGACCATGTAGGCGCGGATCTCGTCATCGCTCTTGCCTTGCGCGACCTGCTCGCGGATCTCGTTGCGCAGGTCGAGCGCGAGCGACGCATTGGAATCCGCGATGGTCTGGTTCTGGCACACGAGGCAGCGAAGCTCCTCGGCGAGCGCCTTCAACCGCGCTTCGACCGCGGGATCCGGATGCGCGATCTCGGACGCCTGGCCGAACGCAAGCCCCGCGGCGAAGAGCAACGTCCAGGCGAGCCGCTTCATGCGCCGAGGCTCTTCAGCAGGGGCAGGATTTTCTCGTCGAGCGCCTCGGGAGTGATCGCGCCGATCTGCTTGTAGCGGATCACGCCGTCGCGGTCGATCACGAAGGTTTCCGGGGCGCCGTAGACGCCGTAGTCGATGCCCACGCGCCCGTCGCCGTCGAAGACCGAGAGCGCATAGGGGTTGCCGAAGCGGTCGAGCCACTTGAGGCCGCTCTCGCGCGTGTCCTTCCAGTTGAGGCCCACGATTGGAACGGCGTTGCGCTTCGAAAACTCCACGAGGACCGGATGCTCCTCGCGGCACGCCACGCACCACGACGCCCAGACGTTGAGCATCCACACCTTGCCCTTCATCTCCGCGGGGCCGAACGCCATCGTCGGCTCCTGGAGGCGCTCGAGCTTGAACGACGGCGCCGGCTTGCCGATGAAGGGCGAGGGGACTTCCCTCGGGTCGCGCGTGAGGCCCACGGCGAGGAAGATCGCCAGCGCGATGAAGACGACGAGGGGAATGACGAACGCGAGCCTTCTCATCGGGTCAGGCGCTTGCGCTCGCCGCGGCCGGCGTCGCGGCCTCGGTCACCTGCTTGCGCAACCGGTAGCGGCGGTCGCTCAACGCGAAGAGTCCGCCCAGCGCCATCACGAAGCAGCCGGCCCAGATCCAGTCCACGAAGGGCTTGTGATAGACGCGCACGCCCCAGGCGCCGTCGCCCACGGGCTCTCCCAAAGAGACGTAGATGTCCCGCGTCACTCCCGTATCGATCGCGGCCCAGGTCATCGTCTGCCCGCTCACGGGATAGGTGCGCTTCTCGGGGTAGAGCACGCGTTCGGGCTTGCCACCCCGGGACACCTCGAACTCGCCTTGCACGACCGAGTAGTTGGGGCCGGGAAGCTGCTTCGTGCCCTTGAACGCGAAGTCGAATCCCGCGAGCGTCACGCGATCCCCGGGCGACATGCGCAGGTCGCGTTCCGTCTCGTATCCCTTCACGAGTGTCACGCCCAGGATGAAGATCGCGATGCCCAGGTGCGCGAGCACCATGCCGTACCACGAGCGCGATTGCGCGGCGATCTTGCCACCCAGCGTCGGTTGCGGCGATCCGTGCAGGCGCTGGATCACCTGCGCGCAGGTCGCGGTGATCACCCAGAACCCGAGCCAGATGCCGAAAACGATCATGGGCGTGACTTTGCCCCGCATGAACGGAACGGCCAGCGCCGCGACGACCGAGACGCCGAGCGCCCAGCGAAGGCGCACCCAGAGCTCGGGGAGGGCCGCGCGTTTCCAGCTGGCGACGGGGCCCACGGCCATGAGGAATATCGCGGGCGCCATCAGCGGCACGAACACGGCGTCGAAGTAGGGCGATCCCACGGAAATCTTGCCCATGCCGAGCGCATCGAGGAACAGCGGATAGAGCGTGCCCAACAGCACGGCGGACATGGCGACCGCGAGCAGCACGTTGTTGGCCAGCAACATCGATTCCCGTGACACGGCGCCGAATCCGGATCCCAGTCCCACGCGCGGCGCGCGCCACGCGAAGAGCGTGAGCGAGCCGCCCACGACCAGCACCAGGAAAAGCAGGATGAAGATGCCGCGCCGCGGGTCGGTGGCGAATGCGTGCACGGAGGTGAGCACGCCGGAACGCACGAGGAAGGTCCCCACGAGCGAAAGCGAGAACGCCATGATCGCGAGCAGCACCGTCCAGCTCCTGAACGTCCCGCGCTTCTCCGTGACGGCGAGCGAGTGGATGAGCGCCGTGCCCACGAGCCACGGCATGAACGAGGCGTTCTCCACCGGATCCCAGAACCACCAGCCGCCCCATCCGAGCGTGTAGTACGCCCATGCGCTCCCGAGGCATATGCCCACGGTGAGGAAGCACCATGCGGCCAGCGTCCAGGGGCGCGACCACCGCGCCCACGCGGCGTCGAGGCGGCCTTCGAGCAGCGCGGCGATCGAGAATGCGAACGCCACCGAGAATCCCACGTAACCCATGTAGAGCATCGGCGGGTGGATCACCATGCCCGGATCCTGGAGGAGGGGATTCAGGTCCTCGCCTTCGGCCGCCGCGGGAAGGAGCCGTTCGAACGGATTCGACGTGATGAGGATGAAGAGCAGGAAGCCCACGCTCACGAGCCCCATCACGCCGAGGACGCGGGCGACGAAGCGCTCGGGCAGCGAGCGGCTCACCGCGGCCACGAGAAAGGTCCAGGTGGCGAGCATCAGTGCCCAGAGCAGGATCGAGCCTTCGTGCGATCCCCAGGTCGCGGCGAAACGATAGTTCACGGGAAGTTTCGAGTTCGAGTGCTGCGTGACGTTCAGCACCGAGAAGTCGCTGGTGACGAAGCAATACGCCAGCGCCGCGAAGGCGCCGGCCACGAAGACGAACTGCCCGATCGCCGCGGGCCGCACGGTCGCGAGCAGCGCGGAGTTTCCGGTCCGCGCGCCGGTGAACGCGATCGCGACCTGCGCCAAGGCGAGCGCGAGCGCGACGATGAGGGCGAAGTGCCCGAGCTCGGGAATCACGACTTGCCTTTCTGGCCCGCGAACGCGGACTTGTCGATGGGGTGCCCGGCCCTCTTCAGCGCCTCGGCGGCTTCCGGCGGCATGTAGTTCTCGTCGTGCTTCGCGAGCACCTCGCTCGCGTGGAACGTTCCGTCGGATTCGATCCGTCCCTGGGCCACGACACCCTTGCCTTCGCGAAAGAGGTCCGGAAGGATCCCGGTGTACACGACGGGGATGGTTCGCGCCGTATCGGTCACGCGGAAGCGCACCGTGAGCGCATCCTTGTCGCGCACGACGCTGCCGGCCTCCACCAGCCCGCCGATGCGGAACGGACGCCCCGAAGGCGCCTTGTGGTCCGCGACCTCGGTGGGCGTGAAGAAGAAGACGAGGTTGGAGTTGAACGCATTGAGCACGAGGGCCACGGCCACGCCGAGCGCCGCCACACCTGCGACGATGGCGACCGCGCGCTTAGTCCTGGGCCTCAAGCTCACGCTCCTCCTCTACAGCCTTCAACGCCTGGCGCTTGCGTAACGCAAGTCCCGCGATCTCCGCCGCGATCGCCAGGGCGAACACGCCATAGGACATCCACAAATAGAATTCGTGCGTCACAGGGCCCTCACCCAGCGCGTGCGCCGCTCCCGCTCCAGGATCACCGAGCGCACCCTCGTGAGCGTGGCGCCGATCGCATACATCCAGCACGCGAAGGTCATGAGCAGCATAGCCTGCAACATGGCTACGTGCATGGTCGATCCGGTGAATTTCACGCTCGATCCCTGGTGCAGCGTATTCCACCACTGGACCGAGAAATAGATGATGGGCAGGTTCACCAGGCCCACCAGGGCGAGCAGCGACGCGGCGCGATCTCCGCGGCGCGAGTCCTCGAAGGCGTTGGCGAGGGCGATGAAGCCGATGTAGAGGAACAGGAGCACGAGCTCGGAGACCATGCGCGCGTCCCACGCCCAGTACGTGCCCCAGGTGGGACGCCCCCAGAACGCGCCGGTCCAGAGCGCGAGGAACGTGAACATCGCGCCGGTGGGCGCGATGGCGCGCGCCATCATCGCCGCGAGGCGCGTGTTGAACGTGAGCGACATCCCGGCGTAGCAGGCCATCACGAAGTACAGGAACATCGACATCCAGGCCGCGGGCACGTGGATGAAGATCACGCGATAGACCTCGCCCTGTTGCGCATCGGTCGGCGCGACGACGAATCCGGTGTAGAGCCCCGCCGCCGCCAGCAGCGCGGCAAGCGCGAAGAACCACGGCGCGAGGGACCGTGCGAGGCGGTAGAACGTGGCGGGCGAAGAGAAGTAGGACCAGGCCATGTCAGTCGAGCGCGATGCGGATGGCGGCGCAAGCGGCCGGCGGCAATGCCATGGCGCCCACGATGAGGCCGGCGCCCAGGAGCGACAGGTGCGGCGCGGCCGAAAGGCCCGAAGCCTGCGCTTCGGCAGCGCCGGCGCCGAAGATCAGCACGGGAACGAAGAGCGGCAATGCGAGGAGCGCGAGCAGCACGCCGCCGCCCCGCGCGCCGAGCGTGAGCGCGCTGCACGCGGCGCCCAGCAGCGACAAAAGAGGCGTGCCGAGCGCGAGGCCGAGCGCGAGGATCGCGACCGTGTCCGCGTCGAGGCCGTACTGCAGCGCGAGCAGTGGCGAAAGCAGCGTGAGCGGAAGGCCCGTCGCGGCCCAGTGCGCGGCGATCTTTCCCGAGGTCCAGCCGATCATGGGTCTGGGAGACAACACCATCTGCTCGAGGGTTCCGTCGAGATAGTCGGAAGCGAAGAGCGAGGAGAGCGACAGGAACGCCGCGAGGAGGGCGCAGACCCAGATCACGCCCGAGCCGATGCGGCGCAGGAGTTGCGGCTCCGCTCCCACGCCCAGCGGGAAGAGGCTCGCGACCAGCACGAAGAACGCGACGACCATGAGCGTCTCGCCGGGATGGCGCCACGCGAGGCGCAGGTCGCGAGCGAACGCCCATGCGAAGCCGCTCACGGCGTGAGCCTCACTTCGCGGGGCGGTGTGGCGCCGATATCGTGGTGCGTGGCGATGAGCGCGCAACCGCCGCGCTGCAGGTGAGTCGCGAGCAGCCCCGCGAACATCGATTCGCCTTGAGAGTCGAGCGCCGCTAGGGGCTCGTCGAGGATCCAGCATGACGCCGAATCGAGCGTGAGTCGCGCCATGCCGATGCGGCGTCGCTGCCCCGCGGAAAGGCGCCGCGCGGGAATGCGGCGGTGCTTTTCCAGGCCGACCGCTTTCAACGCGTCGTCGATCACGGCGTCGTCGGGCCTCGTTCCGCGCAGAGCGAGCGCATCGCGCAGGTTCTCGGCGGCGGTGAGCTCGTCCTTGATTCCCGGCGCGTGTCCCGCATAGAGCATCGCCGCGCGGAAATCCGACGCGACTTCGCGCACGGGCTTCCCGTTCCACTTCACCTCGCCGCAATCCAGGCGCGTAAGACCCGCCACGCAACGCAGCAGCGTCGTCTTGCCGCTTCCGTTGGCGCCGCGCACCGCGAGCCATTCGCCGGGCGCGAGCGAAAACGAGATGTCCCGGAAGAGGCGCGAGTCGCCGCGCGAGCACGCGAGCCCGGTCGCCTCGATCGCGCTCACGGCACCACCTTGTCGATCACGATGTTCACGTCATGCGCGTCGGGCTTCACGACGGCGCTCATGCCGAGGAGGTCGCCGGACTGTGGCAGCGCGTTGCCGGAGCGCGACACCCGCGCTTCGATGCGCACCGCGGACGCTCCCGAAAGCCGTGCCGTCGGCGCCATCGCCATGCTGTCGTCGAGCGAGAACTTCATCGGCAGCGAAGCGGCCGTGGTCCGCACGACGGCGAGCGGCATGCGCGGACCATTCTCGGCGCGCGCGAAGACGAAGAGCGTGTCCGACGGATTCATCTTGCCCGCAACGGAAGCGGCGATGCTCACGGAGCCCGTGAGCGCCTTCCCCGTATTCGCGGGCGGAGCGGCTCGCGCGATCGGGGCTGTGCCGGGCAAAGGCTTCCCCGCGGCTGCCGCCTTCTGGCGCAGCTCGTCGAGGAGCGCGATGACGTCCTGCTCGTCCTGGGATCCCGGATCGGTCGTGGCCGCGAGCCCCTGCCAATATCCGAGCGCGCCCTTGTAGTCGCCCGCGTCCATGGCGGCAGTGCCCGCGAGCGCGAGCGCCTTGCGATGATGCGGATCGATCTCGAGCGCCTTCTTCGCCAGCTCGTACGGCTTGCCCGCGAGCGAGCGCCCCTGTGCCATGCCGAGTGCGTCGGCGTAATCGGCGAGAACCGACGCATCGCCCGGAACGAGTTGACTGAGATGCTCGTAGGCCTGCGCCGATTCGTCGTAGCGTCCGAGCGCCGCCATGGATCGCGCGAGCAGCGCCCAGCCCCGCGCATCGTCGGGACGTTCGCGCACCTTTCGCGCGAGGTTCTCGACCATGGCCTCGATCTGCAGGTCGTCGAGCTTGCCCGCTTCGTGCGTGCGCTCGGGCGGTGCGAGCGCACCCGGAGTCCCGAGCCACGCGTAAAGCCCGAATGCGATCGCGGGCACGGCGACGGCGACCGCCGCCACGGCGATCCACGGCCGCGACGCGCGCGGCAACGGCGGAGGTTCCTGCGAGGCGAGGTCGTCGCGCGCGCGTTCGACGAGCTCGTTCATCGCCGCGTCGCGCTCGCTTTCCGGCAGGGCCCCATTGGCGACATCGGCCTCGATCTCATGGCGCTGCCCGCGAAGCACCGCGAGGTTCGCCGCGAGCGCGCCGGGGCCCGCGACCGATCGCCCGCGTAGCAGGGGGACGACGACGAAAGCCAACGCGATCGCCGTCATCAATACGGCGAGGAGCCAGAAGACAACCATGGGAGCTGAAGATAACCCTCGGAATGAACTGAAATTATACCGAACGGGGGTTCCGCGCCCGCGATGCTGCAAATGCCGCAGAGGTTGTTTCACGGATTGGATAGAATGTGCCAGCCCAAAGGTCACGAAAGCGGATTCAACTCGGTGAGGCACTACTCGATTCTCGAGTACGCGCGATTCCGCTGGTTCAAGGCGTCCGTCGTGCTCTGCGCCATCGCCACGCTGGCGTACGTCTGGCACGACCCGGCTCCCAGGCCCTACGGCGGAACACCGCTCGGCTATACCCTGGGCACGATCGGCGCGCTCCTCATCCTGTGGCTGCTCTGGTACGGCGTGCGCAAGCGCCACTACAGCTCCGGGGACACGGTGCAGGGTTGGCTCTCGGCGCACGTCTACCTCGGCACCGCGCTCGTCTTCATCGTCACTCTCCATACCGGCTTCAAGCTGGGATGGAACGTGCACACGCTCGCCTACGTGCTGATGGTGCTCGTGGTGGCGAGCGGCTTCTACGGAGTCTTCGCATACATGCGCGTGCCGCGCGTCATGACCGCGAACCTCGGCGACCATACGCTCGACGCCATGGTCCTTCGCATCGCCGACATCGACCGCGAGATGCGCGAGAAGGCGCTCTCGCTCCCCGATATCCTCTTCGCGCTGGTCGATCGCTCGGTGAAAGGCACGCGCCTGGGCGGCGGATTCCGCAGGCTCATGTCGGGCCACGATCCGAGGTGTCCCAACGCGCTGGCGGTGCGCGAATGGTCGCGGGTCGCAAGCTCCCTCAAGGGCGAGGCGGCGTTCCTGAGCAAGGAGGTCTACGGCCTCCTGCTTCAGAAGGACCAGATGCTCGCGAGGGCGAGGCGCGACCTTCGCTACCAGGCGATCCTCGAGCTCTGGCTCTACGTCCACGTTCCGCTCGCGTTCATGCTGCTCGCGGCGCTCGTCGTGCACATCGTCTCGGTCTTCATCTACTGGTGATCGAGACCGAATGAAGCTTCTCGTCATCCAGAAAGCGCCGCGCCCGGACGGCGGGACGACCCAGACGAAGAAGGCGGTCAGCGCCGAGTGGGTGCGCGTGGGCCGCAACGCGAGCTGCGAGATCCACCTCCCCGACCCGCGCATCGCGCTCGAGCAGGGGATGATCGTGAACCGCGGCGGACCGGTCTACATCGAAGGCGAGGCCGGCAGCACCGAGATCACGCGAAAGACCGTGCGCTCGGTGCGCCTGAAGCGCGGCGAGGTGGTGGACATCGGGCCCTACGCCTTGCAGGCGCTCGAGACTCCGGCGGGATTCGACGCCGCCATCTCGGTGGAGCTCGTGCGGCCCCTGGAATCGGCGCCGGTTCCCTCGACTCGCACGACACCGCGTTCGCTCGCGTCCCTCGGCATGTCGAAGCGCGCCACCGCGTGGGCGGGCCTCGTGGCGATCCTGATCGGGTTCCTGCTGATTCCCGCCGGACGCGTGCTGCACCTTCCGTGGAGCGGCAACGATCGCATCTGGAATCCCGGACCGGTGATCCTGTCGCACCAGCCCATCGAGGAGCGTTGCTCGGCGTGCCACGAAGCCGCCTTCCAGCACGTGAAGGACGAGTCGTGCCTCGAGTGCCATTCGAAGATCGGGCAGCACGTGGGTCCGGCGTTGCATCCGGCGGCGCTCTTCGAAGGGCTTCGCTGCGCGAGCTGCCACCGGGAGCACAAGGGCGCGAAGGCCTTCCACAAGGACAGCGACGGCTTCTGCGTCGATTGCCATCGCGATATCCATGCGCGATCGCCCGAGGCGAAGGTGAAGGACGTCTCGGATTTCGCCAAGGGACATCCCGCGTTCGCCATGCCCGCGACCGACAATCCGCACCTCGCGTTTCCGCACCAGAAGCACCTCGATCCCAGGGGCATCAAGTCGCCTTCGAAGGGCCGCGTGAAGCTCGAGTGCGCGAACTGCCATCATCCCGACGCCTCGAAGCGCATGTTCGAGCCGATCTCCATGGCGAAGGACTGCCAGGAGTGCCATCGCCTCGAGATCGAGCCCGCCGTCACGACGCGCGAAGTGCCGCACGGCAAGACCGCCGATGCCGTCGCGATGATCGACGAGTTCTATGCGTCGCTCGCGCTGCGGGGCGTGCCCGACAGTTTCCAGAAGGCGTTCGGGGTTCCCGGCGAAGGATTGCTGCGCCGCGTGGGCGAGCCCACGCCCGCGGAGCGCGAGAGCGCGCTTCGCCTCGCGTCGCGCAAGGCGCGCGAGGTCGCGATCGATTTGGTGGAGGTTCGCACCTGCAAGACGTGCCACGAGGTCTCGCGCGACACCCAGGAGAAGAACGCGCGCCTGCCGTCGTGGACCATCGCGCAGCCGCGCACCTCCAAGCGCTGGATGCCCGGCGCCACGTTCGATCACGCTTCGCACGCCCAATCCAAGTGCGCCGATTGCCACGACGTCGCGAATTCGAAGCGATCGAGCGACGTATCGATGCCGAAGATCGAAGCCTGCCGCGAATGCCACGGCGGATCGAAGGCGCAGACCGGGAAGGTGACATCGAGCTGCATGCTGTGCCACGGATTCCACGACGAGCGCCATCCGTGGAATCCGGACTTCCGGCCGCGCGGCGGCGATCGTGTCGCGGGAGCGGATCCGCGTGAGCGATAGGCTCGTTCGCATCGCCGCGATCGCCTGCATTGCGATCGCCTCGGGTTGCGGCGGCGGCGGAAGCAGCGGAAGCAGCTCCTCCGGCACGGGCGGCGCCGGTTGCACCAGCGCGTGTCCCGCCGTGCAAGCATCGCTCGCCGTGAGCGACGTGCAGCGCATCGTCGCGCAGGCAGTCGGCGAAGCCCAGGCGCGCAACGTCCACGCGCAGATCGCCGTCGTCGACCGCGTGGGAAACGTCCTGGCGGTGTTCCAGATGGATGGAGCACCCGCGACGGTGGCGATCTCGAGCGGACTGGGGGTGCAGGGGGGCCTCGACGGAATTCCGCAGGGCACGATACCCGCGACACTCGCCGCGATCGCAAAGGCGCTCACCGGCGCCTACCTCTCGTCGGCGGGCAACGCTTTCTCGACACGCACGGCGAGCCAGATCATCCAGGAGCACTTCAATCCCGGCGAGGCGCAACAACCTTCGGGGCCGCTCTATGGCGTGCAGTTCTCGCAGCTGTCGTGCTCCGACGTGAATCGCAACGTCTCGCACGGAAGCGTCGGTCCCAAGCGATCGCCACTGGGGCTCGCCGCCGATCCGGGCGGCATGCCGCTCTACATCGGTGGCGCCCTCGTGGGAGGGATCGGCATCGAGGCCGACGGGCAATACGGCATCGATCGCGACATCTTCGACACGGACACCAACGTCGAGGAGCTGATCGCGGTGGCCGGGTCGAGCGGCTACGCGGCGCCCGCCGACATTCGCGGCGACCGCATCACGGCCGATGGGCGAACGTTCCGCTACGACGATTCCGAATCCATCGCGTCCAATCCGGCCAACGCACCGGCCTTCACGGCGTTGCCGGGTCACCTCGTCGCGGTCGACGGCTACACGGGCGCGATGATCACCGCGGGCACTTCGTTCGGAACGCCGGCCTCGGGCGTGCGCGCCGACGCGGGCGCCTTCGCGGCCTCGGGAGGATGGATTCTCGTCGATGCGTCGAATGCGGCGCGCTTTCCGCCGCGTGGATCCTCGGACGGATCGCTCTCGGTCACCGAGGTCACGACGCTCATGACGGACGCGATCGCCATCGCGAAGCGAGCGCGGGGCCAGATCCGCCGTCCACTGGGATCGAGCGCGGAGGTGACGATCAGCGTGGTGGATCTCAACGGCGACATCCTCGGACTGGTTCGCACGCCCGATGCGCCCGTGTTCGGGATCGACGTCGCGGTGCAGAAGGCGCGAAGCGCGATGTTCTTCTCGAGCCCCGGCGCGGCGTCGCTCCTCGCTTCGGTGCCGCCCGCGCAATACCTGTCGGATCTCGGAAGCGCGGCGATCTCGCAATATCCCGACCGCATGCGGACGTTCCTTTCGGATCCCGCGGCGCTCACCGGCAACATCGCGTGGAGCGCACGCGCGATCGGCAACATCCACCGCCCGTTCTTTCCCGACGGCATCGATGGCACGCCGCCCGGTCCTCTCTCGACGCCGATCGCATCGTGGAGCCCGTTCAACGTGGGCTTCCAGCTCGACCTTTCGTACAACCAGTTCGTGAAGGGCGTGCTGGGCGACACCTCCACGGGATGCGCGGGCCGCCTGCAGGCGGGCGCGATTCCGATCGCCGCGGACACAGGCATCCTCCAGCTTCGCAACGGCGCGCAGATCTTTCCCGGCTCCGTTCCGATCTATCGCGGCAACAAGCTGGTTGGTGCGATCGGTGTCTCGGGCGATGGCGTGGACCAGGACGACATGATCTCCTTCCTCGGACTCGCCAACGCCGCGAAGGATCTCGGCACGGGTATCGGCAACGCGCCGGCCGCGATCCGCGCGGACACGCTCACGCCCATGGGCACGCGCCTTCGCTATGCGCAGTGCCCGCAGGCGCCTTTCAACGATTCGACGGACGAGAATGTCTGCGCGGGCCTTTAGCCTCGTGATGCTCATCGCGCTTCCCGCGCTGGCGCAGGAGAAGCCGTATCCGCCCGAGCCCAACCGCGACGAGGAGATCGTGCCGCGACGCGCGGGCCCGAGCGAGCCCGAGCGCTACTTTCCGCCGCCCGTCGACCCGAGCCAGGTGCCGCAGCCGGCGGCGTTCCTGCCGCACGAGACGCTGCCCGTGCCCGATCGCTGGCGAATCATGCAGGCGCTCGGCGTGAAGTATCCGTGGTTCGATCCGTACAACCAGAACATGCTGAAGGGCGACCTGCCCGTCGGCGGAGACCCGTGGTTCCGGGAGCACTTCCCGGATCTCGCGAAGAAGATGGGCGACGAATGGTTCGTGAGCCTGGGCGCGGTTTCCGACACGCTCGTTGAATTCCGGCGCTTGCCCACGCCGGTCGGTGCTCAGACCACGCAACGGCCCGGCGAGTACGACGTCTTCGGGCAGGGCAAGCAATCGACAGTCGCGGAGACCTTCATCTTCTCGATGTCGCTCATCAAGGGCGACACGACGTTCCGGCCGCCCGACTACGAATTCCGCTTCACACCCGCGATCAACGTGAACCGCTCGGAAGTCGAGGAGGTAAGGGCGCTTCGCATCGACCCGCGCGAGGGCACGACCCGCAACGACAGCCACTTCGCCGTGCAGGAGCTTTATGCCGACATGCACCTGCGCAACGTCTCCGACCGCTACGACTTCGATTCCATCCGCGTGGGCATCCAGCCGTTCAATGCCGACTTTCGCGGATTCCTTTTCCAGGATCAGCCTCTTGGCGTGCGCCTCTTCGGCAATCGCGACAACAACCAGTGGCAGTACAACCTCGCGTGGTTCCGCCGCATCGAGAAGGACACGAACTCGGGACTGAACGACCTGGGCGCGGCGCTTCGCAAGGACGATCTCTTCGTCGCGAACCTCTATCGCCAGGACTTGCCGTGGCCGGGCTTCACCTCGCAGGCGACTGTCATCGTCGACGTGAACAAGGAAGGGGACGGCCAGTACTACGACCGCAACGGCTTCCTCGTGCGCCCGGCTGTCATCGGGGATTCGCGTCCCCACGACTACACCGTCACCTACGTGGGCTACAGCGGCGACGGCCATATCGGACGCTGGAATCTTTCGGCGACCGTCTACGGCGCGTTCGGCCACGACACGCACGGCGAGATCGCGCAGAGGCCGCAGACGATTCGCGCGGGCTTCGCCGCCGCCGAGCTCTCGCGCGACTTCAGCTGGGCGAGGCTTCGCCTGAACGCGCTCTACCAGTCGGCGGACAAGGATCCCTTCGACGGAAAGGCCACCGGCTTCGATGCGATCCTCGAGAATCCGCAGTTCGCCGGCGCGGAGACGAGCTTCTGGATCCGGCAGGGGGTGCCCCTCGTGGGCGGCGGCGGAGTCGCGCTTTCGGGACGCAACGGCATTCTCGCCAGCCTTCGCTCGTCGAAGGACGAGGGGCAGTCGAATTTCGTGAACCCGGGCCTCGAGCTCCTTGGCGTCGGCGGCGACTTCGACGTGACGCCGCTCGTCCGCGCCATCGGCAACATCTCGTACCTGCGCTTCGGCGACACGGCGGTCCTCGGCGTCCTGCGCAACCAGGCGCCGCCGCCGAAGGAGATCGGCTGGGACATCTCCGCCGCCGTGCAATGGCGTCCCTTCATGAGCCAGAACGTTGTGCTCAACTTCTCCGCGGCGGCGTTGTTGCCCGGGAAGGGATTGAAGCAGCTCTACGACGAAGACCAGCGAGGACCGCAGTACTCCGTGCTCGGAAACGTTGTCCTGACCTTTTGAAGAAGAACATTTGAACCACAGAGACCACAGAGACCACAGAGGAAAGGCGAAACCGATAATGGCGTTTCGTGCCTTCGCTCGATTTGTCACGAAGCACATGCAAGGATTTGGCTTTTCCTCTGTGGTCTCTGTGGTCTCTGTGGTCTTTGTGGTTCCGGCCTTTTGCCTCGCATCGCCACCAGCTCCAGCATCGCAGACTGTTGAGGAGGCTCATGCGAAGAGCGTGGGCTGCATGAGCTGCCATACGGCGACGGACCGGCACACGATGCACCAGAATCCGGGCGTGATCCTCGGGTGCACGGATTGCCACGGCGGCGACGCGAAGGTCGATGCGAGGGGCTCCAAACGCGAGGCCCCGGAATATCTCCCGCTCATGCGCCAGGCTCACGTGCTGCCGCGCGACGAGAAGGCGTGGCACTGGCCCTCGAGCGCGACGCCCGAGCGCACTTACACGCTGCTCAACAAGGAGAGTCCCGAGTTCATCCGCTTCATGAATCCGGGCGACCTGCGCATCGCGCGCGAAGCATGCGGCGCCTGCCACCTCGCGATCATCCACGCGAGCGAGCGAAGCCTCATGGCGACCGCATCCATGTTCTGGGCGGCGGCGACCTACAACAACGGCATCCTTCCCTACAAGCACGCGATTCTCGGCGAGGCATACACGCGGGATGGCGTTCCCGCATCGATCCTCAATCCGGTGAAGGTGGATCCGTTCCTCGCGTCGAAGGGCATCGTGCCCTCGCTCACCGCGATGCCGTCGTGGGAGACGATTCCGCCGTCGGACATCTTCCGCGTGTTCGAGCGCGGCGGGCGCATCGCCTCGACGCAGTTTCCGGAGATCGGGCTTCCGAATTCCTCGGGCGCCCTGCAGAAGCTCGATGAGCCGGGCCGCCCCGACATCCGCCAGTCGAGCCGCGGTCCCGGCACCGGAAGCCGCATCGCGGTCCCGGCGATCAACATCACCAAGACGCGCCTGAACGATCCGCACCTTTGGTTCCTCGGCACCGACGACCAGCCCGGCGACTATCGCTCCTCGGGCTGCACCGCCTGCCACGTGGTGTACGCCAACGATCGCGATCCGTCGCACTCCGCGTCGTATGCGAAATACGGCCACGACGGCGAAACGGCGACGTCGGATCCGACGATCCGGAAGGGCGAGCCCGGCCATCCCATCCGCCACGAGTTCACGCGCGCGATTCCCTCGTCGCAGTGCATGGTGTGCCACATGCACCAGCCGAACATCTTCCTGAACAGCTACTACGGCACGATCATGTGGGACTACGAGTCCGACGCGCCGTCCATGTGGCCGAAGCAGCAGAAGTACCCGACCGCGGCCGAAG
This sequence comes from Usitatibacter sp., assembly GCA_035308545.1. Taxonomy (GTDB): domain Bacteria; phylum Pseudomonadota; class Gammaproteobacteria; order Burkholderiales; family Usitatibacteraceae; genus Usitatibacter. The sequence continues at coordinate 15,858 of DATGGI010000175.1, forward strand.
CCCGCAAGATCCTCGACCGCAATCCCGAAGAGGCCGCGATCCGCGGCAACTGGGGCGATCCGGAATTCAGCAGGAACGTGGCCTCGCTCAATCCCCAACTGAAGGACACGCAGTTCGCCGACTACCATGGGCACGGCTGGAATTTCCGCGAAGTGTTCAAGCGGGATCGCCACGGTGCGTTGCTCGACAAGGACGGGAAGGTCGTCGCCGACGACGATTCGAAGAAATTCGCCAAGGCCGTGCATCTCACCAGCGTCCACCTCGACCTGGGGTTCAACTGCGTCGATTGCCATTTCGCACAGGACGCCCATGGCAACGGCCACATCTACGGCGAGGTGCCCGCGGCGGTGGAGATCGACTGCGCGGATTGCCACGGCACGGCGACCACGTATCCGACGCTGCGCACTTCGGGGCCCGCATCGCGCCCGGGCGGGCTCGACATGACGCTGCTGCGCACGCAGGACGGACGCCGCCGCTTCGAGTGGCGCCAGGGGAAGCTCTACCAGCGAAGCGCCCTCGATCCCGATCGCGAATGGCTGGTGACGCTCGTGAAGGACACAGTCACGCCGGGCAACCCGAAGTACAACGAGAAGGCCGCGCGCGCGAAGCTCATGTACGCGGGCGCCGACGGCCGCGCCGGCAAGTGGGGCGCGGGCGCTTCCGACTATGCGCACGGAAACGACAAGATGACGTGCTTCTCGTGCCATCTTTCATGGACCACGAGCTGCGCCGGCTGCCACCTGCCGATCCAGGCGAACTGGAAGACCGAGCGCAACCACTATGAGGGCGGCGAGACGCGGAACTACGCCACGTACAACCCGCAGGTGGCGCGGGACGACATGTTCCAGCTGGGGGTCGCGGGTCCCGTGAAGGGCTCGCGCATCGAGCCCGTCCGCTCTTCGTCGGCGCTGGTGCTCTCGTCGACCAACATCAACCGCGAACGCATCTACGTCCAGCAGCCACCGGTGGCGGCGAGCGGGTTCTCGTCCCAGGCGTTCGCGCCGCACTATCCGCACACGGAGCGCAAGACCGAGACCAAGCAATGCACCGATTGCCACGTCTCGTCGGCCAACGACAACAACGCGATCATGGCGCAGCTTCTCCTCCAGGGAACGAATTTCGTGAATTTCGTGGGCTTCCATGCGTGGCTCGGCGAAGAGAAGAACGTCGAGGCCGTCCAGGTGACCGAATGGGACGAGCCCCAGGCGGTGATCGGAAGCTACCTGCAGAAATTCGCCTATCCGGATTACTTCGCCGCGCACGAGAAGCGGGCAGCGCGCCTCGAGAATGCCTACGAGCACGCGTCGGGCGGCGCCGTGGGATGCATCGCGCTTCGCGGCGAATACCTATATGCGGCGGAAGGGGCCGGAGGACTGCGCGTGTACGACGTGGCGAACATCGGCAACAAGGGCGTGTCGCAGAAGATCGTGACGGCTCCGTTCTCGCCCGTGGGACACGATACCCATATCGCTTCGAAGAACGCGACGTGCGTCGCGCTTCCGACGAACCAATCCATCAATCCCCTGCGCAACCAGGGCGACCTGATGCGAGTCTCCAACCAGGAGCAGGCGTTCCATCCGGTCTATCACTACGCGGTGGTCGCCGACGCGGTCGAGGGCCTGATCCTCGTGAACGTCGACACGCTCGCCGATGGCGAACCGCGCAACAACTTCCTCACGCGCGCGCTCACCTGGAATCCCGATGGAGTGCTGGATGGCGCGACGCACGTCACGCTGGCCGGGCACTACGCGTACGTGGCGGCGAAGCGAGGCGTCGTGATCGTCGACCTGGACGATCCGTTGAAACCCAGGCTCGCGTCGACGGTTCCCATCGACGGCGCGCGGGGAACCGCATTGCAATTCCGCTATCTCTTCGTGGCGAGCGCCACGGGACTCGAGGTCATCGACGTTACCGTTCCGGAAAAGGCGCATCGGGTCGAAGGCGCCCGCGTGCCCCTCGCCGATGCGCGCCGCGTGTATGTCGCGAGGACCTACGCGTATGTCGCCGCCGGGAAGGAAGGGCTCGCGATCGTCGATGTCGAGCGGCCCGAGCAGCCGAAGCTCTTCGCCCGGTACGACGCCGATGGGAAGATCAGCGATGCGCGAGACGTGATCGTCGGCTCGACCAACGCGTCGCTCTTCGCCTACGTGGCCGATGGCGCGAACGGCCTCAAGGTGATCCAGCTCACGGCGCCCGACACGCAACCGCGGTTCTACGGATTCAGCCCCGAGCCGCGGCCGAAGCTGATCGCGTGGCGCGAGACCTCGTCGCCCGCGACGGCGCTCGCCAAGGGACTCGATCGCGACCGTGCCGTGGACGAAACCGGCGGACAGATCGCCGTCTTCGGGCGCATCGGCTCGCGGCCGTTCAATTCGGCGGAAATGCGGCGCATGTATGAAAATCCTGACGGGTCCGTGTGGACCGTGAAAGACTAAAGCCGTGAACCACAGAGACCCCAGAGACCCCAGAGAAAGGACAAGGCTGGCTACGGCGTCTCAATCGGGGGCGGTACTCGAGAATTGGGCCCGAAAGGTTTGGCTTTCCTCTGTGGTCTCCGTGGTCTCTGTGGTTCCATGCTTTTCCCAGGCCCAGGTCCTGCCCTACCAATCGAAAGCGATGAACCTGGGCACCGTGAACTGCGCGAACAGCCTCTGCCACGGGTCGGCGTCGCCGTGGAAGGACTCCAACATCCTGCAGAACGAATACATCACGTGGTCTCGCGTGGACAAGCACGCGACGCGCGCCTACCAGGTGCTCTTCGACGAGCGCTCCAAGCGCATCGCGCGAAACCTCGGCCTCAAGGAGCCGCCGCACGAAGCGAAGCTCTGCCTCGATTGCCACACCTACGATCCCGCGCCCGCCACGCGCGGCGAACGCTTCAAGCTGATCGACGGCGTGAGCTGCGAGGCTTGCCATGGTCCCGCGGAGCCGTGGATCCAGGTGCACGTCGCGCCCGGTGCGACTCACGCGGATAACGTCGCCCACGGCTTGTACCCGACCAACGAGCCTGTCGCGCAGGCGAAGCTCTGCCTCGCATGCCACTTCGGCAACAAGGACAAGTTCGTCACGCACCGGATGATGGGCGCGGGGCATCCGCGCATCAGTTTCGAGCTCGAGACATTCGTGCAGACTCAGCCCGCCCACTACGTGATCGACGCGGACTGGGTGAAGCGCAAGGGAGCCTGGGATCCGACCCGCGTTTGGGCGGTGGGCCAGGCGCTCGCCGCGTCGGAGCTCCTCGATGTGCTGGCCGATCCCAAGCGCAGCCGCGACGGGCTTTTTCCCGAGCTCGTCGTATTCGATTGCCATGCGTGCCATCATCCGATGTCGGACAAGCGCTGGACGCCGCGCCCCGGATCGAGCCCTGGGCGAATTCGCCTGAACAACGCGAACCTGCTCATGCTTCGCCAGATCGCGCGCGTCGTGCTCCCGGCCGAGGGCGCCAACGAGTTCGCGCAGAAGGCCGTGGATCTCAATCGGGCGGTCGCGGGCGACGGTGGCGATCCCGAGGAAGCGGTGAAGCAGATGCGCGCCGGGATCGAGGCGATGACACCGGCCATCGTGAAGCACTCCTTCACGAGCGGCGACCTGAAGGCGATGCTCGCGGGCCTTGCCGACGATGGCGCGCGGGGCGACTATCACGACTATTCGGCGGCGGAGCAGGCGACGATGGCGATCGGTGGATTGATGAGCTTTCTCGGCAAGCGTGGCGACATCCGGGACTTCCGCGCAGCCAACGCGGCCCTCGACCGCCTCTACGACACGGTGAAGGACGACGAGAAGTTCCGTCCCGAGCAATTCCGCGCGGCCCTGGACGATCTGCGCGCCACGGTGAATCCGCGATGAGCCAATTCGACCAGCGTATCGAGTTCCAGCGATACAAGATCGGGATCGTTGGCTCCGGCCCCGCGGGCCTCTCGGCCGCCGCGCGCGCCGCGGAGCTCGGCGTATCCCACATCCTGCTCGAGGCCGAGGATCACGTCTCGAACACGATCTACAAGTACCAGAAGGGCAAGCACGTGATGGCCGAGCCGCGCATCCTTCCGCTACGCTGCCCGCTCACGTTCGACGCGGGCAAGCGCGAGGCGGTGCTGGAGACCTGGGCTCGCCAGGCCCGGGAGCAGAAACTCAACATCCGGCACGGGTGCGAGGTCGCGTCGATCGGCGGCGAGGATGGCCAGTTCGAGATCCGCACCCGGTCCGGCGAGACGTTCCTCTGCGCCAAGGTGATCCTCGCGATCGGCGTGCAGGGAAACCTGCGCAAGCTGGGCGTGGCGGGTGAAGACCTGGACGGCGTGGAATACCAGCTCGACGATCCGGACGAGTTCACCGGCGAGACGATCGTCGTGGTGGGCGCGGGAGACGCGGCGATCGAGAACGCCCTCGCCCTCGCCGAGCGCAACCAGGTGATCCTCATCAACCGCAATGAGGAATTCGCGCGCTGCAAGGAGGGCAACCTCACGCTGGTGCTGAAGGCGATCAAGGACGGCCGCATCGATTGCCGCTACGGCACGTCGGCATTGAAGGTGGAGCCGGTGGAAGGCGACCTGCCGCTCGCGTTCGCCGTGAAGACCCCGACCGGCCCCGACGTGATCGAGTGCAACCGCATCATCGCGCGGCTGGGAGCCACGCCGCCGCGCAAGCTCGTGGAGAGCTTCGGGATCAAGTTCCCGAGCGCCGATCCCACCGCGGTGCCGCGGCTTTCGGAGAAGTACGAATCGAACGTGAACGGCCTGTACGTGGTCGGCGCGCTTGGCGGCTACCCGCTCATCAAGCAGGCGATGAACCAGGGCTACGAGGCCGTGGAGTTCGCGATGGGACGCGACGTTGCGCCCGCCGACGAGCCGCTGCTCCAGAAACGCTTCGCGAAATTCTCGCGGCGCCGCACCGTGTCCGAATCGCTCGACCTCATCCAGGCGAGCGTGCCGTTGCTGAAGGACGTGAATCGCCTGCAGTTGCGCGAGTTCATGCTGGAGAGCGACCTCCTGTCGCCGAACGAGGGCGAGGTCGTCTTCGCGCGCAACGACTACACCAACTCCTTCTTCATGATCGTTTCGGGCGAGGTGAAGGTCGAGGTCCTGCGCGAGGGCAAGTCGCCCACGTGGTTCCCGCTCCAGGCGGGGCAATTCTTCGGCGAGCTGGGCCTCATCTCGGGACGGCGCCGGTCGAGCACCGTGAAGGCGGGCGCCGATTGCGTGCTCATCGAGGTGCCGCGCCGGGCGATGCTGAAGCTCATCGCCTCCGTTGAATCCGTTCGCAAGCAAGTCGACGAGACGTTCCTCAAGCGCGCCGTGCGCACCTACCTCGCGCCGATGTTGCCTGAGGAGGACCTGAACGAGCTCATCGCCGACGGCGTCCAGGTGCGTTCCTATTCGGGCGGCGAGACGCTCTTCAAGGAGGGCGACGCGCCCGATGGCCTCTATCTCCTGCGCCGCGGGTCGGTCACGGTGTCTCGCATGATCGGAGGGCGCGAAGTCGTGCTTTCGTACCTCGCGGCCGGCAACTACGTGGGCGAGATGGCGCTCATGTCCGATTCGCCGCGCATGGCGACCGTGAAGGCCGCCGTGACGACCGAGGCGCTGGTGCTGAACGCGGGGACCTTCCAGCGCGTGCTCGCGCGCAACACGCTCTGGCGCGCGGACATGCAGGGGCTCTTCATGGACCGCCTGCGTGGCAACGCGGCCATGGAGGCGCGGCCGGATCCGGGCAACATCATCGGCTTTCTCATGCAGCAGGGCGTGGGCGAGGCGACCGACGTGCTGCTCATCGACGAGTCGCTCTGCGTTCGTTGCAACAACTGTGAGAAGGCGTGCGCCGACACGCACGACGGCAACTCGCGCCTGAATCGCGAAGCGGGGCCGACCTTCGCGCAGATCCACGTGCCGACGTCATGCAGGCACTGCGAGCATCCGCACTGCATGAAGGATTGCCCGCCCGATGCGATCCACCGCTCGCCGGAGGGCGAGGTGTTCATCGCCGACACGTGCATCGGCTGCGGCAACTGCGAACGCAACTGCCCCTACGGAGTGATCCAGCTCGCGGCTGTGGATCCGAAACGCGAGCGCCCGAGCCTCTGGTCGTGGCTGCTCTTCGGCGCGGGAGCCGAACCCGGGCTCGAGCCGCACGTGAAGTCCGACCTTCCCAAGCGCGCGGTGAAGTGCGACATGTGCAAGGGGTTGAAGGGCGGCGCCGCATGCGTTCGCGCTTGTCCCACCGGAGCGGCGATTCGAGTGAGCCCCGAGGAGTTCGTGAACTTCGCGGAGGTGGGCGAGTAATCGGCCCGCGAAGGCGGTCGTCGCTTCAAGGACCTGGGAGTGCGGTATTCCCTCGCCATTCCCGCAATGACGGCGCCGCACAGATGCGCGCCAGGTCGACTACCGAGTCGCGACGATCACCGTGGCTGGCACGCTATCCGTGCTGGGGCTTTCCCGTCACTGCGGATAAGCTCGGCGCCCTCCAAGGTCCTTGAAGCGACGACCGCCTTCGCGGCCGATCGGGATCGTCGCCGACTCGTGCGATATGTCCGCTTACGCCCAGAAGCGGACGTTCGGATTTGACCCGCCAAGATCACTTGACCGAAACTTCGACCGATCCTTCAATTAAGCACTTATCGCAAGAAGTCAGTGGTAGTCACAGGAGGCTGAAATGATTTGCCCTAGCTGCCGCGCCTCGTTGCCGTTCACATTTGCCCTGCACACCCGCGGTGCGATCCGTATCTGCCCAAAGTGCCGAACAAAGATCGCACCCACCGCCGTGTCCCTGAGACGAGCAGGCTTACTCACCTATGTCCCCGCGGTAGTTGCCGCTGGGGTACTTATACCCGCTGGGACCCACTACGCAGCGAGGTTCAATAACTGGACCCTCCTGCTAGCA
>DATGGI010000176.1:0-2505 GCA_035308545.1 Usitatibacter sp.
TCCACGGGATCCTTCGTCACGGGCTGCGCGAAGAGTCGCGCCGTGCCCGGGTCGTCGCAGCAGCTCGTCCACGGGAATCGCTTCCAGAGGGACTCTCCGAGGATCTCGGCCGCCTGTTTGGCCTGCGCCATGCGCTCGGCCGGGACGTCACAGGCGAAATCGGCGCCCTTCACGACCCCGGTGCGCGAATCGTCGATGCGATCGAGGAGCGTGCGCGCGATGCGGAAAGAAGACGGAACGACACCGCCCGCGTCGCCCGAATGCACGCCCTCGGTGAGGATTTCCACGCGCAGGGTGCCGTTGATCAAACCCCGCAGCGAGGTCGTGGCCCAGAGCTGGTCGTAGTTGCCGGCGCCCGAGTCGAGCGCGATCACGAGCCCTACATCGCCCATGCGCGGCGCGAGCGCGTCCAGGTACGCCGGGAGATCGTAGCTGCCGCTCTCCTCGCAGGTCTCGATCAGTCCGACGCAGCGCGGCCGCGCGATGCCTTCCGCATCGAGCGCCTTGATGGCCGCGAGCGCCGCGAAGATCGCATATCCGTCGTCGGCGCTGCCGCGTCCGTAGAGGCGGCCTTCCTCGACAACCGGTGTCCACGGGCCCAAGTTCGAGCGCCAACCCGTCATCTCGGGCTGCTTGTCGAGGTGGCCGTAGAGCAGCACGCTCTTCTGCGTGGCGCCGGAGCCGCGCGCGGGAACGTCGAAGAAGATCACGGGCGTGCGGCCTTCGAGGCGAATCACCTCGATGGCGAGGCCCGGAACGGCCTGGCGCTCGACCCACGAGCGCGCCTGCGAGATGGCCGCCTCGATATGGCCATGGTCGCGCCAGCCCGGGTCGAAGTGCGGAGACTTCGCGGGCAGCTTCACGTACTCGATCAGGCGGGAGACGATGTCGTCGTCCCAGTGGCGGGCGATGCGCGCCGCCAGGGCCGAGGCGTCGTAGGGAATCGGGGAAAGGGGCTGTCTCGCGGTCATGGTCGCTAGTATGCTCCGGCCATGACCTCGCATGTATTGCAGATCGCGTTCGTCGTCTACGTCGTCTGGGTGATCGGGGCGATCGTCACGATGTTGCTGGCGCGGCGCTCGCCCACCGCGACGCTCGCGTGGATCTTCGCCTTCATCGCGCTGCCGTTCGTGTCGGGCCTTTACTACCTGGTGTTCGGGCCGCGGCGCATGCAACGGCGCAGCAGGAAATACGACGCCGCGCGGCGGGCGCTGCGCCGCGCCAACGAGGCGGCCGACGGGCCCGCGCGCCCCGCGCTTCGCGGCGACGCGGCCCAGGTGGCCGCGGTGGCGAGGCGCCTCGAGCAGGGCCCGGCGACGTTCGCATCCGGCGTGATGCTCCTGCACGACGGCGACGAGTGCATCGACGCGCTCGAGTCCGCGATCGCCGCCGCGCAGCACCACATCCACATGGAGTACTACATCTGGGAGCCGGACAAGACCGGCACGCGCATCCGCGACGTCCTCGTGGAATCGGCCAAGCGCGGCCTCGAAGTGCGCGTGATCTACGACGACGTGGGCTCGCCCGACGTGAAATCGCGGTTCTGGGAGCCGCTGCGCAGCGCGGGCGCGCAGGTGCGCGCGTTCAATCGCGTGCACCTCGCGTTCGCGAGCATCAACTTCGCCAACTTCCGCACGCACCGCAAGATCGCGGTCATCGACGGCGTGACGGGGTTCCTGGGCGGCATCAACATCCACGATCCCGAAATGCCGTCGCTCAACGGCAAGGCCGCGTGGCGCGACCTGCACACGCGCATCGAGGGCGAACCCACGCACCGCCTGCAGCGCCTCTTCCTCGAGACCTGGAACTACACCGGTGGCGATTTCAGGCTCACCCCGAAGAACATCGAGAAGTACTTTCCCGCGACGCGCTGCGCCGAAGGAATCGCCGCGCAGGTGATCGCTTCGGGTCCCGACGACACCAACGCGCCGATGCACGCGTTCTTCCTCGCGGCGATCGCCACCGCGCGCCACCGGGTGCTGATCGAGACGCCCTACCTCATTCCCGACGAGCCGCTCGAGTCGGCGCTGCGCATCGCGGAGCTCCGGGGCGTGGACGTGCAGGTGATCGTGCCCCGCCGCGGCGATTCACGCATCGTGAGCGCGGCATCCCACACCTACTGCGAGTCGTTCCGCAAGTCCGGCATCAAGGTCTACGAATACGGGCCGCCGATGCTGCACACCAAGACGCTCGTGATCGACGAGACCGTGGGCGTGATCGCGACGGCGAACATGGACAACCGCAGCTTCCGGTTGAATTTCGAGGTCGCCGCCGCGTTCTACGACAAGTCGGTGATCGAGCAGCTCGCGGCCCGCTTCGAGGAGGACCGCGAAAACTCGCGCGTCTTCCAGTCCCGCGGACGCTCGCGCCGCCTCACGATCCTGCTGGAATCGATCGCGCGGCTGAGTTCGCCCGTGCTGTGAGAACCCGGGGTCAGACCCCGGTCTATTTGCGCGGCAAGCGCACCGGCTTCGGATACGCAACGACCGACACGTTGCCATCCTT
>DATGGI010000177.1:0-6700 GCA_035308545.1 Usitatibacter sp.
TTCCCGCTGTCGCGTCCTTGGCGGCAAGGCGCCGGCCCGCGCGCGCCGCGAGCTTCAGGAACGACAACGCCTCGCCGTCGCGCTTCGATTCGGCGCGCAGCAACGCGAGATGCGTGAACGGCGGAAATTCTGCGATGCGCCGTTCTCCGAGCGCGACATCGGCGAAGCTCTCGTAGTCCTGCAGGGCCACGGCGGCGAAGAGCGGATGCTCGGGGAAATCCGTCTGGATGATGACTTCGCCGGGCTGTTGCGCGCGGCCCGCGCGCCCCGACACCTGCACGAGCTGCGAGAAGAGGCGCTCGGAAGCGCGGAAGTCCGCGGAGAACAGCGCGCTGTCGGCGCCGATCACGCCCACCAGCGTGAGGTTCGGATAGTCGTGGCCCTTGGCGAGCATCTGCGTTCCCACGAGCACGTCGAGCTTTCCCGCGCGGACATCGTCGAGCACGCCACGAAGCGCGCCACGTTTCGCGGTCGAGTCGCGATCGACTCGCGCGATGCGCGCGCCGGGTAGCGCCTCGCGAAGCGCCTCCTCGATCCGTTGCGTTCCATGGCCCACCGGCGCGAGGTCGGTGCCGCCGCAGTTGGGGCAGGTGGCCGGCACGCGTTCCCGATGGCCGCAGTGATGGCAGCGCAAGTCCCGCTCGTCTCTATGGAGCACCAGGTTCGCGCTGCAACGCTTGCACGTCGAATGCCACGAGCACGTTCGGCAGAAGAGCACCGGCGAGAATCCGCGCCGGTTCACGAAGACGAGCGACTGCTCGCCGTTCTCGAGCCGCGCGCGCATCGCGAGGATCAGCGCATGCGTGAGCCCTTCGTGCGGGCGGTCGGCGCGCGTATCGACGGTGCGCACCGCGGGCATCCGCGCGCCGCTCGTGGCGCGATGCGTGAGGCGCGCATGCGCGTAGCGGCCATCGCGTGCATTGGAAAAACTCTCGAGCGATGGCGTGGCGGAGCCGAGCACCACCGGAATGCCGAGGCGCTGCGCGCGCAGCACCGCCACGTCGCGGGCCGAGTAGCGCAATCCCTCCTGCTGCTTGTACGAGGGATCGTGCTCCTCATCGACGACGATGAGTCCCAGGTCGCGAAACGGCATGAGGACCGCGAGCCGCGTCCCGAGAACAACTTGCGCGGCACCCGATTGCGCCGCGAGCCAGGCTTTCGCGCGTTCGCCTTCGTTGAGATGGCTGTGCGCCGCGACGAAGGCCGCGTCGTCGAAACGGCTGCGCACCTGTTCCTCGAATTGCGGCGTGAGCCCGATCTCGGGAACCAGGAAGAGCGCCTGCTTGCCGCGCGCGAGCGTCTCGGCGATGAGGCGCAGGTAGACCTCGGTTTTCCCGCTTCCCGTGACGCCTTGAAGCAGCACGGGATGAAAGCCCGCGGATCCCGAGGCGCAGATGCGGATCGCTTCTTCCTGCTCGCGCGTGAGCGCCGGCGAGTCGCGAAGGGCCGGCGTGTGTTGCGCGGCGACCGAAGCCGGAAGCGCGCGGCGCCGCACCTGCCGAAGCCGCGAGGGCAGCGACGTCCCGATGACCTCGCCCATGGGCCGCAAGTAGTAGCGCGCGCAGAATTCGAGCAGCCCGAGGTCGCCTTCCGTGAGCGCGGGCACGTCCTCGACCAGCGATTCGATGGATTTCAGCCGCTCCGGTGCGATCTTGCTGCGCGCCGCGTGGCCCAACACGACACCGACCTTCTTCGCGCGCCCGAAAGGGACGATCACGAGGCTTCCGCGCGGCGTTTCCACCCCTTCCGCGACCCGGAAATCGAAGGCTTCGTCGAGCGGGAGGTCGAGGGCGACGCGGGCGATTTTCAAGGCGTGGAAACGGTCAAAAAATGCTGTGGATAACTCTGTGAATACGTCCCGGCGCGTGTCGCACTCCCGTCATCTACGCCCCTGGAAGAGGGACGCTGCGGCGCTGCACCATGCGGCAAACGACTGAAGAAACGAGGATTTCAGGTATTCCCCGGCGGAATGCACGAAAACACCGGAATGCCGGGCGAGATCGCTCCGCGTGTGAATAAGCAATCACATCGACAGAAATAAAATTCTTGACACCGCCTATGCCGCGTGGGCCCCGACGGAGCGCATGTGGACGGCCTCCACGAGCGCCGCGACGTGTTCCGGCGGAGTGTGCTGCGACACGCCGTGGCCCAGGTTGAAAACGTGCCCCGGCCCCTTCCCGAATGCGTCCAGGACGCGCTGCGCCTCGCGTTCGATCGCCTGGGGCGAGCCGAAAAGCGCCATCGGATCGAGGTTGCCCTGCAACGCGACGCGATCGCCCACGCGTTTGCGCGCATCGGCTAGGTTGGTCTGCCAGTCGATGCCCAACGCATCGGCGCCGGATTGCGACATCGCCTCGAGCCAGCCCCCGCCGCCCTTCGTGAAGAGGATGCGCGGCACGACACGCCCGTCGTTCTCGCGCGTGATGCCGGAAAGCACCTGCTTCGAATAGCGCAGCGAGAACTCGGCGTAAGCATCGTCCGCGAGAACGCCGCCCCACGTATCGAAGATCATCACGGCCTGGGCACCCGCCGCGATCTGCGCGTTGAGGTAAGCGACCACCGCACGCGCGTTGATCTCGAGGATGCGATGCAGGAGTTCCGGGCGCGAGTAGAGCAGCGTCTTCACGAGCCGGAAGTCGTCGCTGCCGCCGCCTTCGATCATGTAGCAGGCGAGCGTGAACGGGCTTCCGGAGAACCCGATGAGCGGCACGCGCCCGTGGAGCTCCTTGCGCGTGAGCGAGATCGCGTCGAACACGTAGCGAAGGCTCTCGAGATCGGGTTCGCGCAATGCCGCGATCGCCTGCTCGTCGCGCAACGGCCGCTCGAATTTGGGACCCTCGCCCTCGACGAAGTGCAGGCCCAGGCCCATGGCGTCGGGCACCGTGAGGATGTCGGAGAAGATGATCGCCGCATCGAGCGGAAAGCGGCGCAGCGGCTGGAGCGTCACCTCGCAGGCGAGCTCCGGCGTCTTCGCGAGCGTGAGGAAGCTCCCGGCCTTGCGGCGCGTCTCGTTGTACTCGGGCAGGTAACGCCCGGCCTGCCGCATGATCCACACCGGCGTGTAGGGCGTGGGCTGGCGCAGCAGCGCGCGAAGCAGCGTGTCGTTCTGCATAGACCGCGATTTTCTCACGGCGGCGGGCCGCCTAGAGGCAGCGGTCGAGGAACTCCCGGATCGCGATCCCATATTGCGGATTCACGTGGATGTCGTTGTGGCCGAAGCCTTCGAAGACTTTGCGCTCGGCAGGACCGCCCCAGAGGCTCGCAAGCTGCTCGGATTGCCACATCGGAACGAGCGTATCGGCGGCTCCCATGAAGAAGAGCGCCGGCACCTTGATGCCGGGTGCGCGCGCCGCCGAATCGAACGGATGCCGCAGCAGCAGCGATACGGGCAGCCACGGATAGAGCTCCCTCGCGACTTCACGCGCCGAGAGGAACGGCGACGTGAGCATGACGCACTTCACGGGCCGCGCCGCCGCCACCTGCACAGCCACCCCGGAACCGAGGCTGCGGCCATGAACCGCGATGCGCGATCCGTCGATGTCGCTTCGCGCGCGCGCCCAGTCGAAAAGCTCGAGGCCGTCGGAAACGAGCGCGGCCTCGCCGGGCTTGCCGGCGCTCGCTCCGTAGGCGCGATAGTTCACGAGGAGGAGCGCGCGATTCGCGTAATACTCGTTCGCCATCGGCGCGAAGGAAGTCACCTCTTCCGCGTTCCCGCCGAAGTAGATGACGAGCGGGGGCTTCGAAACCGGTGGAAGCAGGAGGACGCCCGCGAGCCGCGTGCCGTCGCGAGAGGTGAATGCAACTTCCTCGAGCGTCCAGCCCGCGGGCGCCACCGGCTTCGACTCGATGGGACGCGGGTAGAAGAGAAGCTTCTCCTGGCCGAGCCAGGCGAGCAGCACGACACCGGCATAGCCGGCGACGGCGGCGAGCAGCAGGACCTGGAAGATCTCGACGATCCGGTGCCTCAGCGCGGGAGGTCCGAAGTTCCCATGAGGAACGCGTCCACCTCGCGCGCGCATTGCCGTCCTTCGCGGATCGCCCACACGACGAGCGATTGCCCGCGGCGCATGTCGCCCGCCGCGAAGACCTTCGGCACCGAGGTCGCGTAGCAACCTGCGCCGTCCGTCGAGGCCTTCACGTTGCCGCGCCCGTCCTTCGCGACGCCGAGCTGCTCGATCATTCCTTCGTGGACCGGATGGACGTAACCCATGGCGAGCAGCACGAGTTGCGCGGGGATCGTGAACTCCGTGCCCGGCACTTCCTGCATCTTCATGCCGCCCTTCTCGTCCTTCACCCACTCGACGTGGCAGGCGGTGAGGCTTTCGACCTTGCCGCCTTTCCCATGGAACGTCTTCGTCGCCACGGCGAAATCGCGCTCGGCGCCTTCCTCGTGCGACGACGACGTGCGCAGCTTGAGCGGCCAATAGGGCCAGGTGAGCGGCTTGTTCTCCTGCTCGGGCGGTTGCGGCATCAGCTCGAAGTTCACGACCGACGCAGCGCCCTGCCGGATCGAGGTGCCGATGCAGTCGCTGCCCGTATCTCCGCCGCCGATCACGACGACGTGCTTGCCGGTCGCGAGCACCTGGCCCGGGACCTTGTCGCCGGCGACGACCTTGTTCTGCTGCGGCAGGAAGTCCATCGCATACAAGACGCCGCCCAGCTCACGGCCCGGCACCGGGAGATCACGCGGCTTCTCCGACCCGCCCGTGAGCGCGACGGCATCGAACTGTCCCAGCAACTCCTTCGCTGAAATCGTGACGCCCACGTGCGTGTTGGGCTTGAACGTCACGCCCTCCTTCGCCATCTGCTCCATGCGGCGATCGATGAGGGGCTTCTCCATCTTGAAATCCGGGATGCCGTAGCGGAGCAGGCCGCCGATGCGATCGCTCTTCTCGAAGAGCGTCACGTCATGGCCCGCGCGCGCGAGCTGCTGCGCGCACGCCATGCCCGCGGGGCCGGAGCCCACCACCGCGACCTTCTTGCCGGTCTTGCGCGCGGGAACCTGCGGCGTGACCCAGCCTTCGGCGAATCCCTTGTCCACGATCGCCTGCTCGATGGATTTGATCGTCACGGGATTGTTGTTGATGTTGAGCACGCACGCCGCCTCGCATGGCGCAGGGCAGACGCGCCCGGTGAACTCCGGGAAGTTGTTCGTCGAATGCAGGACGGCCAGCGCCTCGCGCCAGTTGTTGCGGTAAACGAGGTCGTTCCAGTCGGGAATGATGTTGTTGACCGGACATCCGGTCTGGCAGAAAGGAATTCCGCAGTCCATGCAGCGCGCGCCCTGCTTGCCCATCTCCTCGTCGGAGGGGCTGCGCACGAATTCCTTGAACACCTTGATGCGCTCGGGGACCGGCGTGTAGGCCCGGTCCCGGCGCTCGATTTCCATGAAGCCGGTTATTTTTCCCATTGTTTGTCCCCCCGGCGCAGGCCGGGGCCCAATTCGCTAATCGTTGGCCCGAACCTCGACGTGCTTCGCGGGATGCTCGTGCTGCGCCTGCTCGCGCAGCATCTCGCCCAGCGCGCGGCGATATTCGAGCGGCATCACCTTCACGAACTTCGGAAGGTACGCGGCCCAGTTCTCGAGCACCAGGCGCGCGCGCTCGCTGCCCGTGTAGAGCAGGTGCCGCTGGACGAGTCCCTTCAGCGTCGCATCGTCGTGGCCCGCGAGGTGGTCGACCTTCACCTTGCCGTGGGTCTCGAGCTCGGCGCCGGATCCGTTCGAGGCCGCGGCCGTTTCCTCTTCCGGGATCGGCTCGAGCTCCACCATCGCGAGGTTGCATCGCTGCGTGAAGTCGCCTTCCTCGTCAAGCACGTAGGCGATGCCGCCCGACATGCCGGCGGCGAAGTTGCGGCCCGCCGTGCCGAGGACAACGACGGTTCCGCCCGTCATGTATTCGCACCCGTGGTCGCCCACGCCTTCGACGACCGCCGTGGCGCCTGAATTTCGGACGCAGAAGCGCTCGCCCGCGACGCCGCGGAAGTACGCCTCGCCGCTGATGGCGCCGTACATCACCGTGTTGCCGATGACGATGTTCTCTTCGGGAATGATCGGGCAATTCTTCGGCGGATAGACGATGAGGCGGCCGCCGGACAAGCCCTTGCCGACGTAGTCGTTGGCGTCGCCCTCGAGCTCGAAAGTCACGCCGTGTGCGAGCCACGCGCCGAAGCTCTGTCCCGCGGTGCCCGTGAAGTTCACGTGGATCGTATCGTCGGGAAGCCCCGAGTGGCCGTAGCGGCGCGCTACTTCGCCGGAGAGCATCGCGCCCACCGTGCGGTTGCGGTTGAAGATGCGGCTCTCGATATGCGTGGGTCGCTTCGATTCCAGCGCGGCCGTGGCCTTGGCGATGAGCTCGTGGTCGAGCGCCTTCGCCAGGCCGTGATCCTGCTTCTCGCCGCGATGGATCGCGACGCCGGCGTCCACCTTGGGCTGGTGGAAGAGCCTCGAGAAATCGAGGCCGCGCGCCTTCCAGTGCTCGACGCCGCGGCGCGTGTCGAGCCTGTCGACGCGGCCCACCATCTCCTCGAACTTGCGGAAGCCCATCATCGCCATGAGCTCGCGGACTTCCTCGGCAACGAAGAAGAAGTAGTTGATGACCTGCTCGGGCTTGCCTTCGAACTTCTTGATGAGCTCCGGATCCTGCGTGGCAATGCCGACGGGACACGTGTTGAGGTGGCACTTGCGCATCATGATGCAGCC
>DATGGI010000178.1:0-3017 GCA_035308545.1 Usitatibacter sp.
CCGCGCAAGATCGAGATCCTCAATAACGGCGGCATGCCGATTCATGAGCCGGGGCTGCAGGAAATCATCCGGCGTTCGCGCGCGGCCGGGCGCATCACGTTCTCGACCGATGTCGAGGCGAGCGTCGCGCACGGCGAGGTCCAGTTCATCGCGGTCGGCACGCCGCCGGACGAAGACGGTTCCGCCGACCTCCAATACGTGCTCGAAGCGGCGCGCAATATCGGCCGCACGATGAACGGTTTCAAGGTGATCGTCGACAAGTCGACGGTGCCCGTTGGCACCGCGCAGCGCGTGCGCGCGGTGATCGCGGAAGAACTGGAAAAGCGCGGTCTCGCGGACAGCGCGCAGCATCGCTTCTCGATCGTGTCGAATCCGGAGTTCCTGAAGGAGGGCGCGGCCGTCGAGGACTTCATGCGTCCCGACCGCATCGTGATCGGCGCCGAGGACGCCGACGCGATCGCGACGATGCGCGAGCTCTATGCGCCTTTCCAGCGCAACCACGACCGGCTCCAGGTGATGGACATCCGCTCGGCGGAGCTCACAAAGTACGCGGCCAACGCCATGCTCGCCACGCGCATCTCCTTCATGAACGAGCTGGCGCTGCTCGCCGAGAAGCTCGGCGCCGACATCGAGCATGTGCGCCTGGGCATCGGGTCCGATCCACGCATCGGGTACCACTTCCTGTATCCCGGCGCGGGCTACGGCGGCTCGTGCTTCCCGAAGGATGTGATGGCGCTCCTGCGCACGGCGCAGGAAAACGGGCTCGAGCTCAAGGTGGTGAGCGCCGTGGACAAGGCGAACGAACGGCAGAAGGGCGTCGTGGCCGACAAGATCGCGCGCCGCTTCGGAGAGGACCTGAAGGGCCGGCGCTTCGCGCTGTGGGGCCTCGCGTTCAAGCCAAATACCGACGACATGCGCGAGGCGCCGAGCCGCGTGATCATCGCCGAGCTGCTGAGGCGCGGCGCCGCCGTGACGGGCTACGATCCCGTCGCGATGACCGAGGCGCGCCACCTCTATGGGAAGGAGAAGGCGGTCACCTTCGCGGAGACCGCCATGGGCGCGCTCGAGGGCGCCGACGCGCTCGTCATCATGACCGAGTGGAAGGCCTTCCGCAGCCCGGATTTCGAAGCCGTGAAGCGCGCACTCAAATCGCCGGTGATCTTCGACGGGCGCAATCTCTACGAGCCCGCCGTCGTTCGCTCGCACGGCATCGAGTACTTCCCCATCGGCCGCCTCTCGCCGAAATGATGCGACTGCCGGATTTCTCCCGCGTGCGCGTGCTCGTGGTGGGCGACGTGATGCTGGACCGCTACTGGTTCGGCAACGTGAACCGCATCTCGCCCGAGGCCCCCGTGCCGGTCGTGCACGTCCAGCGCACCGAGGAACGTCCGGGCGGCGCCGCCAACGTCGCGCGCAACGTGACCGCCCTCGATGGCGGCGCGACCCTGCTCGCGGTGGTGGGCCAGGACGAGGCGGCCGAGTCGCTCGAACGCCTGCTCGCCGCCGATCGCGTGAAGTCGTCGCTGCACCGGGATGCGGATCTCTCGACCACCGTGAAACTGCGCGTGATCGGACATCAACAGCAGCTGCTGCGCATCGATTTCGAGCGTCCGCCGAGCCACGAGGTCCTTTCGGCGAAGCTGGACGAATACGAGCGGCTCGTGGACGCGGCCGATGCGGTCGTGCTCTCCGACTACGGCAAGGGCGGCCTCGAGCACGTGCAGAAGATGATCAAGACGGCGCGGGCCCGGGGCAAGCCCGTGCTCGTCGATCCGAAAGGCGACGACTACTCGCGCTACCGGGGCGCTACGCTGCTCACGCCGAATCGCAGTGAATTTCGCGAAGTGGCCGGCCGGTGGAGCGACGAGGCCGACTTCGCGCGGCGCGCGCAGAAGTTGCGCATCGATCTCGACCTCGAGGCGCTCATCGTGACGCGCAGCGAGGAGGGCATGTCGCTCTTCACGGCGAAGGAAAGCCACCACGAGGCCACGCGGGCCCGCGAGGTCTACGACGTGAGCGGCGCCGGCGACACCGTGATCGGCGTGCTCGCGCTGATGGTGGCCTCGGGCGCGGACCTGCAAGCGGCGATGCGCGTGGCCAACCACGCCGCGGGAATCGTGGTCGGGAAGCTGGGCACCGCGGTCGTGCATCGCGACGAGCTCGCCGCGAGCCTGGGGAACTAGATGACGCTCATCGTGACCGGCGCGGCCGGATTCATCGGATCGAACCTCGTGAAGGCGCTCAACGGGCGCGGCGAGACCGACATCGTCGCCGTCGACAACCTGTCGCGTGCCGACAAGGTCGCCAACCTCAACGACCTGGAGATCACGGACTTCGTCGACAAGCGCGATTTCCTCGCGCGGCTATCGACCGATGAATTCGATCGCGGCGTCTCCGCGGTCCTGCACCAGGGCGCCTGCTCCGACACGATGGAGACCGACGGGCGCTACATGATGCAGAACAATTATGAGTACTCGCAGGCCTTGCTGCGGTGGTGCCTGAAGCGCGGCGTCCGGTACATCTACGCTTCGTCGGCCTCGGTCTACGGCAGCGGGCGCGTCTTCAAGGAATCCCGCGAGCACGAATCGCCGCTCAACGTGTACGGATACTCGAAGTTCCTCTTCGACCAGGCCGTGCGCCGCACCCTCGCGACGAAGCCGAAGACACAGGTCGCGGGCTTCCGCTACTTCAACGTGTACGGCGCCCGCGAAGCGCACAAGGGACGCATGGCCTCGGTGGCGTTCCATTTCTACAACCAGTACCTCGCCGAGGGCCGCGTGAAACTTTTCGAGGGCAGCGGCGGCTACGGTCCGGGCGAGCAGGTACGCGATTTCATCTCCGTGGAAGACGTGGTGCGCGTGAACCTTTTCTTCCTCGACCATCCGGGTGTGTCGGGAATCTTCAACGTGGGCACCGGCCGAGCGCAGACGTTCAACGACGTAGCTCGCGCGACGGTGAACGCGATCCGCAAGTCGCGCGGCGAGAAGCCGCTCTCGATCGACGAGATGCGGACGGCG
>DATGGI010000179.1:0-26996 GCA_035308545.1 Usitatibacter sp.
GCGAAGAAGAACGCGCTCACGCGTTGCGGGATCCAGTCGATCACGTGGAATGCGCGGGCCGCGAACCAGCCGAAGTCGCGCTCGTCGGATTCGACCACGTGCTCCCACGTTCGCGCGGCGCGCAGCGCGAGCGGATACATCACGAGGCCGATGGGTCCCGGCAGCACGAGGAACCAGAAGAGCGGCCCGAAGGTTCCGAAGTGCGCCTCGCGGATCGCCTGCTCCGCCGCGAGGCGCGCGAGCGTGCTCGCGTCGTCCGCGCTCGCGGGCTCGCCCTGCCACTGCGAAAGGATGTTCGCGGCCGACGGCACGCTCTTCTCGCGAAGCGCGCCCTCCAGCGAGCCCAGCGCCCGCGCGGTCGGCACGAAACGGATCGTCGTGTACAGCACCACGACGTCGACCAGCCACAGCACGACGGGATGGATCGCCGCGGCGAGCGCGCTCACGAGGATCACCGGGACCAGCACCGCGCCCATGAGCGCCATCCACGCGAGCACGCCGGAGTTGCGATCGCCCGCGTTCATGCGCTTGGCCGCCGACAGGCACATGCGCCCGTAGAACTCCATGACGGGACCGCGCCCGCTCACGGGATAGGTGTGTTGCGCGAGAAGGCAAACGAGGATCGCGGCGAGGCCCATCGGCGTCAGTGTGGTGCCAGCTTCGGCTCAGTGTGATGCCAGTTTCGGCAATTATAGTTTGGGGATGTTCACGAGACTCATCGCGGCGATCGCAGCGGTGGCGATCTCGATACCCGCAATCGCGCAGGGCTATCCGTCGCACGCCGTCACGATCGTCGTCCCCTACGCCGCGGGCGGTCCCACGGACACGGTCGCGCACATCCTCGGCAACGCGATGTCGAAGTCGCTCGGGCAAGCGGTCGTCGTGGAGACCGTGAGCGGCGGCGGAGGAACCTTCGGCGTGGAGCGGGTCGCCCACGCAAAGCCCGATGGCTACACGCTGTTGCTCATGAATGTCGGGATCGCCACGAGCGTCTCGCTCTACCGGCATCTCGGGTACGACGCGGTGAAGGACCTCGAGCCCGTCGGCCTCGTCTCAGACGTGCCGATGGTGATGATCGCGCGCCCGGACTTCGCGCCGCGCGACATGAAGGAGCTGGGCGCCTACGTGAAGTCGAACCGCGACCGCGTCACCTTCGCGAACGCGGGCGTGGGCTCGGCCTCGCAACTGTGCGGCATGCTCTACCTCGCCGCCGTCGACGCCGACGTGACCACGGTCCCCTACAAGGGCACCGGCCCCGCGATGAGCGACCTCATCGACAGCCAGGTCGATTTCCTGTGCGAC
This sequence comes from Usitatibacter sp., assembly GCA_035308545.1. Classification (GTDB taxonomy): domain Bacteria; phylum Pseudomonadota; class Gammaproteobacteria; order Burkholderiales; family Usitatibacteraceae; genus Usitatibacter. Next base: position 1,303 of record DATGGI010000179.1, read on the forward strand.
CAGACGATCAACGCCATTCCGCAAATCCGCGCCGGCAAGGTGCGTGCGTACGCGGTGACGACGGCCACGCGGGTTGCTTCACTGCCCGGCGTTCCCACGTTCGCCGAGTCGGGGCTGAAGGGATTCGATCTCGCGAGCTGGAACGGGCTCTGGGCGCCACACGGCACGCCCCGAGGCGAGATCGACAGGATCGTGCTCGCGCTCCACGCGGCGCTCAGGGACCCGGACGTCGTGAATCGGCTCGTCGATCTCGGCGCCCAACTCGCCACGCCGGATCGCGCGACACCCGCGGCTCTTCGTGAGCAGCTCGCACGCGAGATCGCGAAGTGGGGCCCGATCGTTCGAAGGCTTGGAGCTCCCCTCGACTGAAAGAAAGAGCCCCGCCGTGTGACCGGCGGGGCTAAACCGCTCTCGGAGGAGAAACGTCGGCATGCGCCGACGTTTTCACATTTGCAGCAATCGTGCCAGCACGCGCTACTACTGGATTCAACGACTTAGCCTTCGCCGCCTGGAATCCGCTCACCCGGCGCCCGGACAGTTTGGTGCGCGCCGGCACCAACCTGGGTCAAGTCATCGACGATCGCGGCACCCGCGGATGGGCGCGTAGAACGCCTCGATCCTCGCGAGATCGGCCGCGAGGTCGTCGGTGAGCTCGAAGGGAGGGCCGAGCCTCACGCAACGGGCTTTCCAGTCGAACGCCGCCAGCAGCAGCGGTACGTCCGCGCCGCGCGCGATGTGCAGGAATCCCGACTTGAAGTGCTCGACGCGCCTGCGCGTTCCTTCCGGCGCGATCGCAAGCATGAGCCGCTCGCTCGCCGCGAAGGCCTGGACCGCCTCGCCGACCACGCCGTGGGAGCTCGCGCGATCGACGGGGATGCCGCCCATCCACCGGAAGATCGCGCCGATCGGCGCGCGAAAGAGCGTGTGCTTCGCGAGGAAATTGAGCTTGAGGTCCAGCGCGAACATGGTGCCCATGCCGACGACGAAGTCCCAGTTCGAGGTATGCGGCGCCACGATCACCACGAGCTTCGCCTCGTCGGGAACCGCGCCGGCCGCTTCGAACCGCATGAGCGCGAGGACCAGCCGGCCGAATGCCCGCATCACCGCGCTGTTCCGTCGCGGCACTCGCGTGCCGACGGTAGCGGTGATCACGCGAAGAGCTTGGCGGCCGCCTTCAAGTCGACGTTGCCACCCGAAAGGACGATGCCCACGCGCCGGTCGCGCGCATCCACGCGGCCCTGCATCACGGCGGCAACGGCGAGCGCCCCCGTGGGCTCGACCACGATCTTCATCCGCTCCCAGAGGAAGCGCATGGCCTCGACGATCTCCGCATCGCTCACCGTGACGATATCGCTCACGTGCTCGAGCACGAGCGGCAGCGTGAAATCGCCGGGCGCCTGCGTGCGCGCGCCATCGGCGATCGTGTCGGGAAGGGGAATGTGCTGCTTGCTCTTCGCGCGGAACGAGCGTTGCACGTCGTCGCCGGCCGCGGGCTCGACGCCGATGACGCGAATGCCCGGCGAAAGATGCGCCGCGGCGATCGCGCAGCCCGACAACAGGCCCGCGCCCCCGCAGGGAGTGAGAAGGAGATCGAGCGGCCCCACGTCCTCGAAAAGCTCCTTCGCGGCCGTGCCCTGCCCCGCGATGATCCACGGGTGATCGAAGGGCGGGATGACGGTCGCCCCGCGCTCCGCGGAGATGCGGCCCGCCACATCCTCGCGGCTCTGTCCCGCGGCGCGATCGTAGAGCACGACCTCGGCGCCGTAGCCGCGCGTGGCGGCGACCTTAACCGCCGGCGCATCGGCGGGCATCACGATCACCGCCGGGACGCCGAGCAACCGTCCGGCGAGCGCTACCGCCTGGGCATGGTTGCCGGAAGAGAACGCGACGACGCCGCGCCTGCGTTCGTCTTCGGAAAGCTGGGAGAGCGCGTTGTAGGCGCCGCGAAACTTGAACGCGCCCATGCGCTGCAGGTTCTCGCACTTGAAGAACGTCTGCGAACCGGTGAGCGCATCGAACTGGGAGGAGGTCGCGATCGGCGTGCGATGCGCCACGCCCTCCAGGCGCTGCGCCGCCGCGTCGATGTCCGCGTAGGTGACGGAGGCGATGCGGGGACGGTCGTTCATTCGAGCGATATCTTGCCGTCGAAGTTCACGTCGAGCTCGGTGCCGTTCAGCGTGAGGCGCATCTTCGCGTCGAGCGTCTCGTTGCCTTTCAGCTTCCCGGACTTGATCGCTTCGTCGATGGCCGCCTCGATCTCGCGCTGCGAATGCACGCCCACCGTCTTCAGGAACTTGCGGATGCTCATGTTGAACGTATCGGGGTTCATCGTCGGGCTCCGGCTAGCGGGAAGTCGAGATCAGCGCGAGCGCGTCCTTCAGCGTGTCCTCGGGCAGCGCGTTCACGCTCTCGGCGAGGATGTCGGCCTCGGTGGCCATGCGCTTGGGCAGGCTCGCGGCGTCCATGGCGGCCACGAACTGCGCGGCGGCCCCCGCCACGCGCAACAGCTTCGCGCGCTCGGCGATGAGGATCTCGATCTCCTTGCTCAGCATGAAGGTACCGGTGTTCTGGACGGCGGCGGTCATCGGAAGGGCTCCTGGCGGAATCGTCAATTCTACAGCGGCGCGGTTCGGCTAAGACCGCGAAAGCGGAAGGTTCACCAGGAGGTTCTGGGGCTTCAGCTTGAGCGTCCGGTCGGGACGGCAGGCGAGCCCCAAGTAGACGGGGCGGCCGCGCATTTCGGCGAGGACGAGCGAAGGATCCTCGAAGGTGAGGCGGAAGAGCAGCGCGAGGCGCTCGAGTTCTTCGGGATCGACTCCCTCTCCACGATAAAGCGCGTTCAGGATCGTGGTGGAGTCCGCATCGAGGCCCGTGTGCCAGCGCCAGCGCTCGTCGTCGATGCGGGGCACGGCCTCGACCTTCACGCGGGCGCCCGTCATGTGCGCGACCCATCGCTCCAGCACGCGGGCGAGCGCGTCGGCGCCCTCGCGCCCGGCCGTGAGGTCGAGGGCGAAGCTGTAGAGCTCGTCACGCATCCAGTAGAACGCCGCGTTCTCGCCGTTCATCACGTCCATCTTCACGGGCACGGTCGGCGTGTTCTGCTGGCGCAGGAGTCGGCCTACATTCCCGAATCCGCCGCTGTCGTGGTAGTTCTCCAGCGTCGCCGCATCGGCTGCGAGCACCTGGCCCGCCTCGGTGGAGAGCCGCTGGCGGCGGAACAGCATCTCGCCCGCGCGGCACAGCCAGGGATCCGCGCCCTCGAGAATCCCGCGCACGATCGATTGCACGATCGCATCGACGAACGGGGGCGCGAGATCCACCGAATCGCGCTCATAGAGGTCACGGTAAGTCGCTTCGAGCGTCGGAAAATCCGAAAGACGCTCGCGGAAGCGCAGGAACTCCTGCCAATTGGAGCGCGCATCGTCGTCCTCGACGGCCGCAAGGTCGGCCTCGCTCACATTCGCGAGCGGATCCTCGTGGAGACGTTCGTGGAGCTCGATCTCGGCGGGTCCCGCATCATGCGGCGGCTGGAGCTCTTCGCGCTCGAGGAACCGGGCGAGCCAGGCGCCCGTGGGCGCCAGCCCGCCGGGCAGGCGCCGCAGGTCGCCGTATCCGCTGGAGGCCCAGAAGTCCTGAGCCATCTGGCTTATGAACCCAGCGTCGCGACCTCGGGAAGCGGGAAGCCGTTGAAGTTGCTCGCGTACGCGGTCGTGTACGCGCCGGCGTTCTTGATGAAGATGTAGTCGCCGTCCTGGAGATCCGCGGGGAAGAGCTCCTCGCGCATCACGACGTCGACCGAGTCGCACGTGGGTCCGGCCACGTTCCACGAGACGGGTTCGCCGTCGCGGTCCGTGTAGATGTTGTAGCGCAAGCCCTCGGTGGTCTCGATCACGCCGCCGAAGACGCCCGCGTCCCAGTACATCCAGCGCTGGTTGTTCCGCGTCGCGGTCCCGACCACGCGGCAGATGAAGTAGCCGGCATCGGAAACGAGGTAGCGGCCCGGCTCGGCGATCACCTGGACCTCCGGGCCGAAGTGCCGGAGCTCCTTGTTGATCACCTCGGAAATCGTCTCCATGGAGGGAATCGGCTTCACGTGGCGCACGGGGTAGCCGCCTCCAAGGTTGAGCAGCCGCGGCTTGAGCCCGACGGACCTCATCGACGAGAACACCTTGCGCGCGCGCTCCATGCCCACCCGCCAGTTCTCGGGATTCAGGCACTGGGAGCCCACGTGGAAGGTCACGCCCGCGAGATCGGCCTTGCATTGCACCGCGGTCTCGATCAGCTCGGGTACGTCGCTCATATGGGCGCCGAACTTGCCCGAAAGCGGCCAGTCGCTGCCGATGTTGGGCGCATCGATGCGCAGGTACATCTTGGCGTCGGCCTTCACCGCCTTCACCTTGCGGATTTCCTCGGCGCTGTCCACGACATACCACTCCACGCCCTTGGAGGCCGCGTACTCGAGGTAGCTGCGCGACTTCATCGGGTTGGAGTAGAAGACCTCGGCCGGGCGCACGCCCAGGCCCATGAGGATGTCGAGCTCGGCGATCGAGGCGATCTCGAATCCCGCGCCTTCCTGGATCAGGACCTTGAGGACCCGCGGATCCGGGTTCGCCTTGACGGCGAAGTGCGGACGCACGCGGGGCAGCGCGGCGCGGAAGCGGCGCGTCTTGGCGCGGACGATCTCGAGGTCTACGAGGAGGGTGGGACGCTTGTAGCCGTGCTTGGACAGGTACTGCTTCACCCGGGTGAAGTCGAGGCTGACTTCGGGGTGGGAATCGAGGGGAAACTCCGGCTGGGGCCGGAGCCTCTTTACCGTGGCGGTTCGGGGCATCGGGGTCTTTCGTGATCAGGCGACGAGTGAATAGCGGGCGAATGCTTGCCGGCAATGCCGGAAACATCGGATCCGCAGTACTCCCTCGCTCCTGTCATGATGACCTCCTCTATCGGCCGAACCGGGCCTTAGCTGGCGGAGAAATCCGAGCGGGATTTCTCGAGAAAACGGGCCGAAGTATAGGACAAAAAACCGCGACCCGGCGTAAATTTTTTGTCGAAAATTCAGTACCCGCGGCTAGATCTTGGGCAGGGTGACGCCCTTCTGGCCCTGGTACTTGCCGCCCCGGTCGCGGTAGGACGTCTCGCAGACCTCGTCGGACTCGAAGAAGATGACCTGGGCGACCCCTTCGTTGGCGTAGATCTTGGCCGGAAGGGGCGTGGTGTTCGAGAATTCCAGCGTGACGTAGCCTTCCCACTCGGGCTCGAAGGGCGTCACGTTCACGATGATCCCGCAGCGGGCATAGGTGGATTTGCCCAGGCACACGGTGAGGACGTTGCGCGGAATCCGGAAGTATTCGACCGTGCGCGCGAGGGCGAACGAGTTGGGCGGGATGATGCAGACGTCGCCCGTGAAGTCGACGAAGGACTTGGGATCGAAGGCCTTCGGGTCGACGATCGTGGAGTTGATGTTGGTGAAGATCTTGAATTCGTTCGAGCTGCGAATGTCGTAGCCGTAGCTCGAGGTGCCGTAGGACACGATGCGCTGGCCCGCGACCTCGCGCACCTGCCCCGCCTCGAACGGCTCGATCATGCGGTGCTCCTCGGCCATGCGCCGGATCCACTTGTCGCTCTTGATGCTCATGAAGTCCCTTAGTTGTTCTGTATGACGATCTTGGGAAACACCGAGGAGCGATCCTCCGACTGGCGCGCGATGCGCGCGGCGACCTTGCGGGCCACGTCGCGGTAGATGGCGGCGATGGGGCCGTCGGGGTCCGCGATCACCGTGGGCTTGCCCGAATCGGCCTGCTCGCGGATGCGGATGTCGAGCGGCAACGCCCCCAGCAGCTCCACATCGTAGTCCTTGCTCATGCGCGCGCCGCCGCCTTGTCCGAAGATGTGCTCGGCGTGGCCGCACTGCGAGCAGATGTGGATCGCCATGTTCTCGACGATGCCGATGATCGGAATGCCCACCTTCTCGAACATCTTGAGGCCCTTCCTCGCATCGATGAGGGCGATGTCCTGGGGCGTGGTGACGATCACGGCGCCCGTGACCGGCACCTTCTGCGCGAGCGTGAGCTGGATGTCGCCCGTGCCCGGGGGAAGATCCACCACGAGGTAGTCGAGATCGCGCCAGCGCGTCTCCGTGAGCAGCTGCTCGAGGGCCTGGGTGACCATCGGGCCGCGCCACACCATGGGCGTGTCCTGCTCGATCAGGAAGCCCACGCTCATGGCCTGCACGCCGTGGCCTTCCATGGGTTCCATGCTCTTGCCGTCCTTCGACGTGGGGCGCCCCGTGATGCCGAGCATGAGCGGCTGCGACGGGCCGTAGATGTCGGCGTCGAGCATGCCGACTGTCGCGCCCTCGGCCGCGAGGGCGAGCGCGAGGTTCACCGCGGTCGTGCTCTTGCCCACGCCTCCCTTGCCCGAAGCCACCGCGATGATGTTCTTGATGCCGGGGACGAGCTTCACGCCGCGCTGCACGGCATGGGAGACGACCTTCGAGAAGACGTTCACGCTCGATTGGGTCACGCCCGGGATGCCCGCGAGCCGCCCCGAGATGCTCTTGCGCACCGACTCGAGCACGCCCCGCGCCGGATAGCCGAGCACCACGTCGAGCGAGACGCGCTCGCCCTCGATCTTCACGTTCTTCACGCTCTTCTGCTCGACGTAATTGCGGCCCGTGACCGGGTCGATGAGCTCTGAGAGCGCGTCGGTGACGTCTTTCTCGGTGACAGCCATGCGTGGGAGTATCGCGCGATGCGGAGGGAACATTGAATTTTAAAGCAATTTGCTATCATCGCGGAGCCTCCTTCTTACCGCTCAATGCCCCGCAAGCTTTTCGTCACTACCGCGCTGCCCTACGCCAATGGCCCGTTCCACATCGGGCACATCATGGAATACGTGCAGGCCGACATCTGGGTTCGCTTCCAGCGCCTGCGCGGACACAAGGTCAATTTCGTCTGCGCCGACGATGCCCATGGCGCGCCGATCATGCTTCGGGCGGAGTCGCTGGGCATCACGCCCGAGGAGCTGATCGCCGGCATCGCCGAGGGGCACAAGCGCGACTACCAGCGCTTCGGCATCAGCTTCGACAATTTCCACTCGACGCACTCCGAGGAGAACCGCGAGCTCGCGAGCGCGATCTTCCTCGCGCTGAAGAAGGCCGGGTTCATCGACACGAAGACGATCGAGCAGTTCTTCGACCCGGTGAAGGGCATGTTCCTGCCCGACCGCTACATCAAGGGCGAATGCCCGAAGTGCGGCACGAAGGACCAGTACGGGGATTCCTGCGAGAACTGCGGCGCCGTGTACGCGCCGACCGACCTGAAGAACCCGTACTCGGCGCTCACCGGCGCCAAGCCCGTGCTCAGGAAGTCGGACCACTTCTTCTTCAAGCTGTCGGACCCGCGTTGCGTGGAGTTCCTGCGCGAATGGACGCAGGACGGCAAGCTCCAGCCCGAGGTCTCGAACAAGGTGAAGGAGTGGCTGGATGGCGGCCTGAACGACTGGGACGTGACGCGCGACGCGCCCTACTTCGGCTTCGAGATCCCCGGCGCCAAGGGCAAGTATTTCTACGTCTGGCTGGACGCGCCCATCGGCTACCTCGCGTCGCTCAAGAACTACCTCGAGAAGAAGGGCCAGGATTTCGACAAGTACCTCGCCGACCCGAAGGTCGAGCAGTTCCACTTCATCGGCAAGGACATCATCTATTTCCACACGCTCTTCTGGCCGGCGATGCTCAAGTTCTCGGACCGCAAGGTGCCGGAGAACGTCTACGTGCACGGGTTCCTGCAGCTCTCGGGCGAGAAGATGAGCAAGTCGCGGGGCGTCACCGTGAGCCCGCAGCGCTACATCGAGCTAGGATTGAATCCCGAGTGGGTGCGCTACTACCTCGCGGCCAAGCTGAACGCCCGCGTCGAGGACCTGGACTTCAATCCGGACGATTTCCTCGCGCGCGTCAATTCGGATCTCGTGGGGAAGTACGTGAACATCGCGAGCCGCGCCGCGGGGTTCATCGGCAAGCGATTCGGCGGAGCGCTCACCGCCGAGCCGCTGTCGGCGGCCCAGGAGCTCGGGCACAAGATGAGGGGCGCGCTCCCGCCCACGGCGAGCGCCCTGAGCGACGAGCAAGTTCCCCAGATCCTCTTCGAGGTGCGCAGCTTCGCCGACGCCATCGCCGCCGATTACGACGCGCGCGAATTCGGCAAGGCGATCCGCCAGATCATGTTCCTCGCCGACCGCGTGAACCAATACGTGGACGAGCAGAAGCCCTGGGAGATCGCGAAGGAATCGGGCCAGGACGGGGCCCTGCAGTGGTTCTGCACGCTCTACCTCGAGCTCTTCCGCATCCTCACGATCTACCTGAAGCCGGTGCTGCCCCAGATGGCGGCCGACGTCGAGGAGTTCCTCGCCATCAAGCCGCTCGACTGGGAGGATGTCGCCACGCCGTTGAAGGCGGGGCACAAGGTCCAGGCCTACAAGCACCTCATCTCGCGGATCGATCCGAAGCAGATCGACCAGCTGCTGGAGCCGCCGCAGGAATCGAAGCCCGAAGCCCCGGCGAAGCCGGCGGCCGCGAGCGACGCGCCGGAATTCAAGCTCGAGCCGATCGAGCCTCCCAAGCCGCCGGTGATCCTGCCCGTGGGCGAGACGATCTCGATCGACGATTTCGCGCGCATCGACCTTCGCATCGCGCGCATCGTGGATGCGGAGCTCGTCGCCGACGCGGACAAGCTGATCAAGCTCACGCTCGACATCGGCATCGACACGCGCACCGTGTTCGCGGGCATCCGGTCGGTGTACACGCCCAAGGAATTGATCGGGCGGCTCACGGTGATGGTGGCCAACCTCGCGCCTCGCAAGATGCGCTTCGGGGAATCCCAGGGCATGGTGCTCGCCGCGGGCGACGGCAGCTCGATCTATCTCCTCGCGCCGGACTCGGGCGCGATGCCCGGAATGCGCATCAAGTGATAAAAAAACCCGCCGGGGATTCCCGGCGGGTCCGCAAGTGTGCGCCTTGCGGGTAAAGCCTTAGTTGTAGGTGAGGTCGCGGCCCGGCGAGTTCGCCGGTTGCGCGGCGCCGGCCTGCGTCGCCACCACGGGAGTCGCGCGCTTGATGGTCTTCACGGCGTGCGAGCCGGTGTCGGCCGTCGCGGGCATGAATGCGACGCTGCAGATGATCAGCGCTGCGAGGAACCCGGTAGCGATCTGCTGCTTGGCGGTCATTGCTGCGCTCCCTGCACCCGAAGAATTCGATGGCCCATCTTTGCAGGCGGCCGGGCGAGCCACTGTGATCGCCTTCACAAAAACGGGCACCCTCCAATACCGTTGTAAGAGTCGGCCAATACAGTTGTAAGAATCGCCCCCGCATGGCCAAAATCGGTGCATGACGCGACGCGCCCCCCTCCAACCCCCTCCCTACTCGACCGACCGCGACGTGCTCGCCCGCGAGGTCGAGACGGATGTGTTCCGGGCGAGCGGCCCCGGCGGCCAGCACGTGAACCGGACCGAGTCGGCCCTGCGCCTCACGCATCCCCCCTCGGGCGTCGTGGTGGTCGCCCAGGACTCGCCCTCGCAGCATCGCAACCGGGAGATCGCTTTCGATCGGCTGATCGAGCGGCTGCAACGCCTCAATCACGTTCCGAAGAAGCGCGTCGCCACCAAACCCACGTTCGCGTCGAAGAGGCGCCGCATCGAGGCGAAGAAGGGGCGCGGCGCGGTGAAACGCAACCGCGGGCGCGTCTCCCACGATGAGTGACAAGGTCACGAAGGGCCTGCGCATCACCGGACACGTCCAGGGCGTCTTCTTTCGCGAGTCCATGCGGCTCGAGGCCGATCGCCTCGGCGTCACGGGCTGGGTCTGCAACCGCGCCGACGGCTCCGTGGAAGCGACCGTGCAGGGCTCTTCCGATGCGATCGACGCGATCGTGCGATGGGCGCATCGCGGGCCCGGGGATGCGCGCGTGGTCGCCGTGGAGGTTTCAGAAGCCGTCGGCGAATTCGCGCGGTTCGAAAAGCGATCGACGTTCTAGTACGCTAGCGCCGATTCCAACAACAACAGGGAGCCTTCCAATGCCAGCCGAGTTGCCGAATACCTCAGCCAATCCCTACGCGGCTCCGAAGGCCAATCTCGAGGCGGCTGCGCCCGCGGACGAAGACGGGCAGCCCGCATTCTTTCCCGTAAGCCTCCTCAAGCTCGCCCTGATGAGCATGTGCACGGGCGGGCTCTACGAGATCTACTGGGGCTACAAGAACTGGAAATGCGCGAACCACCTCTTCAGGAAGGACTACTCCGCCGGCATACGCGGTTTCTTCCTGCCCATCACCTCGTTCGCCCTGTTCAAGCACGTCAACGAATATTCGACCGCGAAGGGCGTGCCGCTTCCCGGCGGAGCGCACGGAATGGCGGCCCTTTTCCTGATCCTCAGCGTCATGTGGCGGCTTCCGGATCCGTATTGGCTCATCTCGTGGTTCGCCGTCGTTCCCCTGCTCGTGGTGCAACGCGTGGTGAACGAGGTCAACGCGAAGGTCGCGCCCGACGCCGATCGCAACGCCCGCTTCGGCGCATGGAATGTCGTCGCCCTGCTCCTCGGTGGCGCGATCCTCGCGCTGGCGGTGATCGGAATGTTCCTTCCGCCACCGCAACCGCACGGTTGAAAATGGTAATTTCGCCCGGTGGATCCTAGCGACACTCACTTTCGACGCCGCCGATCGCTCCTGGCAGGCGCGGCAGCAGCCGCGTTTCCTTTCGGAACCATCGGCGGTGCGATGGCCGCGCAAGATCCGCTCGTGGTGGGCGGCCTCGCCGTCACCTGCAACCTCACCCTGCCCGTCGCGTGCACCGCACGCGCAGCGGACGCCGCGGGCCAGCGGCAGTTCGAATACAGCAAGTACAACGGCTGGCCCGAGGTGAAGGAATCGCTGATGGCGGGCCGCATTCCCGCGGCCTACATGCTGGCCCCGCTCGTGATGGACCTCGCCGACCAGAAGATCCCGATCAAGATCGTGTCGCTGGGCCATCGCTCCGGCGCCGTGATCATGGTGCGCACCGACTCGGGCTATGCGAGTTACAGGCAGCTCAAGGGCAAGCGTGTCGCGGTGCCCAGCCGCTTCGCGGTCGACTTTCTCTTCCTGCGCAAGATGCTGGCGAAGGAAGGGATGACGCCGAAGGACGTCGAGCTGATCGAGCTCGCCCCGGCCGACATGCCGGCGGCGCTCTATGCGAAGGCGGTCGATGCCTATTGCACGGGCGAGCCGTTCGGCGCGGCCGCGCAGCGCGCCGGATATGCGCGCCCGCTCAGCATGACCCGCGACGAGTGGCGCAAATACATCTGCTGCGTGCTCACGGTGCGCGAGGAGGTCATCCGGGAGAATCGCGCGCTCGTGCAGGACCTCGTGAACTACGTGCTCGGCGCGGGGGCCTGGCTCGACCAGCAGCAGGCCAACCGCGACAAGGCGGTGAAGATCGCCGCCGGTCGCAAGTACTTCAACCAGGACCCCAACATCCTCAGGTTCGTCATGGAGAATCCCACGGACCGGGTGACCTACGGCGACCTCGCGATGGTGCGCGCGGAATTCGACGAACTGATGCAGCTTTCGATCGACGCCGGGACACTCAAGCGTCCCGTGCCTTACGAGAAGTACGTGGACGACAGCTTCGCGAAGAACGCGAAGCCCGCGGCGATCAGGCTTTGAAGAGCGTCGCATTCCTCGCGGCGCTCCTCGCGGCGGCCGTGATCGCGCAGCCGGTTCGCGCGGCCGAGGGCACGCTGCGAGCGGGTGTCTTCGATCCGCCACGCGCGGCGCCCGACTTCTCGCTCACGGGATCCGATGGCAACGAGCTCAAGTTGAGCCGCTACCACGGCAAGGTCGTGCTGCTCGGATTCGGCTACAGCCACTGCGCCGCCGTTTGCCCGACAACGCTCGCGACGCTCGCCCAGGCGCGCAGGAAGCTCGGCGCGACCGGCAAGGACCTGCAGGTCGTATACGTGACGGTGGATCCGGAACGGGACGGCCCCGTCCAGCTGCACGATTTCCTGGCCACGTTCGATCCCTCGTTCATCGGCGGCACCGGCACGCCGCGGGCGCTCGCCGCCGTTCGCCAGGGATACGGCATCACGTCCACGAAAGTGGCGAACGGCTTCGACCACTCGTCGTTCGTGTACCTCATCGATCGCGAGGGAAGGATTCGCGCGCTGATGCCGTACGGCCATGGCGCCGACGACTACGCGCACGACGCCGCGATCCTGCTTCGCGAATGAAGAAAGCCATTCTCCTGCTCGCCGTCGCCGCGACGACCGCGGTCGCCTGGGCTGCCGTGAGTCCGGTCATCGCGGACAACCGCGATGAAGTGTTCGAGATTCCCAAGGGCACGTATGCGCGCCGCATGGCGGGAGACAAGGTGGAGATCCTGCCGAACAACGTGCGCCTGCAGCTCGGCATCAAGGACGTCCTCGTGCTGCGCAACCGGGACGACGTGCCCCAGGTCTTCGGCCCGGTGCTGATGATGCCGGGCCAGAGCTTCCGGTTGCCGTTCGCCACCGCCTCCAGCTACCAATTCGCCTGCACGGCGCACGCGAGCGGACAGATGACAGTCACTGTCGAGCCCGGCCCGGCGCCGGGTTGGGAACGCCTCGCCTGGCGCGCGCGCGCGCTCATGGCCTCGGGAGGCATCAGCTGAAGAAGGTGCTGCAGTGGCTCCCCGCGACGGCGGTCATCGCAGCGCTGCTCGCGGCGTGGTGGATCATCGTGGTCGAGACGGAGAGCGCGATCTTTCCGACGCCGCTCCAGGTGGTCACGGGCGCGTGGGAGCTGGTCCAGGACGGCACGCTCTTCGACCACATCGGCGCTTCGCTCTTTCGCGTCGCGGCGGGCTTCCTCCTCGCAGTGTGCTTCGCGATTCCACTCGGCCTCTGGATGGGATGGGTCCACGGGGCCTACTCCACGCTGAACCCGCTCTTCCAGATGCTGCGGCCGATCTCGCCGATCGCGTGGATCCCGCTCGCGATCCTGTGGTTCGGCGTGGGCGACCTGTCGCCGATCTTCCTCATCTTCCTTTCGTCGGTCTTCCCGATGATCGTGCAGACCGTGTCGGGCGTGCACACCATCGAGCGGCGCTACCTGTGGGCCGCGGCGAACTTCGGCGTGTCGCGCTACACGTTGTTCCGGCGCGTCGTGATTCCCGCGGTGCTGCCGCAAGTGATCGTCGGCATGCGCATCGGCCTGGGCGTCGCGTGGCTGGTGGTGGTCGCCGCGGAAATGATCTCGCTGCGATCGGGGCTGGGCTACATGATCATGGATTCGCGCAACGCCGGTAATCGTTACGACCTGGTGATCGCGGGCATGATCATCATCGGCGTCATCGGACTCATGCTCGATGGCGCGATGCGGCGGCTCGAACGGCTGAGGTCGGTCCGGTGGCGCTATGTCCGCTAGCAAGATCGCCGTCGAGGGCCTCGAGAAGAGCTTTCCGTCCCCGAAAGGGACGCTGCCCGTCATCGGCGGCGTGAGCTTCTCCGTGGCCGAGGGCGAATTCGTCGCCATGGTCGGTCCTTCGGGATGCGGCAAGTCCACGATCATGAACATCATCGCGGGCTTCGATCGCCCCGACGGGGGAAGCGTCCTCGTCGATGGCGCCGCGCTCAACGGGCCGAGCCCCAGGGGCATCGTGATCTCGCAGCATGGCTCGGTCTTTCCATGGCTCACGGTGCAGCAGAACCTCATGTTCGGCCTCACGGATCGCCATGGCGTGGACGACCCGCACGCGTTGGCCGACCACTATGCCGCCATGGTGGGGCTGAAGGGATTCGAGATGAGCTATCCGCACGAGCTTTCCGGCGGCATGCTGAAGCGCGTGGAGCTCGCGCGCGCGCTCGTCGTGAAGCCCGAGATCCTCTACATGGACGAACCGTTCTCCGCGCTCGATGCGCTCATGAACCTGCGGATGCGCAACGAGCTGCTGCGCATCCTCGCCGAGGAGCGGCATACGGTGGTGCTCATCACGCACGATGTCGAGGAAGCGGTCCACATGGCCGACCGCATCATGGTCCTGGGACCGCGTCCCACGACGATCCAGGCGACCTTCCAGGTGCCGTTCCCGCACCCCCGCAAGCTTTCCGATCCCAGCTTGCAGGCGCTTCGCGCGGAGATCCTTCGCGAGCTCGGAGTCGAGGCCTAGGCCGAAAGTACTGGGTCCTCCGGTCGATTTCCCCGGGACGCGGACTCGCCTATCGTGGGCGGGTGAAGACACGACACCTGCTCGTCTACCGCTACAAGTTCTGGGACACCGTCTCCAACGAGGCGCGCGTGTCCGACACCTATTCGACGTTCGACGCGATCGTCAAGGGACTGGGCGTGCCCATTCTCGACACCGCGATCGTGGTTCCGAACACCGGGAACGTGCAGTCGTTACTCGCCCTTCAGGACTCCCTTTGCCGCTAGCGCCTTGAGGCGCGCCTCCTCGTCCTGCATGAACTTCGTGAATTCCCCGGGGCTCATGGGACGAACCTCCGAACCCAGCTCGGCGAGCCGCTTCTGTGTCGCGGGCTGCGCGAGCGCATGGGAGATGGCCGTGCTCAACGCCTTCACGACCTCGGGCGGCGTTCCCGCGGGCGCGAAGAGCCCGCTCGGCGTCACGGCCTCGTAGCCGGGCACGCCCGACTCGTCGAGTGTCGGCACGTCGGGAAGGTCCGCGACGCGCTTTCGCGTGCAGGCGGCGAGCGCGCGAAGCTTGCCCGCCTTGACCTGCGCGATCGAGCTCGACGTCTGGTCGATGCCCGATTCGATCTGGCCACCCACGAGATCGACAAGCATCGGCCCGGAACCCTTGTAGGGCACCACGTTGAAGCTCACCTTCATCGCATCCTGGAGCAGCAGGATCGCGATGTGGTTCGTGGTTCCGTTGCCCGAGTGGCCGATGCTCACCTTGCCGGGGTTCGCGCGGACGTTCGCGAAGAACGACGCGACGTCCTTGTAGGGACTCGACGCCGGCACCTCGAGCAGGAGCGGCGTGACGGCCAGCATCCCGACCGGAGCGAAGTCCTTCAGCGCATAGGGCGGCTTGCCTCCCGCGATGAGCAGCGGGCTCACCACGGTCGTGCCGGTGGTGCCCACGACGAGCGTGTAGCCGTCGGGCGCCGCCTTCGACACGAACTCCTGGCCGATGGCGCCGCCGGCTCCCGCGCGATTGTCGATCACGAAAGGCTGTCCCAGCTCCTTCGACATCGCATCGGCGAAGAGGCGCGCGGTGAGATCGAGGTTTCCACCCGGCGCGAATCCCACGACGATGTGCACGGGCTTGTTGGGATAGGGCTGCGCGAGCGCGGTGGCCGCGCAAAGCGAAGCGAGCAACGAGAGCCAACGTTTCATGGTTCCTCCTCCAGTCGTCATTTCCATCCGAGCCATTCGCACACGCCGCGGCCCATGATCCATTCCTTGTCGGCCGCCGAGAGGAACGGCATGCGCTCGGTGAAGAGCGCGATGCCCTCGCGATACTTGATCGGCGAACGCGTCTGGTCCGTGCCCCAGAACATGCGCTTCGGGCCGAACGCATCGAGGACCTGCTTCACATGGCGGTGCAGTCCGGGATAGGGATAGGGCTCGTCGCTGTAGCACGGCAAGGCGCTGGACTTCACCGCGATGTTGGGGCGCCCCGCGAGCGCGAGGAGCTTATCGATCTCGCGGAACGCATGCGCATCCTTCTCTCCGTTCACGAGCCCCAGGTGATCGATGACGAGCTTGAGCGCCGGGTACCTGGCGGCGATGGCATCGATCATCGGCATGTAGGGATGGTGGATCAGCACCATCACCGGAATCGCGTGGCGCTCGGCCTCGCTCCAGATCCAGTCGTAGTGCCCGTCGAGGAAGGGTTGCCGAAGCTGCGGCGTGTGGAGCGCGAATCGCATTCCGAGCATGCCCGGCTGCTTGCGCCACGTCGGCAACTGCGCGCGCAATCCGGCCGCGCCCGGATCGACGCGGCCCATCACCGCGAAACGCCCGGGGTGCTTCGCCGCCGCTTCGCACGCGAGATCGTTGCGATCGCCTTCCCAGGATGGAGGCACGATGATCGCGCGGTCCACGCCTCCCTCGTCCATCCAGCGAAGCACTTCGTCCGCGGTCACGGGGATCGCGCGCTGAGTTTGCGCATGCGCGCCGGCTCGCCAGGGACGCTCGGGCGTATCGGCGGCCCAGATGTGGACCTGGGAATCGACGACGAGCAACGCTAATCCCGGAAGCCGGGATCCATGCGGTCCAGCTTGCGAAGCAACGCGGGCCACTCCATCACGCCATAGGGGCGGCGCGTTTGCGGCTGGTAGTTCATGTACGTCTCTTCCAGCACTTTCGGGGGCACCTTCACGAGCTTCGCTCCCGTCGCCATGGCCGCGAGCTGCGACCGCGCGGTGAGATCGAGCCGGTGCATCCAGTTGAACGCCTCGCCGATCGTCTTGCCCACGGTGATGAGCCCGTGGTTGCGCAGGATGAGCGCCTCGTTCTTCCCGAGGTCCTTCAGGAGCGAGGCCTCCTCCTTCGAATCGAGGACCACCCCCTGGTAGTCGTGGTAGCCGATCTTGAGGAACCGCATCGACGTCTGCGTGATGGGCAGCACGCCGCACTCGAGCGCCGAGAGCGCCATGCCCGCCCAGGTGTGCGTGTGGATCACGCAGGCCACGTCGTGGCGGGCCTTGTGGATGGCTCCGTGGATCACGTATCCCGCGCGGTTGATGCCGTAGTCGAGCTCGCCGAAATCCGGCTTGAGGAGGATGTTGCCGTCCACGTCGATCTTGATGAGGCTGGACGCCGTGATCTCCTCGTACATCATCCCGTAGGCGTTGATGAGGAACGCGCCCTCTTCGCCCGGCACGGCCGCGGAGATGTGGTTCGCCATCATGTCCGACATGCCGTAGTGCTCGACCAGGCGATAGCACGCCGCAAGATCCACGCGAGCTTTCCATTCGGCGGACGTGACGCGGTTCTTCATCGACGGGATCGGAAGGTGGGCCATGTTGGACATCGGGAATCTCCTTACTCGGAACCGATTTCGGGAAGCGGGCGCCGGCGTTCGAGATGGAAGCGCACGAGCGCCGCAAAGCGATACAGCCCATGGACGAATTTTCCGTAGGGCATCGTCACGAAGAAGGCGAGCACCACGCCGAGGTGCAGTGCGAGGAGCGTTCCCATCGCCCGCGTCTCGCGGAATGCGAGGAGCGCGAGCCCCGTCGCGCCCAGCAGCAAGAGTAGCACCAGGAATCCGACGGCCATGCCCGTCTGCGTGCGATCCATGAGATCGGGGTCACGGCGCAATCCGCACCGGATGAGACCCAGTGTTCCCACCACGAGCCCGACGCCGCCCAGCGTTCCGAGGAGCACCGGCAGACTCCAGAAGGGATACGGCGCGTGGATTCCGAAGATGTAGTGATAGATCGTAGCGACCGCTGTCGAGGCGAAGCAAAGCATGAAGCCGTAGAAAGTGAAGTGATGGAAGGTCTTGCGCCGGCCATCGTCGAGGTTGCGCAGAACGGCCGCGTCCGCCTTGGCGCTGAGGACGGGCAACGGCGCCGCAAGATCGATGAGCGTCTCGCCGCCATCGATCCAGAACGTCACCAGGCTTATCGCGAGCGACGCGACCGCGAAGAGGAAGACGGCACCAAAGATCGTGACCATCGTCCCGTGCGGCATCACCGCGTAGAAGGAGCCCTCGGAATCGGGATGCGCGGCGAAGAATGCAACGGGGTCACCGAGAATCGCGGTGATGATGAAGAGCAGCGCGATCGCGAGCGCGGTCGAGATCGCCACCACGGCGCCGTTGCGCTCGAACGCCGCTCCGAGGAATGAAGGCCACGCGTACTTCGAGTACGTCTCCTTTCGCACCTGCGCGAGCATCTTCGGGAAGTTCAGGTTGAACTCGTGCGGGGGCGCGTACTGGCACGCATAGAGGCATGCGCCGCAGTTGTGGCAGAGGTTCGCAAGGTAGTGGACGTCGCCCTCGTTGAATTCGAGGCGCCGCTCGAGCGCGGGGAAGACCGCGCAGTATCCCTCGCAGTAGCGGCATGCATTGCAGATCGCGAGCATGCGCTGCGCTTCCGCGACGAGCTCCTCGAGTCTCGGCTTACCCGCGGACATGGCGCGCGGCCTCCTCGCCCGCGATGCGACCGAAGGTGGTGCCGATCGCCATGCCGATGCCCGCGAGATAACCCTTGCCGAGCACGTTGCCGGCCATGATCTCGCCCGCGGCGAAGACGTTGGCCGAAGGCTTGCCGTCATCCATCAGCATGCGGGCCTTCCCGTCGATGCCGACGCCGAGATACGTGAACGTGATCCCGGGCCGCAGCGGGTAGGCGAAGAAGGGCGGCGTGTCGATCGCGCGGGCCCAGTGCGTCTTCGCAGGCGCAAGACCCGCCGTGGCGCAGTCGTCGAGGATCGTGTGGTCGAACGTCCCGGGCCTCACCGCGGCATTGAATTCCGCGACCGTCTTCTCGAGTGCGCCGCGATCGAGCTTCAGCACCGCGGCGAGCTCGCCGATCGACGAAGCCTTCAGCGGCGGATACACGGGCGGCATGAACTTGCCCATGGATTTCGCGTCGATGATCGAGTAGGCGATCTGGTCGGCCTCGGCGGCGACGAGACGCCCCCAGATCGCGTAGCGCTTGGGCCAGAAATCCTCGCCCTCGTCGTAGAAGCGCTTGCAATGTTTGTTCACCACGATGCCGAGCGACACCGCGTCCACGCGCGTCACGATGCCGCCGTCGAACTTGGGCGAACGCGCGTCGATCGCGACGCAATGGCCCTGCGTCGCATCGCCGACGGACTTCGCGCCCTTCTCGTGAAGCAGCTTCAGCACCTTGCCGCGATTGTAGGGCGTGCCGCGAATGAGGAAGTTGTCCGCCGCGGGACCCCAGGCTTCGCGCAGCCACTCGAGATTCGATTCGAATCCGCCGCTTGCCGCGACGACGGTCTTCGCCCGCACGACGTGCTCGAGGCTGTGGCGCAGCACGGTCGCCGAGACGAAGCGGTCGCCCTGCATCTCGAGGTCGATGACTTCCGTGTCGTAGGCGATTTCCACGCCGAGCGATTCGGCCGCCGCGTAGTACGCATTGACCAACGCCTTTCCGCCGCCGAGGAAGAATGCGTTGGTTCGCGCGAGGTGCAGCGTGCCGCCGAGCGGCGCCTGGAACTTGACGCCGTGATCCTTCATCCAGGGCAGGTGCTGCTCGGTGTTTCGGATCGTCATGCGGGCGAGGCGTTCATCCGTGAGCCCGCCCGTCACCTTGAGGAGGTCCTGCCAGTATTCCTCTTCGGGATACGCGTCCTTGAGGACGTCGAGCGGTCCCGAATGCATCGCGCGGAGGTTTCGCGTGTGCCGGCTGTTGCCGCCCCGGTAGTGGACGGGCGCCGATTCGACCACGAGGACCGAGAGGCCGGCGCGGCGCGCGGTAAGAGCGGCACATAGCGCCGCGTTGCCACCGCCGAGGACCAGCAAGTCGTAAACTCGGGAGAAATCCATGGACGATTGTAATCGGAGGAAGACCTTGACCCTCATCGCACGGATGTTGCTGGCGCTTGGACTCGCCGTGTCGCTCGGCGCCTTCGCCCAGGACAAGTTTCCTTCCCGGACCGTGACGCTCACAGTCGGCTTCGCGCCCGGCGGCGGCACCGACACGGCGGCGCGCATCATCGCCAAGAAACTCTCCGACACGCTGGGCGTTTCCGTCGTCGTCGAGAACCGCGCGGGCGCCGGAGGCAATATCGCCGCGCAGCAGATCGCGACGGCCGCACCGGACGGCTACACGATCTCGCTCTCGTCGGTCGGTCCGCTCACCGTGTCGCCCGCGATGTACAAGGACCTCGCCTACGACCCCAAGCGCGACATCGCGCCGATCACGATGGGCATGGTGTTTCCCAACGTATTCGTGGTGCATCCCGGCGTGCCCGCGAAGACGCTCGCGGAATTCGTTGCGCTTGCGAAGGCGAAGCCCGGCGAGCTCACCTACGCGTCGTCGGGCGTGGGTGGCGCGGGACACCTCGCCGGCGAGCTCTTCAAGCAGCGCGCCGGCATCGAGATGATCCACGTCCCTTACAAGGGCGGCGGCCCGGCGATGATCGACCTCCTCGGCGGCCGCGTCACGATGTATCCCGCGGTTCCCTCGACCGCGCAACAATACGTCGAATCCGGGAAGCTCTTCGCGCTCGCCGTGACGGGACCCACGCGCCTCGCCACGATGCCGAACGTCCCGACCGTCGCCGAGTCCGGCTATCCGGGATTCGAGGCGATGAACTGGTACGCGTTCGTCGCGCCCGCCAAGACGCCGAAGGACATCCTCGACTTCTGGAATCGCGAGCTGGTGAAAGCGCTGAAGGATCCCACGATCAACACGGAGCTTGCCAAGCACGGCTTGATACCGATGCCAGGGACCCGCGAAGAACTCGCCCAGTACATCGACCGCGAAACCGAGAAGTGGAGCAAAGTCGTTCGCGAAGCGAAGATCACGCCGGAATGAAGGCCGAGGAGCTGGAGAAGCTCACGGCCGATGCGCTCGTGGGCCTGGGCGTCCCGCGTGAGGATGCCGCCAACGCCGCGCGCATTCTCGTTCTCGGCGACCTTTTCGGCCATCACACGCATGGCGTGAGCCGCATGGAGTCGTACGGCGAGCGCCTCGCCATCGGCGGGATTCGGGCCAAGGCGAACATCCGCGTTGAATCGGTCGCACCCGGCATGGCGAGAGTCGATGGCGACAACGGCGTGGGTCCCGCGGTCGGCATGCGCGCGCTCGAAGCCGCGATCGCCGCGGCGCGCGAGAATGGAATCGGCATCGCGTTCGCCCGCAACAGCAATCACTTCGGCGCGTGCGGCCCTTACTGCTACATCGCGGCGCAACAAGGATTCGCGAGCATCGTGGGCAGCAACGCCACGCCGACGATCGCACCGACTGGCGGCCGCGAGACCAAGGTTGGCAACAATCCGCTCGCGATCGGAGTTCCTCGTCCAGGCACCGATCCAATCATCCTCGACATGGCGATGAGCGTCGTGGCCCGGGCGAAGATTCGCGACGCGGTGAAAGCCGGCCGCTCCATTCCCGACACATGGGCCACCGACAAGGACGGCAAGCCCACGACGGATCCACGCGCCGCGATCGATGGGTTCCTGTTGCCCTTCGGTGGCTACAAGGGCTATGGCCTTGCGCTGATGGTCGATCTCTTCGCCGGCGTGCTCTCGGGCGCCGAGTACCTCACGCGCGTGAACTCGTGGATCGACGAGCCGCAGCTCGAGCAGAAGATCGGGCACTTCTTCGTCGTGATCGATGCCACGCGACTGGGAACGCAGGAGTGGCTCGCCGAACGCGTCGGCGATTTCGCGGCGATCGTGCACGAGACGGTCCCGGCGGATCCGGCGAACCCGGTGCGATTGCCGGGTGAGAGTGAGATGAGGAACATGGCACGGCAGCAACGCGACGAGATCGATGTCGATTCGGGTGTGATCGCGAAGTTGGAATCGTACGCTGCGCGGGTTAGGTGAGTCGCAGGCACTCCAGCCAAGCGCCCGGCTTGCAACCAAACGCGCTCCGTCAAATCCAACAGCGGCAGAAGCGCTGTCGCTGAAATGGCTGTCATGCTTTACCACCGCGCCAGAGGGGAAACCCAGGATGGCAGGCCTCCGGAGTCTGGTTGACGAGAGGACCGTACCCGCGGCTGCTCGGCCGAGGCAGGGCCTTTCCGCGTCGATTCTTGCTCGTCGCTGGCGGGCTATCGTCCTGTCCCTCCTGGCGGCCATTGCTCTCTACGGAGTCATCCTCGGGCTCGTCGTTCCGCCCTTCGCAAAGAAGATGATCGTCGAAGACATCGGCCGGCGCTGGGGCCGGGTCGTGACGATCGAGGGTCTGACAGTCAATCCCTACACGCTGGGCGTCGCGGTCAGCGGGTTCCGCGTCATGGAGAGCGACGGCCGCACGATCTTCGCTTCGTTCGACCGGCTCGATGTCGACGGCAGCATCGCCTCGATCTACCACCTCGCGCCGGTCGCGGACGCCCTGACGCTCTCGGGCCTGAAGGTCAACCTCGTGCGCGACGGCGACTCGCACTACAACGTGACCGACATCCTCGAGCGCGTTGCAAGCGCGCCCAAGGGGCCACTGGTGAAATCCGCCGAATATTCCGTGAGCAACATCCGGCTCGTCAACGGGCGCGTGGACTTCGACGACCGGCCGAAGGGGGCGAGACACCAGATCACCGGGATCGACATAGCCGTCCCCTTCGTCTCGAGCCTTCCCACGCACTTGAAGGACTTCGTCCAGCCGAGCTTTTCCGCCGAAGTGAACGGCACGCCATTCAGGTTCACGGGTGAGACCCTGCCGTTCGAGAACTCGTTGCGGACACAGCTTGCCATCGACGTGGAGTCCCTCGACGTGCCCCACTACGTCGAATACTCTCCGGCCGCCCTGCCGGTGAAGATCGATTCCGCGAAGCTCGATGCCCATCTGTTGGTGCGCTTCGCCGAGACGGCCGGCAAGGAACCTTCGATCGACGTCGCCGGGAGGCTTGCGCTTCGCGACGTGCGCCTGTCCACGCCGGAGGAACCCGCGCTCGCCACATTTGCCCGCGTCGATCTCGAGCTCGCCTCCCTCGATCCCCTCGCGGGCGTGGTGCACGTCGGTTCGATTCGCGTGGCGGATGCGAGTGCCAACCGCAAGCAATGGAACGTGACCACGACCGAGGTGAAGGACATTCACATCGACTCCGGAAAGAAGAGCGTTCGCGTCGAGTCGCTCTCGAGCCACGACGGCGCCCTCGCAATCACGCGCAGGCGCGACGGCTCGATCGAGATCCCGATGCGTCCTGCCGGCGCGGCAGCGGCCCCCGACGATTCGTCCGCGCCCTGGTCCCTCGCACTTGGACAGGTCTCGCTCGCCGGCTACACGTTTGCGATATCCGACGAGTCGGTGAAGCCGAAGGGGAGCCAGCGCCTGGCGATCACTGAGCTCGTGGCATCAGGCATCACCAACGAGAAGGACGGCAAGGGCTCGATGAGGGCAAGGCTCGAGATCGGAAAGTCGGGGAAATTGGATATCGAGTCGACCTTCGGCATCGCGCCCCTGTCGCTCGACGCGCGCATCGACGCGCGCCGCATCGACCTCGTCTCCTTCCGACCCTATGTGGACCAGTTCGCCACCGTCACGTTGAAGAGCGCCGATGCCTCCGCCAAGGGAACGCTGACGGTGACCGGGGAGCGCGACGCCATGCGCATCGCGTACTCGGGTTCGGCCAACGTCTCGAATGTCGCGAGCGTGGATGCCGCGAACCGCGAGGACCTCGTCAATTGGAGCTCGGTCAGCCTCGCAGGCATGGACCTCCGCTGGAGCAGGAGCGACCCACTCCATCTCGCCGTGAGTGAAATCGACGTGAAGAAGGCGTACGCGAGAGTCGTCGTGACCCCGGAGGGCAAGATCAACCTCCAGCAGCTCAAGAACTCGACTCCCGAGGGAGCCGAGCCCACCGCTCCCGCGCCCGAGGCGCCAAGGCAGCGCGACGTCCGTATCGGCCGCATCGTCTTTGAAGACAGCCGGCTCAACTTCACGGATCACTACATCAAGCCGAACTACACGGCCGATGTCGGCGAGTTGCATGGGGGCGTCACCGATCTCTCCTCGGACCCGGCGAGCCGCGGCGTCGTGGACCTTCAGGGAAGCTACGACCAGGCTTCACCGGTCGCGATCTCCGGCACGATCAATCCGTTGAGCGGCCAGCTCTTCCTCGACATCGCGGCCAATGCGAAGGACATCGCATTGCCCAAGCTCACGGCGTACTCCGAGCGCTACGCGGGGTACGGCATCACCCAGGGCAAGCTGACGCTCGACGTGAAATACCACGTGGAGAACGGCAAGCTCGAGGGCCGAAACAGGATCGTGATCGACCAGCTCGTCTTCGGCGAGAAAGTCGAAAGCCCCGGCGCGACGAAGCTGCCGGTGTTGTTCGCCGTGAACCTCCTCAAGGACTCGAACGGCGTGATCAATCTCGCACTGCCGATCTCCGGCTCGCTCGAGGATCCTCAATTCGCGGTCGGTGACCTGATCTCGCAGGTCGTCGTGAACCTTCTCAAGAAGGCGCTCACCTCGCCGTTCTCGCTGCTCGCGGCCACAGGAAGCGGCGACGGTGGCAGTGGCAGCGCCGGTGGGGGCGACGACCTCGCCTTCGTGGATTTCGAACCCGGTCGCGATGACATTGGCCCGGCGAACCAGAAGAAGCTGGACACCTTGTCGAAGGCCCTGCTCGATCGCCCCGCGATCAAGGTCGAGCTCACCCCGAGCGTGGATGGCGTGAAGGACCTGCAGGCCCTCAAGCGGGCCGCCCTGATGCGGACCGTGAAGGAAGCGAAGCGCAATGCCCCCTCTTCCGCCAGCAAGGCAGCGCCGACGGCGGGCGATGTCACGCTCGAGGCCGGCGAGTACGACCGCTACGTGAAGATCGTCTTCCAGCGCGAGATGGCCTCGAAGGAATCGCCCAAGGATCTTTCAACCGCGCAGATGGAATCGCTCCTGCTGGAGCGCGTCGCGATCAGCCCGGAAGACCTGACCGCCCTCGGGGCTCGCCGCTCGGAGGCGGTGAAGGACTACTTCGTCGCCAAGGGACACGTGCCTGCGGAGCGCGTGCTGCTGGCAGCGGCGGGATCGAAATCGCCGGAGGCGCATCCCCTGGGCCGCGTCGAATTCACGTTGAAGTGACGGGCCTCGCGGCTTCCCCGTCGGCGCGGGTTGTCTCCGGCTTGTTGAGCTGGTTGCGCACGAAGTCGATGTGCTCCCGCAAGACATAAGACTGGTCGGCAAAGGCACCGGGCAATTTGCTGGCGATGACCCGTTGCTCGATCTCGTCGAGGCGCTTGATCAAGTCGGCGCGTCGCGCGGTCGTGGGATGGGCGAATGCTTCGCGCTCGAGCGCCATCAATTCCCCGTAGCGCCTGTAGATCCGTGCGTTGATGCGCCAGGCGTAAAGGAGCGGCACGATCCTGAGGCCGGGGATGAGGAGGACGGCGACGGGCACGAGCAGGATCACCGCGCGATCAACCAGGCTCGCCAACCAGAAGGGCAGGTGCTTGTAGGCGAAAGTCTTCCCCGAGCGGTAATAGCGCAGCGCATCGTCGCTCATGGTGTACTCGTGTTCGAGCGGAGCCGGAAACTCCCGGGCATTCTGGAGCACGGTGGCTCTTCCATGCACTTCGCGCGCCGCCTCGATCAGCAGGTCGGAAAGGGCCGGATGCAGGTCGGTCCGGGCGATGAGCTCGGCGGTCGCGGCAACGATCGCGATCGGCTTCTCGGGCAGGTTCTTCCCGAGGTCGAACGAACCCGGGGGGAACTCGACCTTGCTGAGGTACCGGAAGCGACGCACGTACGCGTCGGCTTGCCCGAAGTCGAAGAGACGAATGCCTCTCGTGTGGATCAGGTCGCTCATGCTGGCAGCCGTGGCCGAGTCGCCCATGAGGAATGCGACATCCGTCTGGCCTGCCAGGAGCGCCGTCTCCGCCGCCTTGCCGTCCAGCGCGAGAAATGCCGTAGGTCCGTTGGCATCGATCCCGTTGGCCTTCAGCAGTGTCTCCGCAAGGACGCGCGTTCCGCTGCCTTCGCGGCCGATCGCGATGCGCTTTCCCGCAAGCTCCGACAACCGGCTGATCGGCCGCGGCGACCGGTAGAAGATGAGTACGGGTTCGTAGAACAGGCTTC